>NZ_CAWUDI010000055.1:0-49680 GCF_963920925.1 Calothrix sp. CCY 0018 | reverse complement strand
CAACACTAATCAAAACCCCGGTACCAACACTAATCAAAACCCCGGTACCAACACTAATCAAAACCCTGGTACAGATACTCAATCACCCCAACCCCAAACAATACCTGCTCGCAACTATATCGGGTTCGGTGGTAATTTTGGGTTGAATGGAGAGACAGCTTTGGGTGAAAATGCCTTTACTATCTTCAGTAAAATTGGGTTAACAAATAACTTCTCTTTTCGTCCTGCTGCTACAATCAGTGACAAAGCTGTATTACTTCTACCTGTAACAATTGACTTTCCAATCAAATCATCCACAATCTTTAGAGAATCGAGAATAATAGCAATTCCTTATATTGGAGGGGGAGCAGCAGTTTCTACAGATGATAATAGTTCCGTCGAATTTCTTCTTACGGGTGGTGTGGATATACCTTTATCAGATGAATTTAGCGCCACTGCTGGAGTAGATGTTGGCTTTTTCGATGAAACTGATATTGGGCTAAAGTTAGGAATTGGTTATAACTTTTAACAATTATCATCAGTTGAGAGATTCGATTATTTTAACTGATAACTGATAACTGAAATGGACGCAACTACTACCAGCAATCAGAACGTTGATAATTATACGTATATATCGGTAGCATTAGCTAAAATCAGGGCAATTTTGGTGAAGCACGCTGATCCAAGTTTGCTGGAGGAGGATATTACACATGGGGAAAATCTCATAAAAAATCCCATAGATAACTCGATTACATCCTCCGAACCGTCTGCGTTAGATAAAATCTGTACCATTTTTAATTTAAGTGAATTTGAACGGAATTTGCTGCTGTTGTGTGCTGGTGTAGAACTCGATGCGAGTTTTTCCATACTTTGCGCTGCTGCTTGTGGAAATGCAGAGCGTAAATATCCAACTTTCGGTTTAGCAATGACGGTGTTAGATGGTTTACATTGGAGTGCTTTTACTCCCGCAGGTTCCTTACGTCGGTGGAAATTAATCGAAGTCGGTTCGGGAAGTGACTTGATGAGCAGTCCTTTACGGATTGATGAGCGAATATTGCATTATTTAATCGGGGTGCAGCATTTAGATGAGCGATTATTGGGAATAGTCGAACCTGTAACGGTTACAGAAGAATTGGTTCCATCTCACTTACAGCTGATGGAGAAAATGACAGCTGTATGGTGGGTCGAAATTTATGATTTTCTCAAATTGCCCATATTACAATTATGTGGTAATGAAGTTGCAAGTAAACGTCCTATTGCAGCTGTTGCTTGTCATTATTTACAACTAAATTTATATGCGATCGCCGCTCATGCTTTACCAACAACCCCCAGTGAAATCAGTAAGTTTAAGCAACTTTGGGAACGGGAAGTGCTTTTAGCTAGTTGTGCTTTGTTGATGGACTGTGATGATTTAGAAGGGGTAGACGCGAATAAAGAATCCACAATTACTTATTTGTGTGAATGGATGCGTTCCCCGATAATTATTACTACCACCGAGCGTCGGCGATCGCGATTAAGAC
Source organism: Calothrix sp. CCY 0018 (assembly GCF_963920925.1). Classification (NCBI taxonomy): domain Bacteria; kingdom Bacillati; phylum Cyanobacteriota; class Cyanophyceae; order Nostocales; family Calotrichaceae; genus Calothrix; species Calothrix sp. CCY 0018. The sequence goes on along the minus strand of NZ_CAWUDI010000055.1, from coordinate 48,181 downwards.
CGGCGCTAGTTTTTGATGTCGAACGTCCTACAACCCCCGAACAGTATACTATCTGGGAACAAGCTTTAAATGGAGTATCAGTATCCACCAAAATTCAAGTCAGTAATTTAGTGTCGCAGTTTAATCTTAGCGTCCCCGTGATTCAAGCCGCTTGTTCTCAAGTTTCCGTCCAGTGGCAGCAAGCACAGGAGTCAGAAGATACAGACAATGTAGATAATATAAACTTTAACCATCTGCTTTGGGATACTTGCCGCGCCCAAGCTCGTCCCAAATTGGATGATTTAGCCCAACGGATTGATTCTATTGCCAAGTGGGAAGATTTAGTATTACCAGAGTCTCAGGTACAAGTTCTCAGAGATGTGGCTCTCCAAGTCAAACAACGAGCCAAAGTATATGATGAGTGGGGTTTCGGGGGTAAAAGCAAGCGAGGATTGGGAATTAGTGCCTTATTTGCCGGTGTTAGCGGTACAGGTAAGACAATGGCAGCAGAAGTTTTAGCGGGGGAATTAAAACTTGATTTATACAGAATTGATTTAAGTGCGGTAATTAGTAAGTATATCGGGGAGACAGAGAAAAATCTCGGTAGGGTATTTGATGCGGCAGAGTTGGGAGGTGTAATATTACTATTTGATGAAGCTGATGCTTTGTTTGGTAAGCGCACTGAAGTTAAAGATTCCAATGATCGCCATTCTAATGTTGAAGTGAGTTACCTATTACAAAGAATGGAAAGTTACCGGGGACTATCAGTATTAACAACTAACTTAAAAAGTTCATTAGACCAAGCATTTCTGCGTCGTATCCGTTTTATTACCCAGTTTCCTTTTCCAGATTCCACTCAACGAGCAGAAATTTGGCGGCGGATTTTTCCGAAAGCTACACCCACAGAAGATTTAGATTATCAAAAGTTGGGACAGTTAAATGTTGCAGGAGGTAATATTCGCAGTATTGCCATGAATGCGGCATTTTTAGCCGCAGATGCAGGGGATGTGGTGACGATGAATTGTATATTGCAGGCAGCGAAGAGTGAGTGTATTAAATTAGAGCGGACGCTCACGGATACTGAGGTTAAGGGCTGGGTTTGATGGATTTTGGATTATATTTTAAACCTACTTAAAATATTAATAATCATACTTTAGTCTAATTTTATTGAGAAATTATTTGGGAAAATTAACTTATATCTTAAATCAGTCATCAGTCAAAGTATGGCTATGATTAGCCAAGTGCATACCCAAAATCAAAAAACCAAGAAAGAACCACAGGATTTCTCAAACACTCCAGTGCAAGGGATGTTTCAGTCGCAACCGTTTGTGATGCAGGCAAAAACTGCAAATAAGGAACAGCAACCTGACTTTAAAGCATCTTTGATGCGAGCGGAGAAATATGGGCATCGTTTGAATCAAATTGATTCAACGAATCAATCTTCTCTGACGGCATTACAATTGAAAATGGGAACGGGACAACCCATACAATGTGGTAAAGGGAAAAATAAATCTCAAGAGATTGGCGGAGCGTCATTATCGTGGCAACCAAAAAGGGCAGGCAAATTCATACGATACGCATCAAAAGAGGAGGCGGAAGGTAATGAATCTAGGAATAGGGCAGCATGGTTTTTCGACAGCAATCAAGAGTATAACGCGGATTTTGCCAGTGGTCGCGAATACATCTTCACATTAAACGTTGACTTTGATCAATGCGTAAGTCCTAGTAATAAGGAATTTTTATTTATAAACTTCGAGTCAGAGGATTTTAAAGGCGAGGCACAGCACAAGGATAAGATCATAGTTAAAGAGAACGAGCGAGGAGCATACGGCATAGGACAGAACTTATACAGTTTGGCGAAGCAAAATGGTGAATTCACCAAGACAGAAAACAAAAACAAAAACAAAAACAAAAAGAAATAAGAACAAAGGCGTTGCTCCTTAGAGAAATGAGTGCAATTTGTTTGATCTAAATAAGTAGCAATACTCAGGGATGGTTAACAAGATATCAATAATTATTGACACTCCCCATCAATAAATTGAAGGGGATTCTTAGATCGCAGGGATACCAATGTACTTGCCCTCACTAAGCATCTTGACCGTATGCCCTACGGCTGCAAGTCCTCGAATCAGAACTACTTGAGCGGCTGCAACATCTCTATCGGTTTGATAGCCGCAATTATCACATTTATGTACACGTTCAGAAAGGGTTTTCTTACCTGTCTCATGCTGACAATTAGGACATATTTGAGAAGTTTTTCGGGCTTCAACTTTTTGAAAATAAACACCACGTTTAAAACAGATTTGTTCAAGAATATTAAAAAATTGCCCAAAGCTTGCATCTAAACAATGCTTTCCTAGCATTCCTCTAGACAAACCAACAAGGTTTAAATCTTCTACAAATATCATTCCTACGCCATCACATAATTGATGTGATAACTTTCTATGCCAGTCTTTACGACAATTAACAACGTATTCATGGAGCTTTGCAACTTTTTGTACTGCCTTTAACCAATTGTTCGAGCCTTTGCGCTTTCTACTAACACGTTGTTGCAGCAATTTAAGCTTGCGTTCTACGTTAACAAAAAACCTCGGACGTTTGACTAAAAAACCACTGGAAGTTGCAACCATTGAAGTTAAACCTACATCTATTCCTACTCCTTCCCCATGCGGCATTGGTTGTGGTGGACTTACATCCCACTGAACGGTTAGCATTACATACCATCCAGAAGCACGCTTAACTACACGCGCTTGCTTTAAAACTCCCTCACCTGGGATAGACCGAGATTGCCTTAATTTTACATTCCCTATTACGGGCAATTTAATATACCCATTTTGCAATGGATTTTTACCTAGCTGGGGAAAAGAGAAAGACCGCATCCGTCCAACTTTTTTAAATCGTGGGAACCCGTGATTTTGTTCCCACATACTTACGAAAGCTTTTTCAAGTCGTCTCAATGTCTGCTGTAAAGACTGAGCATTAATTTTACCTAAGTACTTGTTATTTTTGCGTGCATTAGTTAAAGATTTACATTGACTTGCGTAAGTTGGTCGTGGTGCGTCAGCAGGAATAATGTAACAAGTATGAAGACTACAAGCTTTAATCTGACACGACCGAGACTTAAACCAGTCTTTACGCTCAGCCAAAGCATAGTTGTAAACTCTACGGTGAGTTTCTAACCATTCCTCAAAAATTTGTATTTGATATAAGGTAGGCTTTAGCTTGAATTCGTAAGTCAGATTAAACACAACTGATTACCTCCTATTTCCATTATACATTTAAAGCTAGAAAGCTCTTTGGGATTTCTAGAACACTACAGGGAATGAATTCCCGTGCCGCACTACACCCCCATAATTGAAAATTAGGGGCACTGTGCGCGGTTTCGGTAGGTTGGGTGAAGCGGAGCGCAACCCAACAAAATCTAGTAGAGGTTGGGATTCATTTCGTTCTAACCAACCTACACTCTGCCTTTTCCTAATTACAATTTTCTACGCCGACCTACTTATGCAATCAATAATTGCTAAAATTCGGTAAAATGTTATTACCAATGTCACATTAATGTAACAAAAACACCCAATGATTACAATAAGTGAGGGATTGATAGCAAAAAGGGGCAATGCCAAAGAAAGTAAGAGAATTGAAAGCAATGGTGGCAAAGGTTGGGTATATCCTTCAACCAGGACGAGGTAAAGGAAGTCACACTTTTTGGAAACATCCTTTGCTACCGGAAGAACCTCTAACCATCCCTGGTAAAGATGGTGATGATGCTCCGCTATATTTAGAAAGAAAGAGGCATTCAACGGGTGCTGAAAAAGCTCGAAGAACTGGAAAAACTCGAAAACGGGGAAGGAGAAAAATGATCTATCACTACAGCATGGTGATTCAATGGTCACAAGAGGATCAGCTTTTCTTAGTTCACTTGCCTGAGTTTCCTTGGCAAGAGTTTCATACCCATGGTAGAACTTACGAGGAAGCTGCCAAAAATGGTCAGGAAGTAATCCAGGCTTTTGTGGAAATGCTTACAGAAGAGAATAAACCATTGCCAGAACCCAGAATGCTGCCTACAAAGCCGTTGCAAGTTGCCTAGTTAAGGGTTGTGCTTTAATGAGTAAATATATTGGGGAGACGGAAAAGAATCTGGGTAGGGTATTTGATGCGGCAGAATTGGGAGGTGTGATATTACTTTTTGATGAAGCCGATGCTTTGTTTGGTAAGCGCAGTGAAGTCAAAGATTCTAACGATCGCCATTCTAATGCGGAAGTGAGTTACCTATTGCAAAGAATGGAAAGTTACGGCGGGTTATCAGTGTTAACAACTAACTTGAAAAGTTCATTAGACCAAGCATTTCTGCGTCGTATCCGTTTTATTACCCAATTTCCTTTTCCAGATTCCACTCAACGAGCAGAAATTTGGCGGCGGATTTTTCCCAAAGCGACACTCACAGAAGGTTTGGACTATCAAAAGTTGGGACAATTGAGTGTCGCAGGAGGTAATATTCGTAGTATTGCCATGAATGCAGCGTTTTTAGCGGCTGACGGTGAGGAAGTGGTGACGATGAATTGTATATTGCAGGCAGCGAAGAGTAAGTGTATTAAATTGGAGAGAACACTTACGGATACTGAAGTTAAGGGGTGGGTTTAAGATTTGATATTTTAGAGCTATGAGCTAGGGTTCAAAACTATACAAAAAGTTGCTTGAGCTAAGGAATAAAGTCTGACGGGGAAAGGTATTTAAAGTTTCAAATTAAGTTAGGGTATTGCTATGGCTAAACGACTACACGTTCCGAATAACATTACTACTAAAGCAACATATTCATTATTAACTGATCCAACTCAAGGAATGTTCCAATCGCGTCCGTTTGTGGTGCAATCCAAAAAAGATAACATACAGCAACCAGATTTAAAGAAATCTTTGATGCAGACTGAAAATTATGGTTATCATCTCCACAAAATGCAGCCTGATAATGATTCAAATACTACAGCAGTACAGCCAAAAAAAGTTAGAGAAGGTAGTAATGTAGAAGTCATTCAAATGGCAAGAATACCTACAAGAAGGAAAGGTAGCACTCATAGCAGACCAAGAACCCCATATTCACGGGCAGTAAACTCACAGTCACAATCAAGAACCACATACTCACCAGGCCAACACGGCTATAAAAAAAATGAGCAGAAACGGCTGAATCAACAGTACGGAATCCCCATATCAGGTCAGACACATCAATCGGAACACCCAATAGGTTTTGAGCCGTTGAACCAAACATCAGGTTTAAGACGGGGAACCTCAGGTCGTGCTAGTCAATTGGAAAACAGGGCACCAGCTTATCAAGAGATGCTTCAGCCACACAGGGGCCACATTGGAACAGGAACGCACAGCAGTCCTGATGCATCAGGTTTTAACTCACATTCATATCGGGACACTCAAAGACAACTACTTCAATCAGGAGATGCCAGTAGTGCAGTGCAAGTAAATCAACTGGGGTATGCTTTCGATCCAAACTTCCGAAGGAATGCTAACACTCCACAAGGACTAGCTGCAACAAACTCCTACAATACAATGGCAAATAATATGAGGCAAGTAGAATATGCTCAAGGAGCTAATAACATAGCTGTTCCTGTTAATCGATGGCAGCAGCAAGAAATGCTTCTTGCGCGACAGGCGGCAGTAACCGGGCAATGGCCTAGTTCTTTCCAAGTTAACCGAGCTAAAATGGAAAGCCAATCCGACATTCTTCTACGTGGGCAACAGCAGCGCCAGCAACAATTAATGGCTTGAGTATCGACACCAAACAATAAAATTACACCTTATTTATTTTTCCATTAACTCAAAGAAAGTTTCCTTGTCAATACCAATATCCTGAATCATGCCCATTAAAGTCCCTTGTTTTAGGTCTTTTCCCGCATGAATAGGAACAACAACCCTTTTTCCATGACTATCCTTGTAAATAGCATGACTCCCCTTTTGACGGTCAAGATAAAAACCTAATTTTTCGATGATTTTGATAAATTCTTTAGCTTTGACATTGGGAAAATTACTCATGCCAAGATACTTAATGGCTTAACAATTAAATCTTCTTTAGGAATTGACTGATTATCAGCCCTTAAACTTTCAATATATAATTCAATAGCTTCTGTAATATTCTCGATGGCTTCTTCAAAAGAATCTCCTTGAGAATGACAACCTTTAAGGCTCGGACAAAAAGCGTGATAACCTCCATCTGATTCTTTTTCCAGAAGAACTGTGTAATTGTAAATTTGTTTATTGTTGTCCATATATTTTCAACTTGTTTGCGATCTACCTACTTTCACCCCATCATGATTCCATAATAAAGGCTTTTAGGTTATGTTGATGAAATCTGGTAGAGAGGTACAGTCACAACAGCGAGTAAATCAGTTGCCAACATCACACAATAGTATCTGGAAATAATAAAACCCAAAATTTAGTAATTACGTCGTTTAATAACTTTTTGAATTTCCTCTTTTGACATCCGATTAGATGATTGTTGATCTTTAAAACGGTCAGTTTGCTCTTGATTAACACTAGGTAATTTGCTAAATATTTTCTGCATATCTTCGCTTCCTCGATTCCTAGCCATTTTATTGGCGATGTCTTGACGTTCGGCACGTTTAATTTCAGAAGTCTTGTTTTGATTGAAACCTGGATATTTTTTGTTCCGTCCTGTTTGTTTAGTTTTGTGAGCCAATGCTCGGAAAGACTTGGTACTGCTTCCAACAGCTCCCAATACACTACCGCTAATCGGCTCTGCAAACGTTACAGCTCCACCAACTGTTTTAATACCGCCGCCAGTAGCATTAACTATCTCGCGTTTTTTTGTTTTATCTAGTGTGTCCGCAGCATATAAACCAACATCCAATGTGTCTAAAGATTTTCCTAAATCGCTTTTCTGGTTCTTTAAGTCACTTTTGTCCTTTGCAGATTGTTTTTGCTGCTTCTTTAAATCCTTCCTGTCCTGTCTTAATAACCTGAATCCGTCTTTAGCAGAGTTATTTGGTTCTTGATTTGGTGTCATCAGGTCTATCTTACTTTTTGCAGTATTGACTTCTATTTTCTTTTGATCTATTTGCCCTTCTAAAGCCTTTGAGGAGCCATATCCTGACTTCTGCACATCCCTAAGCTCTTGAGTGGTGCGTGGTTTGCTGTTAGCCCCTTGGGGTAATATCTTCTCGGCAGCCGAACGGCTTACATCTTTAACTTCTCTACGGCTTTTTTTTGCTTCCAGAGCATTTTTTGTACCCATAGAAGCGTCAATACCACCCGTTACTATATTACCTACATTTGCGATCGCACCCGTCGCAGCCGCAGATACTGACTCAGCAAATCCTCCTGCAATGGTTGCACCAGTTCCTGCCCCTCCTGCAAGAAACTTTGCGCCACTGGTACCAGCCTTTAGCTTATTTCCTTCTTTGAAACCTTTATGAGCATCATTGGCATCATTTAAAGCTCCTGGTAATCCAAAAATACCACCAGTTCCTGCTGCAATACCGGAATCTGCAACTGCACCACCAAAACCAGTATGACCACCAGTCATATCACTGGCATCAACCCCTTGTTTTTTAATCTTTTCTTTATCTCCCTTCTGCTGTTGGACTACTGTTGTTTTTTTCGTAGTATTAGTAATATTTTGTACGCGAGCATTACTAAGACTATGCCCGTATTTGTGTGCCTGTTGCAAAGATGCCTTCTGGTCAGTTTGCTTGTCTCTTACAGGCTTTGAAGGTACCATCACAAATGGTCGTCCTTGAAACATTCTCTCAGTTATATTTGTGTTCACTCCTGCTTCCAGATGACTGGTTTTACCTATACTGAGTCGGCTAGACATTTAAAAAACCTCACTTTATTAATCTGGTTGCACTCTGGTTAACTTGAAAGTCATTGCATTTTCTGCAAAATCAACTGCTCCCCACCTTCTTTTTCAACAATATCCGGCTCTAAATCAAACGTCCCTCGTAGTTGTTCCTTAACTTGTCTATCATCCTTAATCACCTGTTCACGAACTAATTCCGCAGCATTTTTTAATTTTACTTGATGCTGATTATCTTTCGCTTTATTGGGAGTATCACCAACAGAAACTTTTTTAACTGCACGTTGAGTAGCAGCAAATCCTTTGTTATCCCCTAATAAATTCATCGCTTCTCTGTTAGCTAAAAATTGACTACGTGTTCCTGTTTTGGGAGACGGAGTATTTTTATCTTCATTGTATGTAGGAGGGGGAGAAATAAAACTTTTGGCTGGATTTTGTAATGTATTATTGCCACTTGATTCAGGTAAATTATTTGTACTTTCTTTATTTAAGAATCTTGTCACTTCTGGGTCTTGTGAAGGTGAGTTATTGTCTGCTAATTTTAAATGCTCTTCGTGATGTTTATCTTGATTTTCTTTATCTTGATTTTTTGATTTTGATGTAGATGTTTCTGTTGATTTTGGCGCTTTATCGTCAAAGTGTTTATTATTATTAATACTCTGGTCTTTTTGATGATGATTATTTAATTTTCGTAACCGTTTGTTGATGTGTAAAGCTTTATCCAGTGGATTCCCCGTATCTGTTGGTTTTTTCACTCCTAAATTCACACCTGATATTCGCTTTTTTTCCTCCTCTTCCAAAGTCGAGGACATTTGTATTGGTACTGTCGTAGAAAGACCTGCACATTGAATTGCATCAAGGTGATGACCGTAACGTTCTGCTTGAATTAAGGATGTTTTTAAATCTGGTAGCCTTGATATTGTTTTGAGTTGCATCGTAAACGATCGCACTTGAGGCATTCCCCAGTCAAGAGTAGTTGGGGAGGATGTTTTCTGTTGATTTTTGCGATCGCGAAGTTTACCGAAAGTATCGCGATCGTAAATTTGACCATTCATAATACAAAAATACTCCCAATGTTGAAGCTACATTGAAAATTAAGCGGGAAAAACTAGACTTTAGTCTAACTTTGAGCAAGATTTTCCATCGGTCAATTCAGTTATAATTTTGTTGTAGTTATACTTAACTTTCTTACAGAATTAGTACATTTTACAAGAATTTTCTCTAAAAAACTCAAGCCAGAATATCGAGTTAGATAAAATCAAATATCATACCAACAAATCGCTCAAATCCCTTTCATTATGAGTAATCAAACACTTCTTCAGAAAAAATCCACCCCAATCAACACTACAACCTCAGATAATCAATTTGGCGGTCGTGGATTTGCTATCCAAAACAAGTCAGATCACAATAGCGAAAAATCAGATTTGCATACCCAACTCAAGCAATCAAAACGCTTTGGTCACAGTATCAGCCAAATGAAGTCAGAATCTGCTCAACCTACAAAACAAAACCAAAATAGTAAGAGTTCATCCTCTGGTCGCAGTTCCATGCCTGCACCAGTAAGGTCAAAAATGGAAAATTCTTTCGGTAGTAATTTCAGCGATGTCAGTATCCATACAGACAGCCCTCAAGCGAAATCGATGGGTGCTTTAGCGTTTACCCAAGGCAATAATGTTCACTTTGCTCCGGGACAATATAATCCCCAAAGCTCGTCAGGACAAGCACTCTTAGGACACGAACTCACCCATGTAGTGCAACAACGAGCCGGACGTGTAGCTGTACCCCACCAAAGCAAAGGTGCGCCCATCAACGCTGACCCTAGTTTAGAAACAGAAGCAGATAACTTAGGAGCCAAAGCTGCAAAAGGTGAATCAGTCCAGGTTCCTGGGTCGGCTAGTAATTTTAAGACAATCCCACCAATCCAGAATAGCACCGAACCCGTTCAATGTTTCTTACCCTTGTTAATGGGTGGTTTAGGAGCTTTGGGCAGTATGATGGGCGGCGGTGGCGGCGGTCAACAAGGCGGCGGAGGTATGATGGAAGGTCTTGGTGGAGCAGTTGGCGGAATGCTCGGTCCTTTAGGAGGTATGGCTGGTAGTATGTTGGGTGGCGTTGCTGATAGCTTTATGGGTGGTGGTGGAGGTGGACAACAGGAAATGATGTAGCCTTGTAGTTAATCTGTACCACAACTTTCAATTAATACCATCGATGCATTATAGGTAACTGAAGGTCGATAATTTGTTTGTAAAAGAGACCAAATTTTAGAAGTATCTTCCATGCTGAGAAATTCTGGACTAACTTTGATTTGTCCAATTTGCAGAGCTAAATTAGATACAGATGCACCCGCAAGAGCTTGTGAAAATACACTGGAGGTACTTGTTTCAGATGCATTTTTCAAAGCGCTTTCAATTACTTCAGATTTAATTATTGGTAATATATGCAACAATCGCATTGCGTAGCCAAGTAAAATTTCCGATTGAAAATCTTTTGGTCCGTAAGCCGTTAATAAGTAATGCAAATCAAGAGCTAGAGGTGGATTTGTGGAGCGCGGGTTATCTTGATCGCTAATGCGCGAGTAACGATTACGAAATTCCGGCGAAATCCAATCAACATTGCGATTTTGGGTAACGTGATATAAAAAAAGGTTGATTTGCGCCCGCTCGTCTGTTCCTACTTGAATTTTATCTGGTGGCTGGGCGCTTACTGTGACATCTCCGACACTAGCTGCGATCGCATCACCCACTAAACCATTTTCCAGCAAATTTTTGATCGTCGCTGTCACAGCAGCAATGGAAAGCGCATTACTCATCTTGCTTACTCATGGTCATAGCATAAATATTCATTAACTACGAATATATTTGTCTTGATTTTTATAGAATTGTAATAGCATTTATATACAAAAGTATATTGTCAACTATCTGTAAACAGATTAAGTTTATAGTTAGCAACAAATATAAATCATCATTAGTTCTTTTTTTTATGATTTTAACTTATAAGCATTGCTTTTATTATTGACAATACTATTATACATATGGAAATTTAACACGCATTGCAACAAGAGAACAACCCCGATTTAAAACGGCAAAAATCCTGCATACTTCGGAATATTTTTATTTAAACTATAAACACTTTATTAAATAGGATGGGTTCCGATAAATGAACTCCCCACTTTCATCAAATACTTGGATAGGTCGCTCGATTGGCGATCGCCAGCGATACCGTTTGGATAAAGGCTTGGGTGGAGGTGGAATGGGAGAGGTATTCCTTGCTACCGATACCCGTGTTGGTAAAAAAGTGGCATTAAAATTGCTTAAAGACAAATGGCTGGCATCGGGTGAGATGCAAAAACGCTTTGAGCGAGAAATTGCAATTTGTGCTGCTCTGCAAAGCGACTATATTATCGAAATTAGCGATTGTGGAGTGACTGACGAAGGTTTTCCATTCTATGTAATGGAATATCTACGGGGAGAAACGTTGCGATATTTGATGGCACGAGAAAAGCAGTTATCCCCGGAGCAAACGGTAAAAATTATGGCGCAGGTGTGCAAAGGTTTGCAAGTTGCCCATCAAGGAGTTGTGATGCAGCGCGATGTTAATCACAATAACGTTCCCATCCAGGTTATCCATCGTGACTTGAAGCCAGATAATATATTTTTATTACCCAAAGAATTTGGAGAATCAGTCAAGATTTTAGACTTTGGCATCGCCAAAATTCATAACGAGTCTTCCGAACAAACAAATCTAACTAAAACATTTATTGGAACATTTCGCTATTCGTCACCGGAGCAAATTCAAAACGATAGAAATATAGATGGAAGATCCGATATTTACAGTTTGGGAATTATCCTCTACGAAATGCTCAGCGCAGCAGATCCTTTTGGTTTAAGTATTGACAGAAATAGAGTCAGCGAAAGTTCATGGTTGCACGCTCATGGCTATCGAGATCCCGTATCATTAAAATCTCAGCCCGGTTGCGAGCATTTATCTTCAGAATTAGAAGCTGTAGTTTTAAAATGTCTGCAAAAGAAACCTAGTAGCCGTTTTGCATCAGTTGAAGAACTGCGTCAAGCTTTGCAAGCCGCGATACAAGGAGCAACAAGTACTAACCACCCCCAGCGCAGACAAGTTATTGTTCAACCCAAATCACAACAAGCCCAACTAGGTTCAAATGACGAAACTGTTTTCAAACCTCAGCAAAGGTTTGAAGAAAATCAACCCCAACTAGGTTCAAATAACGAAACACTTTCTAAACCCCTACAACTACCATTGGAAAGCCAATCTGAAATCGCGAATTCTCAACCTCAGCAGGAACAGAATCAGCAGCTAAATCCAGCCCAAAATCACTTATTTCAACAGCCACCAGTATCAAATCAAGTTCAAAGACATAAACCTGAAGGTACAATAATTCAGAATTCACCATCAAATCCGCAACAACTAAAACCTGAAGGTACCATTTATCAAGCGCGTAATGCCTCTGGAGGGAACCCTCCGACACCAGAGAAGACTATTTTTCAACCACGAATTGGCAGCAATCCAAGCCAACAGCAATCTGTTGATGGTACGATTATGCAATCGCAGCAGAACGCAGTAAACAAGGTAACACCTGAAAAAACAATATACCAAACAAGAGCAGATTCCCCATCAAATGCACAGTCGAAACCGGAAGGTACAGTTTATCAGCCAAGAACAAATAGTAATATAGAACCTCAAAAAAATAATCTTAATATTTTGCAAATTCTTGGTATCACTTTAGCAATTTCCTTACTAATTAGTGTTACTTCTTATTTTGTATATAGTATGAATCGAGGACATGATAAGCAAGTTCCACAAACAGAAAAAAATCAAAGTTATCTATAAGTGATTAGTATTTATTAAAATTAGTGTATGGGGTGTATCGATGTGGATTCAGTCACTGGAAGATTTTATCAATAATAGCCGAGATAAACTGGAAAATACGCGAGCGATAGCAGTAAAAACGGCGCTATGTGGATACAAATATCAAGAAATAATGCCTCTTTTAAGAGTTTATTCAAGATTCATTAGTAAATGTAAGAAAGCATTTTTTTAGGACGGAGTAGAAAGTTTAAAGCTGGCATATAAGCTTCAATTATAGTAAGGCTTGCGGAGAAATAGATTTGAAGTATTTGGATGAGTCGGGGTTTTGTATGTGGAGTGAACCCAGCTATACTTATTATTTCAAAGGTGAGCAAAAGCATTTAGAACAAACAAAACGTCGCGGTCGTAGATTAAGTATTGTTGGTTTCTTCCAACCTTTAATCAGCTTTGTTTACGGTTTGGTAATAGGTGGTGTTGACCGTAAAGCTTACATTCAAATGATGGAATATGAAGCTGCTGATGCCGAAAAAACTGGGCGTACCAAAGTAATTGTGCAAGATAACGGGCCGATACATCGATGCCGAGAAGTACAGGAGTTGTGGTCTAAATGGGAACACATGGGCTTGTATATATTCTTTTTACCCAAATACTGCTCAGAAATGAACCCGATAGAGCTTGAGTGGCAGCATCTCAAAAATGATGAATTATCTGGTCAAATGTTTGATGATGAATTAGACCTTGCCTACGCTGTAATGAATGGGGTTAAAGCCAGAGGCGAAAAAGGAGGTTATACAACAGAACGTGTTAAATTTTACTCAAATCATTGCTCTTAACTTTTCGTTACATAGCTATATTTTTTTTCGCCGACTTACTTAAACCAAAAAGTTTTTATCGAAAGGCGATCGCCAATAAAAAGCTAGGTAAACATGAGTAATAAAGGTCACAGCTACCATAATATTTACTTATACCCTCTTCTGTCAGTAGTGATTTCCCAGTAAGTTACTGCTCTTCTCTTGCCATACCACCAGACGCTCACCGCTTTGACGGCGATGGTAACGGAATCGGATATGAGAAAAATTAAGGTAGTGCAGCGCGACCGCCAACATAATTAAGATAGCGATCGCCAACATCTGACTTACGGGCATAAAAATTTTTATTCCAAAAAAAAATAGTATTATTACTTAAATGAAAATCTGATAAGGATGTTGCACAGTAATATCCTTATCTTCTTAAGGCAAAAAAAAGGTAGGATGCTGTATTGGTAATAGTTTTGAAATTTAAATCAAAACAGGGAGCGCCTACCGAATGAATAAAAAAATATTTGCTACTTTAGATTTGAACAAATCTTTGAAAGATTTTAAACTGGAGAATGGATTGAGCCAAAAGTTTTGACTATTTACACAGTTGATAAAAAGGGTAAAAAAATTAAACGTAGTGAGATTCCAATTATAAATGATGGAACTTATGAAGATTACCAGGGTTTTCTCAAAATATTAGAAATGTACCTTGTTAGCTTAGGGATAAATCAAGCTAAACAAGTATTATTAATTGCTGATGGAGCCGAGTGGATATGGAAACATATTCCTCCACTTCTTCAAAAATTGGGTTTACCATTAGAGACTTATCAATTATTAGACTTTTATCATGCAACTGAACATTTACAAGTGTTTGTGGATAATAGCTTTTCTAATGAAACAGAACGACAAAAATAGTTTAAACAGACTCGTTCTGCTTTAAAAAAAGGTAAAATAAATTTCATTCTTCAAGATATGAATAAAATTAGTTTAGGGTTTGCTGGTGAGCGTCGTAAAAATTTAGATAGAGTTAGGAATTATTTTCTTAAAGGTAATAAAGAAGGACGCTTTAATTACCATAAAATTTCATCTCTCAAATTACCTATTGGTAGCGGTGCAGTGGAAAGTTTAATTCGGCAAGCTGTCAACTTACGCCCTGATTGGAAATAGCAAGTTCTGGCTGAAAAATAATGCTGAAATAATTTTGCACGCTCGTTGTCAATGGATTGCTGGTTGTTGGAATAATTTCTGCGATTCTATTTTAACCGCCCTAGTGAAACCGATACAGGTTGCATAAATTATACCAAACATTCTTTTTTATCTATATGATGTAATCATAAGCACCCTTAAAAGGTGTATTTTTTGGCGTTGCTGAATCAAAGTATGAATTACGCGATCACCTTAAGCTTGGGGCGCTACGCGCCCTCAAGCGCCACGGAGCCATACTTAAGGTAATGTATTACTAATCGAATAGAAAAACTAAGTATTTGTTCGGATTTAGAATAACATTTGTTGGGGTAAGTGCTGTTTTTATTATATTATCTTTGTCCGACAGACAGCAAACATGGACGGCAGACAGTAATAAAGCAGCACCTATAACTGAACTGTGGACAGTAGTTAAAGTGTCGGATGGGGATACGATAACTGTCGGGCAGACAACGGGAGAAAAGCTAAAAGTTAGGCTTGCTTGTATTGATGCACCGGAAACTTCAAAAGGCAATCAAACTGGGCAACAGTGGGGTGAAGAATCAAAATCTAATTTACGCTCGTTAATAAAAGAAGCAAATAACGAGGTGATGGTAAGTATAGTTGATACGGATAGATATGGCAGAAAAGTTGCTGAAGTTTTTACATCAGTAAATGGTGGAGAAAAATCATTGAATGAAGAACAATTGACTTCAGGAAACGCATATCTTTACCATCAATACCTTAAAAATTGTCCGAACGCTGAAGTATTCCAACGTGCTGAACAAATAGCCCAGGGCAAACGTATCGGTGTATGGTCGGGGAATTATGAGCGCCCTTGGGATTATCGCAAACGTATCAAACGAAATTGATAAGTTATATTAGTTAGTGCGAAGTCAAGCATCATAATAATGCTCAAAAAAAGATATTTTAATTTCATTATTGCCAGTAGTACATTACTCCCATTTACTACAGGTTTTAATATGACTGCTGAAGCTGCTCAATCCCAAAAATGTGAAGCTGAATCGGTGTCGATTTCGCGTACTGACAAAATCACAACGGAAATTACATTTATCAACCAACGAAACGTACCAGTAAAAACATACTGGCTCGATTATTCGGGTAAGCGTAAGTTTTATGCCCAAATTCAACCAGGCGATAAAGTTGTCCAACAAACTTACGTTACTCATCCTTGGGTGATTACTGATGTGTCAAATAACTGTTTGGTGTTTATTATCCTGACGGACAACCACGCATCATAGAAATTTTTTGAGGTATGGAGCTAACTGCACCTGTGTTCCGGGAGCGATCGCCGATAGGCGCAACGAAGTACGCCCGTGAGTAGCATTGGAACAGGAATGTAGGTTAAGCCCAAGATGCTTGCTGTCACTGAGTTTGAGCCGTTATATTAAAATCTAACTATTCCTGTGATAACAATTTTTATCACAGGAATAATCCGCTCTAAGCCTGAATTCTCGTGAGAGTGAAGCATTGAGGAAGATAGAAATTTTATCGTTATCACAGGAATCAGTCGTTAGCGTACATTTTGGTTCCAATGCTACTCGCACGCGAATTACTGTCGAGTTCTAATGGGACAAATACTTCAGATAACAAAGGGACGAATGTACCACGACTGTAGCCCTCAGTGCGATATTCACGGCAAGCACTTCCTTGACAACGCAAATAATTATCTTCCGTTCCGTTTATTCTTAGAAGAAAATGCAAGCCTTTATCTTTATTATGATCGCACTCCCGCCGACACTAATACGGTGCAATTGCGCTAGATTTGAGTGAGGAAATGATAAAATAAAATCTCTGTAATGAGATTATTCTTAATAAAAATCTGCGATCTACTTGCCTTACTCGCTTCGCTATGAGTTAAGCTCTGTAGGGACGGCGATCGCTTTATTAGGAAAAAGTCTTACTTCCCAAAAACTGAATAACCTTCAAACGCTCTTATTAAATCAATTACCGGAATTCTGGTGATTGAAATCAAATATTTGAAATTGGATTACAACTAGGGCGATCGCTTTCTCTGCATCCCGAAAATCTGGGATAAATTTACTAGAAATATGGACATTTATCGGGAGAAGATTCGCAAACCTCCTCAACAAATTCATCAAAATTTTCTAAACGCTTCTTGCTATCGCTTTCATCAAATTGAGCCATGATTGTTTTAAGAATTTTGTTGAAATTTATTTCCTTGAAAATTTTGTCTGCCTTCAAGGGTTGCTTAGAAATATTGTAATTTAGGAACTTTATTTCCGAATCACTTTCAAGTTCTATGACCAATTTGAGATTGGTGGAAGGATTTTTACCTTCTTTTGTCAATGGAAAAGGAAACTGCCAATTATCTGAAGCGTTGCTGCAAGCACCAATAGGACCTGTAAAGTCAATTCCTCCTAAATAATAGTTATCTCCATACATTTTTTTGACAGAGCTTGATTCTGGTACATAGCTGTATGGATGTTGCTCGACAACTTTGTTGGCGTTATCTAACCATAAAAATCGTGATGGCTTGATAATTTTTAGTCCACAAAAGTTATCAGGAAAGATAATTTTATCATCGTATGTTGGTAATATCGAAAGAAATCGAGTAGGTAATGTTATTTCTGGCTTACCATCAATAACACGGCTAAAATCAACTACGATTCTGTAATTTTGGCTGCCAAGGTTTCCTGATGTTAATTTAATGTAGTTTGGTGTAGGAGGAAAGGACTCAGAACTAGGTGAACTTCCCGAACCTGATGACGAACTTCCCACCGGAAAGGCTTCTAAATCAGTCAGGCGTAATCCTTTGGCGGATAATTCTTGTCCTTTATCCAAAAATTCCGACCAGTTTTGCGGCGATCTAATAATGTTACTACCGCTACCACTACTCCAAACACCGATATATTGGCGAGTTCCACTTTCTGAAAAGGATTCTACATCAATTAGCCGTAGTCCTTTGGCAGTTAATTCTTTGCCTTTATTCACAAAAGCAGACCAGCGTATAGGTGCTGTAATCAGATTGCTACCACTACCACTACTCCAGACACCGACATATTGGCGAGTTCTACCTTCTTGAAAAGTTTCGACATCAATCAAGCGTAGTCCTTTGTCTGTAAATTCGTTTCCTTTAGCGAGAAATGCCGACCAACTAAGAGGTGCTGTAATCAAATTGCTACCACTACCACTGTTCCAAACGCCCACATATTTACGAGTTCTACCTTCTTGAAAAGTTTCGACATCAATCAAGCGTAGTCCTTTGGCAGTTAATTCCTTTCCTTTAGCAAGAAATGCCGACCAACTAAGAGGTTCTGTAATCAAATTACTACCACTACCACTACGCCACACACCCACATATTTACGAGTCCTTCCTTCTAGGATAGTTTCGACATCAATTAAGCGTAATCCCTTGGCAGTTAATTCCTTTCCTTTGTTTAAAAAGGCAGACCAGGTAAGGGGAGGGGTAGTAGTATGATTACCACTACCACTGCTCCAAACGCCTAGATATTCATGAGGAGTAACACGGGTTTGAGCGTTAGAAACTTCTGGGTTAATAACTAAAAAAGCAGACAAAAATACTAGCGCAATTGTCTTTAAAGATAAACCTTTCATTGCATATGCTCCTTCAGATTTAATTATTTTAAGTTTAGGTTGTTGGGAGGAGTTTGTAGTCAGCACTAAAGTGCTGCAAAATCAAGGACTAAAGTGCTTACTACGAACTTACGAACTTATTCTTCCTTCAGAAACTGAAAATGCCTATATGTTATGATTCATTTGTAGTTAAAGCCTTTACGTAATCCCTCTTTTTTTTTTAATAAAAATTCATAGTATTTAGAGGTTATTTATAAAGTAAATCTACAGGGTGACCGCATCATGTCAATAAGACCAGCCTATTCTTAATAGGGTCAAAAATAATCTCGTTAGCCCTGCTTGTTTGCAAAGGTTTTAGCAATCGCATCAAGATTTGCAAAGTCAGTAGCCGAAAACTTTTGCGATCGTTAGAAAATTAAAAATTCTCATGGTTCTCGTGGAATTGCTAGAGCGCTAATTGGTGATTACAAAGGTGCAATTGATGATTTTATCGAAGTTGGGTTAAAGATTTGCGGAACGGGAAAAACCCTTTTACGCCGGAAGTGTTGAAATACTTGCTCTATAACAAGCGCTCTCTCCTACTTCTTAATTTTTTCTTACTTACACAGAGAAAGACGATCGCACTCCCGCCGACACCTTTATGTATATTGCACTCCCTTCCAAAACCGCTATCTGCCACACCATAGCCAAAACCCCCAATAACTTCTCCTCCAACTCTGTCAAATAAGCTCGCTTTAACTCCCCCAAACTTTTTAAAACTACAAGCGCTGCTGGTTCCATATCTGGTGAATAAAGTTGTTTTGCTGGGATTGCATGGGAGAAGTAAAAGTTGGGTATTTTATTATTTGGAAATTTCTTATTTAAACATCCTCTTCATCTTTATCTACAATATTTTTAATTATTAAACTACTAGTTAATGCCACTGCTCCTGTCTGAACATTTTTTAAACCTGTTTCTATCAATTCATCACTTTCTGAAACAAAGCCTGCAATTGTTTGACCTGTTCCCCATGCAATTTTTCCAGTGTTTTTAATTACACCAACACCGATATCACTAATAGAATCAACTACAGGTTTTACAACTCCAAACCCTATATTGTCAAAATCAATATTTTTAACTAATTTTCCGAATAGTCCCATGATATTTTCCTTTTGGAATTACATAAACTTTAGAACTAACGTTCTTGTATTTTTATAGGGTCAGGTTTTATCAACTTATGGATGCGACCCGATGGCACTTTACCCCCTGCCGTTTCCACTGCTTGTTGCTAAACTTCCCGCTGTTGAGATGGTTCTAGAGAGGTAAGCGGTCTAACTTGACCTTCTCGTATGGGAAAAATGTCCACAATTTGTGGACACTCAAGTAAATTGTCCACAACGATTGCAGCATCGATGAATTGGTAAGAGCGAGAACGGTTGTACCCGAACCTATCGCGACAATATTCCTCAAAAGTTTTATGAGTAGAACGGTAAAGACGGCGATCGCGTAACTCCATTAAAGCCTTGCCAGCTTCATAGAATGCCCGTTCCACTTTGCGTTCAAGATATAAACGTTGTTGCTCCTCGTCTTCAGTTAGCTCCTGGGATTCAATAATTTCTACCGAAGTTATATTTATATCTTCAGACGGTAGCTGCTTATCACTCATGACTTCACCTCAGCCGCCGCGCCAATTGGATATTGCACCATTAGTTTTTCAATTGGCAGAACTTCAAACGGTGGATCGAAGGGGCGACGATTGGGAATTACTACCCTGGCACACACCGACCCCATTCTTATTGGTAACTCTTCAATGGGTGACGGTAAACAAATCCCAAGTCCGATCGCATTCTCATACCAAACTTTCTGTTCCTGGGTTAACTTCTCGGTGGCGCGTTTTGGTTCTGGATTATCTTGACGTGCATCGGTTGAGGTGTGAGAAGTTGATTTTTCTTGCCACCATCTTTGTTGTAAGCATTTTTTGAGCCAGCCCTCGGCATCGCGGATTTGTTGCTTTGAACAGCGATCGCGGTATAAGGCAAGTGCTTTTCTCAAATCGCCAAGGGTATGTTCAGCAATTAGCTTTTTCAGTCTTGGCGTGAGCTTACCAACCGTAGAGCGGACTTCTGAGAGCTTAATATTTTCTTCTTCCCGTTCGTTGTCCGGTGGAGGAGTTGTATCAACTGATGGGCGATCTGCTTGCAGCAGCGCTTCGCGATCGCATTGTTTGTCCTCCGACGGGGGAAGTGCATCCTCACGAGATGGTAATTCGTTAGTCGAGAGATGTTCGCTGCAATCTTCAACAGGACGAGTAACTGCGGGTTGCTCCTCATTTGTTGGCTCACTAGTTAACTGTTCTTGCTCCAAGCATTTTTCTTTTCCTGCCGCTTGCTTTTGTGGATCTGAAGTCTGAGGATCTGTTATTTGTTGGTGTGTTTCAACATTGAACTCCGAACGCTCTAAATTGCACCTTCGGGATTCAAGTAGCTTATTTAACTCAGAAAGGTTAATTTGGTACTGATAGGTTTTATCTTGTTTGTTATTTGGGTTTGATCGCCTCTTCAAAATTTTCTCATCAATCAAAGTCGCGATCTGCTTGCAGCAGCGCTTCGCTATCGCACTTCTAATAACGTGTAGGCTGTGTTCGCCCATCAAGTCCGCATGAATGTTTTTGAGGGGTTGGTATATCCAAGGAGTGCGGTGGGTTTTGAGTTTCCACTTTGTCCAATGTTTGAAATATTCGATTAGCTTGGCAGCACAGAAATTACCTTTCGTGATTTCTAGATACTCCCGTCTAAGAATGACCAAAATAGATGGTTTTTGTGACGAAATAACGCTCATAAAACTTAAACAACATTTATTAGTGAGTCGGGCAATATTTGTGTAGAGGCGAATCATGAGTGAAAGCACCTCTACAAAAGTCTGCGAAGGAAACGAATGTACTAATTACTCAAAATTTCTGAGATTTCTTAGTTCCCAAGAAAGCGATCGCCTACCTTGGCGCAGAATTGATTGATAAGCATCCGGTGACAACCAAGAGCCGTCCTCTAATTGCTGGTAGCCTTGGGGGATTTCTTCTGGTGGGGTGTTCGAGGGCAAAGTCCAAGGGCGTTTGGG
This sequence comes from Calothrix sp. CCY 0018, assembly GCF_963920925.1. Classification (NCBI taxonomy): domain Bacteria; kingdom Bacillati; phylum Cyanobacteriota; class Cyanophyceae; order Nostocales; family Calotrichaceae; genus Calothrix; species Calothrix sp. CCY 0018. The sequence goes on along the minus strand of NZ_CAWUDI010000055.1, from coordinate 26,896 downwards.
CTTAGCAGAAGGTAGGGCAGCGAAGCGTTGCTCTATTTGTTCGAGGCGCTTATTGATAGGTGTCAGCGCTTGTTCGAGTGCAGCGGTAATAGTAGCGGCGAGAAATTCATTATTAATTGGAGACTGCCCAGTAGTAAGCCACTGTTCAACCCATTCCTCAACTAAATAACCAAATTCATCGCTCAACCAAATACCAAATCTAATCGCAAGCTTTGGATGTATCCAAGTACCCCCACCAGCTTCTGGAGAACCCTGTAATACTTGATATAACTCAATTACGGGAATTCCCGTGTTTGAACTTAAATGTTTTAAAGTCTCTTGTGTACGCTTATTTGACAGCCATTCGCTAACATCGCGCCTTTTCCCAGTTGCTAATTTGTAAGCTTTGGTTAAGGCTGTAGCGTTAATGTAACCGTCCGAATTTCGTTGCTCTACTACTGAATCGTTGATGTTGTGTGCAATTACAGCAATTTTATTCATGGTGAGATGTCCTTATAGCTTTGTTAAAGACGCATCTGGGGATGCGCCATGCAGAGTTTTTTGGAAAAAGAAATATTTATGGCTGCGCTATATCAACTACCAACAACCCGCTTATAGCGATGATTAGAAGCTGCGCTTGCTCCGGAGTTTCACAACGCGGACGCTTTTCAGTTTCAACAGGCTGAGCGACCCATAACCCATCAATATCGGCACGGTAATAAGTACCCAGCAGGTTCATTCCTTGCCAAACTCGGTACAAAGTTCCAAAGTCGCTGTCATGTACCGCGTCAATTTCAAATTCTGGGGCTAGCTCAACAGCTTGTTCTTCGATATATTCTTCCAACTCAAATTGAGCCAGAGCTTGAGCATCAATTCTGGTTTGAGGCATAATGAATTAGACCTTTTATTAAGGGTTGTCAGCAGAGGTGGTAGCGCCTAGGAAACGAAGCCATCTCTGTTGCTTTTATTATCTAATAACTAATTAGTACCTGTCAATTGATTAGTACCATCTAAATGTATTAAGATTAATGGTGTAATCTATTGATATGAATATGAAAGACTTAAGGATTCGTGTCGGCAAAAAAGCAGAGGAAATAGCTGTAGAGCTTGGCGTAGCTGTTTCTACCGTTCGGAATTGGGACCAGCTTAAAACTGCTCCCAGAATGACTCCTATGGGTTTTGAAAAATTAATGAAAGTTTATAAGTGCAGTTTTGATGAATTGGTGCAAGCCCAGAAGGAAGCAGGTATGGGTGAAGATTAGCTTTTAATAACATTGCATAACTATATTTGCATACTATTATGTTTACGGTTTAACCTTTTTATCGGGTTAACAACAAGGACGATCAGCTTTCGCTGCGCCGGGGACGGCGATCTGCTTGCTTTACTCGCTTCGCTATCGCACTTTGATTGGAGTCAGGAGCGATCGCCCTTTAATTTTTAAACAGATTATTTCTCTGTATTACCAATAGTAGTACTTCTGTTGGTGGCACACAAGAGAATAGTGATGTTTCTCTATTACTATAAGTAATGCTACTCTTGGTCATTTATTTATATTACTTATAGTTTGTCAAACCAGGGGTTGCTAACTAACAGTAGTGCTACGTTAAGGAGTAAGAATAAGGTAATGCCCGTGCTAGTAACATTAAAAAAAGTTAGAGAAGATAGGGGTCTGTCACAGAACGAGTTAGCAAGAAGGACTGGTTATAGCCTGCAAAATATTCAAAAAATCGAACAAAATAGGTCATTATCGATTACTTTTGAATCTTTGGAAAAGTTTTGTAGGGTACTTCAATGCCAACCCGGAGACATTTTGTACTGGGAATCAGATGATACATCGGATGAAGAGGAGGTATTATCTGGTGATAAGACCGTTGGGGAGCAAGCTAGTAAATTATCGTCTAAAAAACATGGTTCAAAGCGGACGTTGCGTTCTTCCCACAAGAAAGATTTGGGTGCAGCATAACAATGGTCGGACAATATGACGCTTTGCTCATTATGCCCTTTCAAGACACACTTTGTTAACGCGATCGCCTCTTCGAGGCGCGTGCCGTTCAGCCGCACGGCTGCGCTGATGCTCCAGGGCTACCCAAAAATTAATCTGCTCAGGAAAAATTACTGTAACAATGAAGACGCTACATCTTTAGTAATAAAATATACCTACGGTTCAGTAGATTGTAACCTCAGTACTTTGATTGTAATAAATATATTAAGTACACTAGTTCGCACGTCTGTGCGAACCATGTCAAATATTCACAGCAAACAGATCGCCGTCCCGATGGAGTTAACTCGCCCTCTTTGTCGCGGGAGCGATCGCTCATAGCAAGCGGTGTTATCTCAATACGGTTCGGTTAAGAATTTTTCGTGGTGATTTTGGGTATTAAAGACGCGATGTATCGCGTCTCTACAAGGTTTTTGGTTTGTTAAATTTTCTTATCCGGACTGTATTGGGGGTTGGCGTGCGTTCTAGACTTGTTTGAGCGGGGATTATTTCTTTCAAAGTTTGTATTATAAATATCAACGAAATAATCAGTGTTTCGGGCGCTAAAATTACCGGTCAAAATCCTGCCAAGAATTGATAAATTACCAATTTGTGGCACGATTTAAAATCGCTCAAAATACTGTGGTTATCAAAAAAAATTTTATGGCGCAAAAATCACTTAATTTGGGGTTAAAAAATTTTTGAAATTTTGCGCCATTGCATGGGAATCAACAGCGATATGAAGGAAAAGCTGATGAGATTATGGAGAAGTTAGACCAAATACTTGAGAAATTAAATGGTAGTTAATTACTAGATTGAAATAATAAATTATTACCCCTTACTAAAAATAAGGGAGCATCCCAATGCAGGCAAAAATAAAATTTGTAGTGGGAGTGTCTCGCTCCCTAATATTTACTAGCGAGCAAGATGCTCACAATACAAAAAAATAAATTTACACATTTTGGACGCTCCCCTTATCCATGTCTGAATTCAGAAATATTATTAGTGAAATTGCTTCTTGCTTCTTGTTCGTTTCAAAACTAAACCTGTACCGTAAATACCAAAAGCCAAAACACCTAGATAAGTATTTGGTTCGGGGATAGTCTCTCTACGAACAACTTTATAGTCGCTAAACTCCTCAATTTCAAGAGATGCAAAATTATTTGTGGGGTCAAATAACTGAACACCTAGACCTACTGCATAAGCATCAAGATTATCTGAAAGCTCTAAAGGATCTCCGGTGTAAAGTACACCAATATTATTTGTACAGGTAAAAGGAGCTGATACCGAACATCCACTCGGAAAAGAAATACCGCTAAGATTTCCGACATTACCAGGAATAATACCTGGGATAATTTCCCAATCGGCATTGTCGTTATTTGTATTAAACTCTGGTCTTTCTGGCGATGAAAAAGAAAAGTTAGAAACAGCATCAGGATATAAAATACCTGGAAATCCCTCTGCCCCTATGGATGGAACAGGAGAGGGAGGAGTATCTGTATCCAAAGTGAATGTTCCTGTTGCGCCGTTTATTGTGGTAAAGCTGAAGTCTAGCAGAGCAGCCTGTGCTGGGTTTGAGGTTAAAGTTCCCATCGCAACAAATGCTGAGAAAGCAACAGCAAAAGATAGTTTTAGTTTATACATTTTCCAATTAAGTCAAAATACTGAACAGGCAAAAGCTAATGCTATGAAATCACTATAATCACACTTATTAGCTAGTTAATTGATTACAATCTAAACTATAATTTCTATACAGTATTAAATGTATAAATACTGAGTAAAGTTTCAATATTTTATATGAAATTTATATGTTTTCAGTCCACTCCTGTTTTTACGTATTTTTACTTAGTTAAAAGTATTAAATAATGTTGTTTTGTTTTTGCGGGTACGTTAAGTACTAACGCAAAATAAATTGTATATTGTCTGAAGCGAGTGCAAGGTTCACGTAGTGTGGCGTTAGCCAAGGCATAGCGAAACGAAGTATTCACGCAGCGAACAATGACACAAATAATGAAGGCATACCCACTTAGTAAGTTATTTGCGATTAAGAAGAAAACGTACCAATTCGGAAATTTTGTACGCTAAGAGATTTTTAACCCCTAGAACAACGCTTTTTCGTTCAAAGTAGAGGAATACCGCTTCAGATATAAAACATCAAAAATTCAAAAATATATTTCGTTGTAACTTTATCTGGGTAAGGGTTTAAAATATTCTTTAGACCTGTTAGCGTACAGTTTTTCCAACTTGGCACAGTGACCCCTTACTTAACGAGGCGATCGCCTTTATGCAACGCTGCGCGTATAGCACTTTGATTAGGTAGGCGATACACCGGAAAGGTATCGGCGTTCCGCGTATTGCGAGAATTAAACTTAATTAAATACCCCACCAATACAATATTTGATTTAAAAGTGATGCTTCAAAAGCTTCATAGCATCCTGCCGATGGTAATCTAACTTGACCGTTACTAGACGCAACCATGCCATATTTTGCAACACGCATTGCATAATTTCCATCTAATGGGTAATTCTTCAATGGGTGACGGTAAACAAATCCCAAGAGCGATAGCGAAGCGCTGCTGCAAGCAGCAGATCGCATTCTCATACCAAACTTTTTGTTCCTGGGTTAACTTCTCGGTAGCGCATTTTGGTTCTGGATTATCTTGACGGGCATCGGTTGAGGTGTGAGAAGTTGATTTATCTTGCCACCACTTTTTCTCCAAGCAATTTTCTAGCCAGCCTTCCGTGTTACGGAAAGTACATAGGGAAGTAAATCCCGACTTTTCACAAGTAAGAAGTAGTAAGTAAGAAGTAAGAAGTAATACCTCTACCTTTTAGGTAGAGGATTCAAATAATGATAAATTTGGTTTTTATTCGTCTTTAAAAGACGAGGCTTTATACCATATTTCGGGCTAAAATTTATTACTTCTTACTTATTACTTTTTACTTCGCGACTTTTGCCCGAAGGGCTTTGGTGAAACCCCCAGTAGCACCAAACTGCTTTGCTAAATTCAAGCAAACCTTGTCGATTTCCCAAGAAATAAAGCATAGTAGAGTGCGTTGTGCATTAATGCGGCGATAAGCAGAGCTTGATGCCGAAGGCATCAAGCCAGACGTATCTTGATATAAATCTAAAAGCTGCGACTGGATATCACGGCTTGAAAGATTGCCAGCATTCGTAACAGAGGCAAATACCCGATCAAAAAATGTCTGCGCTGATGGAATAGACTGAACTTGGCGATCGCCAGCAGCGTCAATCCTTACTAATGTCGTCTGAGAAAAGCTGCTCAGTCAAGTGCTGCGTATTTATCCGTTTGAAATTGGGTGACATCTTCTAGCCTGTACTAAGGAAGAAATTTACCTGGTTAATGTATCTGCGAATAATTTAGTAATCGCATAATATTTTCGTTGCGACACACCCTATATTGTCGGGAGAGGGATAGCTATGATGCATAGTGGTACCGTCTTAGAATAGAATTAACCGCATAAAACGGTAAATATTGAACGGCATCCTACATAATTCTGCTTCGCGTACAATGTATAATCAAAAACTAAAAAACTAATTATGCAGCTACCTTCTATATTTAAAACCTGCGTTCCCAGAGAAGAAATATTAGCTGGAGAACTTTCATTAGATTTATTTGCAGCTAAGTTAAAGTTGGTTGTGGAAGGTAATGCTCCCCTTGTTTACCAAGATTCTACCACTTTTTTCAGCAATACTTTTGCTACCCAGGGGTTAAAAACGTTAATTTCGGAAGTATTCGGACGTTTGGTTGGTGATAAAGTCGGCTCTCCGATTATTCGTTTGGAAACTAGTTTTGGTGGTGGTAAAACTCACGATGAAATTGCTTTATGGCATATTGCTAAAAATGGACGAGAAATTCCCGGTTTAGAACGTTTTGCTGACTTAAGTGTAATCCCACAACGTCCGATTCAGGTAGCGGCGATCGCCTGTCAAGATTTAACACCTGTGGAAGGAGTTTTGCACGCAGATACGGGTGTTACTACGTACACTATTTGGGGTGAAATTGCTTATCAAATCGGCGGAATTGATGGTTATAGTTTGCTCAAAGGTTCCGATGAGCAGCGAGTTAGCCCCGGTACGGCTGTATTATCAAGAATTATTCAGGGACAACCTACTGTAATAATTTTAGATGAAATTGCTCAACATCTACGAGTTAGTAAAGCGGTGACGGTTGGTAAAAGCGATTTAGCGCAACAGGTAGTTGCTTTTTTGTTTTCCTTGATGGATTTAGCAGCTTCTAGCAATAATTTAGTTTTTGTTTATACTTTGGCTGATTCAGGTGATAGTTTTGGGGAAGAAACTACGGAAATAAAGGAAGCAATTTCAGCTTCAGCACGTCAGGAAAGGGTTCTTAAACCCAGTACCGATGTGGAAATTTATAATATTGTTAAACAGCGTTTATTTACTAGTATTGATAATAATGCAGCGCAAAATGCAGCAAAGGAATATTTACAAAGTTATAAAGCTAGCAGTATTAGTTTACCCGATGGTTGCAAGGATTCCCGTTATGCTGAAACTATAGCAGCAAGTTATCCCTTTCATCCCGAACTTTTTAGTTTACTTAATAAAAAAATTGCCTCTATTCAAAACTTTCAGCGTACTAGAGGTGCTTTACGATTATTTGCCAGAGTTATTCGTTATTTGTGGGAAAATTCAGCAAACAATTGGATACCTTTGATTCATCCCCATCATATTCCTATCGGTATTGAAGAAGAAATTACCAGCGAATTAACTTCACGCTTAGAACGTCCTTTATTACGTTTGGCGATATCCGCTGACATATATAATTCAGATGGGAGAGAAGCGCACGCTCAAATCCAAGATGGTGAATGGAAAGCTGCTGGTAAACCTGCTTTTTCTTCTTGGGTAGCAAGAACTATTTTTTTACATTCTATCAATCAAGGTGTTGTTGCCGGAATTAGTCGTACTGAATTAAATTTATCGCTGTTAACTCCGGGTTTGGGAACTGGTTTTGTTGATACAGCTTTGGAAAGATTGAGTACCGTTGCTTGGTATTTAGAAAATGATAGTATAACTTCCGTTGCTCGGTTTAAAGAAGAGCCATCAATTAATAAGATTATTTCCGAAGAAAAGCAGCAAATTGGTAAAACGGAAGCCAAAGATGAATTACGAAAACGTCGCGATAGCGTTTTTGCTCCTAAGTTATTCAAATCAATTTCGGCACCAGAATCACCGGGAGATGTAGACGATGTTGCTGATAATATTGCTTTGTGTTTAATTGATTTTAACGAAGCGACAATTTCTGCAACTACGGAAAATGCACCGCCGCTTGTAGAGAAGATATTTAATCAAACGGGGGAAGCGGGAAAGTTTCGGATTTATCGAAATCGATTGTTATTTTTGATCGCGAATAAAAATGAGTTAGATAGAGCAATTGAGAATACTAGGGAATATCTGGCTATATTAAATATTCTCAATTCAGCTAATAGATTACAAGATTTATCGGAAAGCCAGCAGAAGCAGTTAAAACAGAAAAAAGGAGAATTCGATTTAAAAATTAGAATATCTTTAACTAATGCTTACCGTCATTTATTTTATCCTGCCAACGATGCCGTAAAAGCGCCACTCGGCTTGATGCATTATACTTTACCAGCGCAAGATGCTAGCGATATTAAAGGTAAAAATAATCAGCAGGATGTGATATTAAAAACTCTTAAAGATTGTCAGAAAATTCGTTCGGAAGATGCCTTACCTTATGCACCTGCTTATATATTACAGAAAGTTTGGTTAGCAGGATTGCAACATTGGACAACCAAAGCTTTACGAGAAGAATTCGCGAAAAATTTAGGTTTAAATATACTGCTTGATGCGGAAGTTGCTAAATTGCGAGATACCATTCGTACTGGTTTGCAAAATGGAAGCTGGGATATGAAGGTGGGAGAAAAGATGTTTATTAAAACTGATGATATTGAATTAAAATTACCCGATACTATCGAATTTTCGGACAGAATGGTGCTTTATCGTCGCGGAATTCTAGAATTACCAAAACCGCGAGAAATTCAACTTTATACTCAAGTAATGAATAGTACCGATTCTATTAAACCAGTAAAAGTAAGGTGGAAAGCATCGGGAGCTTTGAAAATTACACTTTATCAAAATGGGGAATTAATCCAACAAGAATTTCGTCCCAGCGATGAATACGAAGCCCAAATTGATACAACTACAAACTTTAAAATTATCGCTGATTACGGTAATGATGAAATAGTAGAGAAGGAAAGTCAAGCGAGTATTGTAACTTATGGCAATGGTACACCTAAAACACCCAACGGCAAAGAAAAAGGTGGTGATTGGGATACTACTCCATTATTTAAAGCAAAACCAGAAGAGTTTGAATTAGAAGGAACACCGAATGGAGTATTTAATCAATTAGGCGATCGCATTCACGATGACAAAATTACTGGTATCGAATTAATCGAAATCTCCGTAGACCAAGTAATTGATTATCGTAAATTAATGACGGCTTTACCATTATTAATCAAGTTTCCCATAGAAATTGACCAGTTAGCAACCATTACCGCAGGGGAACAGTTTGTCAGATTAGAATACCAAGGTGCGGTAAAAGGGTTTCAAAGCTTTCAAGGAGCAATTAACGCTTTGTTGAATAGTCAAGATGCCCAAGCCGATGTCATGTTGAAGCTAGAAATTAAATTTTCTTCACCAGTGCAACCAGAAGGCTCAGAAATTAGTATTATTAAAAATGCCCTTAATCGTAATCCAGTTGATAGGCTTAACTTATTAGTAAAAGTAACTTATTAAAACCTAACCCCCCAGCCCCCTTCCCTATGAGGGAATGGGGGGTAATAAGAATATTTTCCTGTTCCCCTTCCCTAGTAGGGAAGGGGTTAGGGGATAGGTTTCTGAGATGCGGGAAGTTATATGCAGCTTTATATAAAAACAAGTATGACAATTAACAAAAAATGCAAGAATTCCAACTACGTGTAGTTCCCATCGATAACAATAACTTTGCCCTGGAATTATATCAGTGTGCTTATAGAAAAGCTGGTGAAAAAAAGCGTCCTTCTGCTAAACGAATTGGACGTTTAAAAGGTAATGCTTTAATTATGGCAAAACAAGCAGTATATGATTGTTTAAAAGCGAATAATTACGACCCCAAAACCTTAAATAACAGTCGTAAAACACCTTATATTGTCAGTGAAGAAACCGGAATAAATTTAGCTTTATTGATTCAAACATTACAACCGCTTTCTAAACCGGAGAGAATTGCGAATATTGCCAGCGGAATTACTGAAATGAGTAACGAAGAATCCCATTACTGGTTTGCTAAAGTTAGTAATGGGAAAAAACGCACCGCTTTAAAAGCGATTCGGGTATTGTTGGGGGATTGATATTATATTTATGGGTAATTGGTAATTGGTAATTGGTAGTTGGGAATGGTGAAAATATTTTAATTTTTTGCTTTATAAATCTTTGAAATTATTAATAAAAACTGGTCTAAAAATAATTGAAAATAAATATGGGGACATAATTAGTCCCCAATTACCGAATATTTAGGAGGTGTTGTATTGAGCAAAAACGGTAATGGTCATCGAGGTTTTTGGAATCCAGTTAAAATCTTTATCCGTCTTTTTCAAGGCATTTGGGAGAAAGAGGATAAGGTATCTGGTGACACATATCTCGTAGACACGGAAGTTGTCAAAGAAGACTTGGAAGATGTGGCTTCGGAACCACATCAAGAGTCCGATAATGGCAACAACTAAATAGAATGATAGCCCCTAACTAGCACCTGGGGGCTATCTTCCTTAATCTTTCTTATATCTTATATTAACTATGTCAAACTTAAACACAACAATTATCCGTCCTGTTTATTACCGAATTATCGAACGTCGCGGTAATGGTTGGGCTTTTAAGCATGGAAAACCCTTTATAAATTTATTTAACTCTCCTTTACTTTCAAATGATGATTTATTTTCAGCATTTAATACTTCAATGAAAAAAGTCGCTATTGAACTTTTCCGCATCAACGGTGGTAAACAAGGTTATTATATCGCCGATATTTTGGATAAAAAATATTACTATTGCGGTAGTGATTGGCAAGATGTCAAAAGTAAACTTCGGGAATTAGGAATTGGTAGGGAAAATCCGATTGTTGATTGATACCTATTAATTCCCAGCATCAAAAATTTGTTGTGCCGTAAGATTTAGTTCGGGAAAAGTAGAAGAAATAATCCGGTCATTTCCTCGGAATAGAGAAACCTGATATTCATTATCAACCAAATTATAAATAGATAAAGTCGGTTGTTTTGGTTTACCGATAAATTTGGTTCCACCTAACCCTAAATAATCAACTACCCAATATTCAGGTATACCAATCTCCTCATATTCACCTAGCTTTCTATAATAATCATCGCGCCAGTTTGTCGAAACAATTTCAATTATTAAAGGTATTGAAGCACCTAACTGTACGGTAGAATATTTTTTCCATAATTCTTCAGATTTTAAAGCCGGTTTATTAAGTACTAATAAGTCCGGGGAGTATGCAGATTCGCTACTAGCTGATTGTACTAATGCTGTTTTCGGTATAGAATACGATAATTGCAAGCGTTTGATTTCAGCAGAAGCTTCAATAGTTAAAAAGCCAGTCACCTCTTCATGTTCCCCTATTGGTTGTGCCATTTCAACTACTGCCCCATTATGCAATTCATAGCGTCCCTTTTCTGGTTTAGTCGTAAGAAATTCTTCAACTGTAATTAATTTGGTTAATAATTGAGCCATTCGATTTTGGATTTTAACAACGGATGCGTTTGTTTTGGATTGTCTTCTTTAACTTTAATATGATATTTGAATATTGTAGGATGTGTTAGCGACAACGTAACGCACCATTTTGAGACATTTTGGTGTGTTACGAACTTCGGCTCATAAACCGCCTTGGAATAAATTCCCAGGCTCATATACGAAGTCTGATAAATCAGACTGGTTAAGCTTTTGAGGTGATTATAGTGCGTTTTAACGTACTTTGTATATTAGCCTTGAAATTGATTTCAAGGCGGGAATTCGGGATTAACGACAATGGTGCAAGAAGTCAGTTATAAAAGACTGCATATTTTTATGAGTTTCGGTTTGCGTGGTAGGCACTACAATATACATTGACCATTATTTACCAATCTCCCGCGCCGATGTCCAACCCAACCCCCAAACGTCCCCAACTGTTCATTGAATCAAAAATGCCCGTACAATTGCTCAACCAGCAGGTATATTACGAGCATGGGGGAAATCCGTTTAAGGGTTTGCATAGATGGTATTCTCGCAAGCCTTTGTCTTTTAGTCGCGCTTCGGTTTTGGCTTCTTTGTTACCCGCAGATGTGACGATGCCGGAATTTGAGCATTTATTGGGGTTGGTACCGGGAAAGGAAGTCAAGCTTTACAAAACTCCACCAAGTTCGACAAGAATTAAGAAGGTACAGGATTATTGCCAGCAAACTTGGGGAACTCGCACGCCGACTGTATTAGATGCGTTTGCGGGTGGTGGAAGTATACCCTTTGAAGCCGCGAGATATGGGTTAAATGTGCTTGCTTCCGATTTGAATCCCGTTGCTGTGGTGACGATGAAAGCAGCGATGGAATATCCGTTGAAATTTGGTCCCGATTTGCAGCAGGATATCGATAAATGGGTGAAGTGGGTAGGGGATGAAGCCGAAAAAAGGTTAGCTGAGTTTTTCCCTTGTAACCCAGGGGAAAAGGTGCAAAATTATTTATGGGCGCATACCGTTGTTTGTCCGAGTTGTCAGTCGGTTGTGCCTTTAAGTCCGAATTGGTGGTTGAGTAAGACGAGTAATTATGCAGGGAAAGGACAAGCGAGGAAAGTTACAAGTGATTGGTATGCGGTAAAGCCAATTCCTAATCCTGAAAATAAGCGGGTTGATTTTGAATTGGTTAAGGGAAAAAAGGGGAAGGGAACGACGATTCAAACTGATGATGGGGAATACGATCCGGATACTACAACTACTATTAGTCGAGGTGTTGGTAGGTGTCCTAATTGTGGGAATGTGATTGATAATGAATATATTTCTTCACCAAGTCAGGAAAGTAAATTAGGTCATCAGCTTTATGCAGTAGCTTATAAAGAAGGAAAAGGTAGTTTAGAATTTATTACTCCTAGAGAATGTGATTTAAAAGGTGTTTATCTAGCTGAATCAACATTTTTTGAAAAACTTAGTCAATGGGAAGCAAATAATCTTATTAGTCATGAACCTACACCGACTAATCCTCAATATTCAATGATTCGTAATTATGGAATTACAGAATGGATGCAATGCTTTAATCCTCGTCAGCTTTTAACTCTTATAACTTATTTAGAAATTATCAACGAAGCAAAAGCATTAATTCAAGCTGAGTATGAATGGGAGAAAGCACAAGCGATTTCAACTTATTTAGCTTTAGTTTTGGATAGGTGTGTTGATGCTAATTCAAGATTAGCTCATTGGAGTGGTACAACCTCACAAATTCAACTTGCAAGTGGACAACACGCTTTAAATTTAATATGGAATTATCCTGAAGTGAGTATTAACCGATTGTGGAGTTGGTGTGTAGATGCTTTGACATCAGATTACACAAAACTTTGTTCATTATTCGGAACTAAACCCGGTTCAACAGGAATCCCAGGAATCGAACAACATAATGAAAAATCAATTCAAATCAACTCCGAATCAGCCGATAACTTAATTCACATCCCCAACAACTCAGTAGACGCAGTTATTACTGATCCACCCTACTACGCTACAATTCCTTATGCTGATTTATCAGACTTTTTCTACGTCTGGCTAAAACGCACCCTCGGCGATATCTTCCCGGAATTATTCTACCTCGAACTCACCGACAAAGACCGCGAAGCCGTCGCCAATCCTTCCCGCTTCCGCAATATGGGAATATCCCCCGAAGAATTAGCCAACCAAGATTACGAAGCTAAAATGGCAATGGCATTCTCAGAATACCACCGGGTATTGCGCGACGATGGAGTTATGACGGTACAATTTAACCACAAAGATTCCGGCGCGTGGGATGTTTTAGCCAAATCACTCATAGATGCAGGTTTCGAGATTACCGCATCTTGGGCTGTGAGTACCGAAAATCCGCAAAATTTGCACCAAGCTCAAAAAAACGCCGTATCCAGCACCGTACTTTTAGTATGTCGCAAACGCAACCCCGAAGCCGAGCAAGCTTGGTGGGATGACATTCGCACTGATATCAGAAATATCGTCTTTGAAAAAGCCCCAGAAATCGAAAAATCCCTTGCAGCAGATTCTCGTCCCGATGCTGACAAAGTAGCAGATTCGCGTCAACGAATCAAACCCCCCGGTATCGATTTATGCTTAACCGCTTTCGGTGCAGCTTTGAGCGTATTTACCAAATATACCTCTATTCTCGACAGCGCCGGAAATCAAGTTGAACCCAAAGCAGCATTTGAAGAAGTGCGTCAAGCCATAGTAGAATACCGATTGCAAAACTTATTACAAGGTAAAGACTTCAACGGCATCGATGCTTTAACTCAATGGTATATATTAGCATGGGACACCTTTGAAGCCCGCGAATTTCCCTTTGACGAAGCCAGACAACTGGCTTTAGCTGTGGGTGGTTTTGACGTTTCCGACTTAGCGAAAAAGCATAAAATCATTGAATCAAAAGGTGGTAGCTGTAAATTACTTACACCACAACAAAGACTCAAAAAACGCGCCTTCTCGGTAAATGAAAACGACTTTTCCGCTCAGTATCTATTAGATGGACTTCATGCCATAATTGCCCTTTACCAAGAAGAAGAAAACATTGAAGCCATTAGAAGATTTATGAAAAATACGGGTTTAATTAGCAACGATTTATTCATGCGGACATTTGAAGTTGCTCTGAAAGTTATCCCGCAAATTCGCGACGAAAAAAAACGCATTCCCGAAGAGAAAGTGTTACAAGAATTGTGGTTATCAATGGATGAAATTAAAGCTAAAGTATCTTATAAACAGCAAGAATTAGAATTTAATCAAGGGGGGCAGTTGGAATTGGATTTACAGTGAACAGTGGGAGCATTTCAATAAAAAACATATTGTAATAAAAACTCAGCGTTACTTTGCGTTAACCTTTGCGCTCCTCTGCGTTAAAATATATTCTTAATTTGTATTAACAAAAAACAACTACAAAAGTTAAAAATTATGACAACAAACGATATTAAACAGCAAATATTAGAGCATCTTAAACCATTACCATTTGAATACGGTGAGATAGACTCAGCATTGAATTTTCAACCTCTTACCGAAGCCGAAATGATTCAACAAAGTAAATTAGCCCTAGAAGATTATCGTCGTAAAGGTTCCGGAGTAGCACATAATATTGTACGTGAATGGGCTGATAGTTTAGAAAAATGTTAGTAAATACGGTTACATAAATATAATACGCTATCTTAGATATGACCTCTCTCCAAACCTCTCTCCTACAAGGAGAGAGGCTTTGAATCTTAACCCCCTTCCCTCGTAGGGAAGGGGTTGGGGGTTAGGTTCTTCTACCGTAGCGTCTGTATAATATGTCCAAATTACTACGCGATTATCCCTGGAAAATAAGCTACTCTAGCAACACCGATAACACCATCGCTGACTTTTATATTCCAGCTTTAGAATGCGCGATTAAATATAACCGTAAATCCGGCTTTTTCGGCAGTGCAATTTTGAGTAAAGTTGCCCGTGGATTGGGAGCAATGCTACACCATCAAGGACAAATCCGCTTAATTATGGGTTGTCAATTTAGCCAGCAAGATTTATCCGCAATTCAACAAGGTTTTAAGTTAAGAGATGCTTTATTAAGTCGTTTAGATGCAGAATTAAAACCACCAGAAAACTTTGCTCAACTTAAACATTTTGAAATTCTCAGTTGGTTGGTGGCAAATAATTATCTTGATATCAAAATTGCTATTCCCCTCAAAGAAAATGGTATTCCCGAATCCAGCGAACAACAATTAGATCCACAACACATTTTTCATGAAAAAGTTGGTATCTTTACAGATATTAATGGCGATAATTTAGCTTTTAGCGGTTCAAATAACGAATCTATTAGCGGTTGGGCAAAAAATGTCGAATCCTTCCACGTTTATTGCTCTTGGGAAGGTGGAAGAGAGTTAGATAGGGTAGAAGAAGAAATTTCTAGATTTGAACAACTTTGGTACGATATTTCACCGAATGTCCGAGTATTTGATGTTCCGGAAGCTGTACAAAGAAAGCTGTTGCAATATACTCCCGATGTTAAACCAATATGGGAACCGAAAATTGAATTTGATACTCGGATTATTGATTCTGTAGAAGATTATGGATTAATAAACCGCAGAGACGCGGAGAGCGCTGAGGAAAGAAGTAAGGAGGCATTAAAAGTAAGTCAAGAGGAATTAGAGCAGTTTCATCAATTAGCGAATATTCATAACCATCCAGGCTGCTTGGATTTTTGTTTAAAATCAATTCCGATAAAACCTTGGGTACATCAAATTAAAATTCTGCGTCGGGTTGCAGAAACATTTCCTCAAAGTTTCCTAATTGCTGACGAAGTTGGTTTAGGAAAGACGATTGAAACAGGTTTAATTTTACGATATTTAATATTAGCTAAAAAAGTCAAGCGCGTACTTATTCTCGCACCCGCTAGCGTGCAACCGCAATGGCTCGAAGAGTTACGAGAAAAATTTAATCTGCATTTCTGGAGTTATGCTCAAAATGAATTTACAAACCTAACCCCTAAAAACCTAACCCCCCAGCCCCCTTCCCTACGAGGGAAGGGGGAGAAGAAAGAGGATGGGGAGAAGAAAGAGGATGGGGAGAAGAAAGAAGATGGGGAGAAGAAAGAAGATGGGGAGAAAAATTATTCCCCTCTCCTCGTAGGAGAGGGGCTAGGGGAGAGGTTATTACAAGGGAAGGGGGAGAAGACAGAGGATGGGGAGAAAAATTATTCCCCTCTCCTCGTAGGAGAGGGGTTAGGGGAGAGGTTAAACCCTTGGAATTCTCACGATTTAATCCTTTCTTCTTCCCACCTAGTAAGAAGAAAAGAAAGAATGCTCGAACTCTTAGAAGCTCAACCTTGGGATTTGGTAATCTTAGATGAAGCACACCACGCTCGTCGCAAAAGTCCCCAAAACCGCAAAGAAACCCCAAATTGCTTGTTACAGTTAATGCAGCAGTTGAAGGAGAAAACTAAATCTTTAATTCTGCTCTCTGCAACTCCCATGCAAATTGATGCAATTGAAATCTTCGATTTATTATACCTGTTGGGATTGCAAGGACATTGGAGTTATGGCGATAATTTTTGTGATTACTTTGAATCGCTACAAAAAAATCCCAAACGCGAAACTCTTGATTTTTGGCAATTAATGTGCAGCGATTATTTTCAACGCGGTGGAGAAGCTTGCTCTAGATTAGAACAATTCTTACGAAAAAAAGACCGCAATCTCGCTTATAAAATCCAAGATACCTGGCAACAGGGTAAAAAAATCGTCAACCATAAAAAATTATTACTAGATAAAGACTTTATCACCGCTTCTTGTCAGTATCTCACCGCAAATACTCCGCTCAAAGATTTAATGTTTCGTCATACCCGCGATACTTTAAGACAATATTACAAAAGGGGACTTTTAGAAAAAGATATTCCTACAAGAGTTGTATATGATAACGCTATTGCTTTAGAATCAAAAACAGAAATCCCACTATACCAAGCAGTCAGCAATTACGTTAGACATTTTTACAGATTAGCGCAAAAAGACGAACGCTCCTGCTTGGGTTTCTTGATGACTTTATACCGCAAACGCTTAACCAGTTCATTTTACGCGATTAAATCATCTCTGCAACGCCGTTTAGATTTCTTGTTAACCCAGCAGGGAAGCATTTTCAGTAACGATGATTTAACAGATTTAGACGATGCTTCCGATGCTGTAATTATTGGTATGGAATCCTATTTAGATAATATCAAAGAAGAAGTTGACCCCCAAGAAATCGCATATCTTGAAGATTTATTACAACAGTTTGACAATACCGGAGAAGATACCAAGCTTTCCCAATTTATCAAAATACTTCGTCAAGAACTTTTAGAAAGAGAAAGCGCGATCGCCTTTACTCAATACACCGATACAATGGATTATCTACGAGCAACTTTGCAGGAATTATATGGCAATCAAATTGCTTGCTATTCCGGTAGAGGTGGTGAATTCTATTTTGAAGGTAAATGGTGCATTGTTCCCAAAGAAGAAATCAAAAGACGTTTTCGTGACAATCAAATCAAAATTCTCCTCTGTACCGAATCCGCTTCAGAAGGATTGAACTTACAAAATTGTGGAGTATTAATTAACTACGATATGCCGTGGAATCCCATGCGAGTCGAACAACGTATTGGTAGAATAGACCGTATCGGACAAAGATATTCTACCGTCAGGATTCACAACTTTTATTACGACGGCACCGTTGAAGCCAAAGTTTACCGAAAATTGCGCGATCGCATTAATGCATTTGCTACAGTAGTCGGAAATCTGCAACCAATTTTAGCGCAAGTTCCGACATTTATCGAACAAGCAGTCATGAGTGCAGATCCACAAGAAGAAGACGTTTTAATGTCGGAATTCGATTCGGTAATAGATACCCCCGCTTCAAGACTTGCGATCGAAGAGATGACGGTTATGGATATGGATGCAGACTTAGCAGAAATTCAAAAACCGATTGCGACTACACCTTTTACACCACAAGCTATAGAGCAGCTATTTACTACTTCAATAACTCTCAAAAACTGCAACGCGATCTTTATCCCCAACCAGGAAAATTGGCAGTTAATATATCAAGACAATACATATAATATTACCTTTTATCCCCAAATATTTGACGAAAAACCATCGTTGAGATTAATGAGTTTTGGTGATTCTTTGTTTGAAGAATTATTACAATTAGTTGTCTTGAAACATTCTGCTTGAATCAAAATAATCGACAGTTTCCTCTAGCATGACCTATTAAATTTTGTAATGTGCCTTTTAGCTATTGTTATCAACCTCTTTTACAGGCAATGCAGGATTAATTCGGTTTAAAAATCAAAATTCGGTAGGAAATAAATTTGAATATTTAGTTTATATTGAGTTTAATTAATCGTATCTGTGAGCGATAATATTTATGTCTACTATGTCTACATCAAAACTGCCTCCAGGTCCCCAGAATCGATTTTTGCTAGGAAAATTCCAGTCAATTATTAAACCCTTAGAGACTTTAGAGAAACAAGCACGAATATATGGCGATATATTTATGATTTCTGTTGGTCCTAGCAATACTCCTCAAGTTGTAGTTAGTAATCCTGAAGGTATTGAGCAAATTTTTACTGCCAATTTAGAAAAATTAGATTCTGGTGGGGAAGCTGGAGTAAAGCTGCCGTTGTTGGGGCAACATTCAATACTTGCTCTGAGTGGATCTCGACACAAGCGGGAACGAAAATTATTGATGCCACCTTTCCACGGGGAACGAATGCGAGCTTATGGGGAATTGATGCATAATCTCACCGAGCAAGTAACTAGTCAATGGAAAATTGGCGAAACTTTATCGATACGTTCTTCTATGCAAGCCATTTCCTTTGAGGTAATTTTAAAAGCTGTTTTTGGTTTAGAATCCGGTTTGCGTTACGAGCAACTTAAGGAATTGCTCATGGCTTGGATGAATCCCAAAAAACCTATAGTGCAAACTTTGATGCTTCTGTTTCCAGCCTTGCAAAAGGATTTGGGTGATTGGAGTCCTTGGGGAAGCTTTCTGCGTTTGAGACAGAAAATGGACGAACTTATTTTCGCTGAAATTAGGGAACGTTGGTCAAAATTAGATTCATCTCGTACCGATATCCTCTCTTTGATGATGGCTGCTCGCGATGAAAATGACGAACCGATGACGGAAGTAGAGTTACGAGATGAATTAATGACCCTTTTGGTTGCAGGTCATGAAACCACCGCTACATCGTTATCCTGGGCATTTTACTGGATTCATCAGCAGCCCCTGGTGTTAGAGAAGCTGAGGCAAGAATTGGATAACTTGGGCGATAATCCAGAAGCAAACGACATGATGAAATTACCTTATTTGAATGCCGTTTGCCAAGAAGCACTGCGGATTTACCCAGTAGTAAATTTTGGTCTTCCACGCATCGTTAAATCACCGCTAGAAATTATGGGATATCAGTTAGAGCCTGGTACAATAGTATCTGCCTGTATTTATCTGACTCATCATCGAGAAGATTTGTATCCCGAACCAAAGCAGTTTAAGCCAGAGCGTTTTCTGGAACGTCAATTTTCTCCCAATGAGTATTTACCCTTCGGTGGTGGTAATCGTCGCTGTTTGGGTTATGCTTTTGCCTTGTTTGAAATGAAACTGGTTCTGGCAACTATACTATCCCGTTGGCAGTTAGAATTAGCCGATAGCAAGCCCGTCAAGCCAGTACGGAAAGGTATTCTGATGTCACCAAAAGATGGAGTGCGAATGGTAGTTAAAGGTAAACGGACTCAACAGCAGCAAGTTCTCCAAGGTGCTGTTAGTTAGATATCATAACCGCGATCGCTTAAGTATGGCTGTAGCTGTTGGCAGATTTGTTGATAATTAGTTTGCACTTCTGGCAATAATTTTGGAGGGCGCGGTTTGATTAAGCTTTGATAATCTAAATCTACTCTGGGCTGCAATTTTAGAAACTCCAGAATGTTTAAAATAGTGGCTTCTGGAGCTTTACATAAGTCTTCATACCTAATACAGAAGTAATCTTCCTGGGGTAATGACTTAACATTCTCTAAAAAGTAACTAGATGATTCAACTGACTTTTTGGTGACTCGACGCAATCCCAAGTTGAAGTACTTTGAATACATTAGTTGGTATAAAAAGCGTTTAACGGGATTGTTGAATATCTGGGCATACATCTGAGCAATTAGAGCAGTATAGGGGTTCCATGAATCAAACAAAATACGTGCAGCATTCAATTTAGAATTAATTACATGAATTGGATGGCGATGAATAAAGATGAACTTAGCCTTGGGAATTACGCTCTTGACATACATAAATTGGGGCAAATCCCAAGGATTTTTAAGCAGCATAGGTTTATCTGGATCTGATGCCAATTGAATTTTGCGACATAACTGTTGAAAAATAGGCAGATTCTTAGGTGTAATGCGTAACTCATCTCCAACAATATTTTTGAGAATAAACCCGTATTCTTCAGGTAAATCTGGAGTCGCCATGACTTTATCAATAGCGCGATCGCTAATTCCTTCTCGTTGAAAAAGTTCCTCTAATTCTTCTAGAGCCTTATCTTCAGTGTGATTAATATGATTAGATAAAATCTGATCATATTTGATAATGTGATAAGCCTTGAGAAAGTTAAAGCACCCCGTTGCAGTCAATGTCTTGTATAACAAAGTCGTACCCGAACGATGCTCTCCCATAATAAAAATGGGATTGAAGTTTACTTCCGGCAGCAAATCTAGGTAAGGTGTATCGGCAACGAGATTATTATTTATTGATTGCATAATTATTCTCTCCTACAAAAAACCTACCATGAAAGACTATTTCAAAAAGCTAAAGTTCGGTTAATTATTATTTCAATGTTTTTTTAATAGTAAACTTGTACTTTTCGTCTCCGTGAAAAAAAATTGGGAGAAACTGCATAATTCTATGAAAGTTTTACCCATAAGATAAATAGGAAAGAAAAAATTTAGATAAACTGGCATTTAATGGAGAATATTAAGATAAGCAGCTTTTAATATTTAAGTAAGTTGTAAAACAGTAAATTAAGCTTAATAAAAATTCTCAATCATTTTTTGTGGAGAATAAATTCTTATGACTCATTTCGGTATCATTTGTCCTACTTCATCCGGTCATTTCAATACTTTACTACCATTAGGATATGAACTAAAAAAACGCGGTCATCGCGTTACTGTCGTCGGAGTATTGGATGCTAAAGAGAAAGCAATTGCAGCAGGATTAGATTTTCTTGCCATTGCTTTAGATGAATCTCCCATCGGTTCAACAGCAGCAGCTTTCGCAAAATTGGGGGATTTAAGTGGGTTGGCTGCATTGCGATATACTGTCAAACTACTTACGAATGGAGCAATTCGTAACCTTGAATATCTTCCTCAAGCTATTAAAGATAATCAAATCGAAGCTCTATTAGTAGATCAGGTAACACCAGAGGGAGGAACTGTTGCAGAATACCTCAATATTCCTTTCATTACCGTATGCAGTGCTTTAATCCTAAATCGAGACGAAAACCTTCCTCCTTTTAATACCCCCTGGCAGTATAACCCTACATGGCGCGGGCTTTTACGCAATAAACTGGGTTATCAGATTGTAAATGTCGTTTCTAAACCAATTAGAGGTGCGATCGACTTGTATCGGAAAAAGTGGAATTTACCCGAGCATTTCCACCCTAACGATCGCTACTCTCCACTACTTCAAATTAGTCAACAACCTGCTGAATTTGAATTCCCCAGACAAAATTTGCCTAAATATTTTCACTTTACCGGACCTTTTCATACCACAGCTAGTCGGGAACCCGTTGCTTTCCCCTGGGAGAAATTAACCGGACAACCGCTGATTTACGCTTCGATGGGAACCCTGCAAAATCGTCTTGTGGGAGTATTTGAGCAAATTGCCGCAGCTTGCGAACAATTAGACGCTCAATTAGTAATTTCTCTAGGTGGTTCTACTACTCCAGAATCGTTACCAAATTTACTAGGAAATCCTTTAGTAGTAGGATATGCGCCTCAATTAGAACTGCTTCAAAAAGCCGCTCTGACCATAACTCATGCTGGATTAAATACTACTTTAGAATCATTGACTAATGGTGTACCAATGGTTGCAATCCCAGTTACTAACGACCAGCCAGGGGTTGGGGCACGCATTGCTTGGACGGGAACCGGAGAAGTTGTATCTCTCAAAGAAATCAGCGCAGAAAAGTTGCATAAGGCTGTTAAACGAGTATTAACCGAAGAATCTTACAAAACAAATGCTTTAAAATTGCAAGAAGCTATTAAGCGATCGGGTGGAACAACTAAAGCTGCCGATATCATCGAACAAGCAGTATCTACAGGCAAGCCAGTTTTAGCTCGCGCCTAAAATTGATTGACAATCCTCCTAGTTCGTAGTAAGAGTTTTAACTTTTCTATCTGAGGATTTTAATCCTCAGATAGAACCCTAATAATCAGTTTTATGTCGTGTATTTATATGGGATAGAATTAATTCATAACTAAGTCAACCGTCATCGGAACAGTAAGATGAGTAAGTAGAAAAATCTAAAATTTCTATTAGTAAAAGGGTAATTAATTTGAGAAAATAAGATTTAACCAACGAGCATTTTTATTTTTATTATGCCAGACTATACCGTACAAAGATTATTACAGAAATTACCCAAGTTAAGCGACGATGAATTGAAATGGGATTATTTGAATGACGTTATGTTCACTCAACCTATGGCAGTAGCAATGGGATTTGTGGACGATAAAGATTTGGCTTTACGTGTGGTGAAATTGGCTTTTGATATAGATTTGAAATTAGGTGCTTTATTAGCAGGAAAAGTTAATCAAGAGTGGCAGGAACAAACTGTTAGTTTAATTGATAATTTAGAACTTCCACCATTATTAAGAATAAGACTTTTAAATCAAACAGAATCGTCAGCAGCAATTTCCAGATTGATAAAATTTATAGAACATAAAGATAGTAAGGTGCGTTCTCAAGTCATACGTAGGTTAGGAGAAATTGATTCAGAACTCGCAAAAAATAAATTAATATCCCTTTTAGATTCAGTTGATAATAACTTAGTTGTTAAAACTGTAGCTGCTTTGGGAAAGATTAATTCTGAAGAAATAATTTTCAAAATCATGGAATTGATCGAATCAGAAGATTTTATTTTACATTCTATGAGTCAACCTACCTTGCAACAAAATAAATCTGAGAAAATGATTCCCAGATTAATTGAGCTTTTAGAACATGAAAGTTTTTCTGCACGCACTACTGCGGTAATTTTATTGGGAGAAATGCGATACTCACCAGCAGTTCCCAAATTAATTGAGATTATGGACGAAGGAGAAGGAGAATACGGGGATTTACAAGAAAAGGCTGCGATCGCTTTAGCTCAAATTAATTCACCAGCAGCTATTGCTAAATTAGTTGAACTTAGCTTATATGAAGATAGCGATATATATTTAACTGTCATATACGCTTTAAAAGAAGTTAACAGTAAAGCAGCTATTCCCAAATATCTTCAACTTCTTAAGCATAAAGATGATTATATACAGCATAATGCTATAAGGATTCTTGAAGAAATTCAAACCGAAGAGATAATTCCAGAATTAATTAAACTGATTAAGTCTAAGAATAGTCAGGTATGTGCTGGAGCCGTCAAACTTTTAGGAAAATTGCCAGTTGAGAAGAATTTAACTAAATTAATTAAACTTTTAGAACATCAAAATTCAGATGTACGCGAAAATGTTGCAGAAGCTTTAGGCAATTTTGAATCTGAAACTGCTATTTCTACGTTAATATCCCTTTTAGAAGATGATAATCAGTGGGTGCGTAAAAATGCAGCAATTTCTCTGTTAGAAACCCAACCAGAAAAAGCTATCCCGGTATTAATATCTTTGCTCGAATACGATAATGATTTGATGCGTGAGGAAGTAGCAGAAATTTTAGGAACAGTAAATTCACAAGCAGCTATTCCCCAATTAATATCGCTGCTCAAAGATGAATATGCTGATGTACGTTATAAAGCTGCGGAAGCCTTGGGAAATTTACAAGCAGAAGCAGCCGTACCCGAATTAATATCGCTGCTCAAAGACGAATGTGAAACTGTTGTTTATATTGCCGCAAAAGCTTTAGGTCAAATTCGATCGGAAAAAGCAATTCCTGTATTAACGAAACTTTTGAAAAACAATGATTTGGATATACGCCGTGGAGCATTACAAGCTTTAAGTGGAATAAATCCCCAAAAGGCGATGGTTGAATTAAATCAGCTTTTGCAGAATAAGAAATTTCTTCAGGCTGATAATGGTAGTTATTATTCGGACGCTTTAGATACGTTGAGGAACATTCAAACAGAGCTTGGGTATTATCAGCCAGTTGCTGGTAAATAATATTAATAGAGAGATATCGCAGATGTTGTAATACAATGTCTGCGATTATTTATATAAAGTAAGATACGATAAATTCGCTATAATCTCAGTAATATTTCTGGTATTTGTTCGTAGTTGCGCTTCAGCGCTTCTTCTATATAACAGTTACGATCAATTTTACAATTTGATTTTATAATTCGATTTGCTAAAGAATAAATTCTAAAAAGTTCGGCTAAAATCACTAATATAGGATTCAATTGCATGATAAAATATTCTATAGAAACCAAAATTTATGGTTTCGTAACCGCGTCATAAATAGTTAGCTTCTCAAAGCCCCTAGAATTATTTTAAGTTTGAGCAGCAAACATTTGAGCTAAGCATTTTTAAATTTAATATTGAATTCCTACTGTTAAAATAGATCGGCACAATTTGAATTACAAAATTGAGTTTAAATAATTCCCTGACTTAATCAAAACATCTTTGGTATACAAATTGTTGCATCATGTTATAAGTTGCCAGCTTAGATGTTTGCTTACCGAATTATTCAAAATCCTAAGCTATATCAAAACTCATTTTTTATGTAGCCGACGGCTATTAAACAGTTTTTATCCGTCTGTAGAATATCATATCATCTAATGGAACTTTATAAATAAACCATGCAAAAACTGACTGGGAATATTTTTTCGCTGGCAGAAGTTATCGATCCAAAGGGGAGATTATTAGATTAGAAATAAATCTATGCTTTTCGATTTCTAACTATTCCGATAAAGGCTCCGCTGGTAACAAACATCAGCAAACTGTAAATTGCTGCTGGAATTGCCATATTTGGGGAATTTAACAGAGTAGTAGCAACTGCAATTGCTAAAGTACCGTTTTGAATTCCGACTTCGACGGTAATTGCTTTGGCGCTGCTTTCATCGAGTTTACCAAGAGTTGCGATCGCATAACCCAAAGCCATTGTTAATAAATTCAAGGTTAAGGTAACTCCACCAACTTGAAAGAAAAAGCTGAGTACGTTATCTCGTTCTTTTAAAAGCAAACCCGCGATAATTAATCCCAGGAAGAATAGGGAAAGCCATTTAACTGATTTTTCTACTTTCGCTGCAACTTGGGGAGTATATCGGTGTAATAACATTCCTATGGTTACTGGAATAAAAGTTATTACAGCAATTTGAATTACGGTTTTGAGAAAAGGTAATTGTAAAGCAATTCCTTCTCCCATAAAATTTTGCATTGCCAGGTTTACCACGATGGGAATAGTAAATACGGTAATAAAACTGCTAATTGCGGTAAGAGTAATTGAGAGAGCCACATTTCCCCGTACTAAATAAGTCACCATATTAGAAGTGGGGCCACCAGGGCAAGCTGCGAGAATCATTACTCCTACAGCTAACTCTGGTGAAAGCGGAAAAATCATTGCTAAAAGAAAACCTATTAAAGGTAAAACGATTAATTGAGCTATCAAACCCAGGATTACAGCTTTGGGTTGTACAAAGACTCGTTTAAAATCATTTAACGTTAATCCCAATCCCATTCCTAGCATGATGATAAATAAAGCCAGGGGTAGGAAAACAGTAGTTAGAAAACTTGATTGCATAATTGTAATTGAATTTAGATTTTAGATTTTAGAATTTGACTGATTTTGGATTAAATATTATTCGCTCTCCAACGGTAAAAGCGGTTATTGTGGCTTGGATGATTAAAAATATGCGGATTAAAGCCAATTACCTATCTACTATATAGGTGAAGCTTTTCGGGACTTATGCAGTTGTAGGTTGGGTTAAGCAGACAAATAATATTGAGAACAAATACAGAAACAGGACTTATTTTTTTGTCTAACCCAACCGATAAAAACAAAAAAAAAGGGATGCCGTGAGCAACCCTTTCCTAAAAGTAAAATAAAGTAAAATATCGATCTTGGGCTAGACACTACTTACTTATGCAAGATAGAACCTTTTAATTTTTCAACTGCTTCCATTGCTGCTTTTGTGTCATCGGCAGATACTCCAGAGCTAGTCATGGAATTGCTTAAATGCTTGGTAATTGCATCAAAATGTGGCTGCTCTAAACCCATTCCGGTGTGTGTTTGATCCATGCTGCGCCCTTTGTAGTCTTTGGGGCCACCCAGAATAAGAGCAAAGAAATTAACTTGGCGATCGCGCTGCTGTTTCATATCTGTATTAGCGAAAAAGCCACTGAGGCTACTGTCTGCTAAAATGCGATTGTGAAAATCATCGACAACTTTTTCAATAGTTGGTTGTCCGCCGATTTTTTCGTATAGTGTACTCATGTTCTGTTCCTTTGAAGCGAATGTGTACAGTGTTGAAGTACTAAACTAAATCTCTACTTAGTAAGATTAAAATTTTCACTCCATGACTAAAGTTTTGATTCAATGAATCACTACCTTCAGTTGCCATTGGGATATGGAGTTTCCAATCGCTAAGTTTAAGATTAGTAGTTTTGACTAGGTTTAATTTTTCGATGCCTGCATAATTTTTCAGTTTCGCAGTATCGCATTTCTAGATAATTACCAAGGACTTTTCTTTGCAAAATTCTTGATTTTTTATCTTGACCTAATTACCCTATCGCATTAGCACGATGTTGACGACAGTAACGGAGCGTTTTCATATTACCAGTATACGGATGTAGCGTTGAAGGGGCTTCTACAAACAGGTAATTTTACATATTTAAATTAGTTTGAAGTTTAACTTTTTGTAGGTTGGGTTAGGCAGACAAATAATATTGAATAACTTACGCACGGAGTGAATCCTGCCGTAACCCAACATTCTCAGCACGGATAATTAGAGCAGATTAAATTAGCAAT
>NZ_CAWUDI010000054.1:0-52275 GCF_963920925.1 Calothrix sp. CCY 0018 | reverse complement strand
CCGCCCATTCCGCCTTCACCCATGTCGCCACCACCAGCGAATGGATTGGAACCGCTACCAAATGAGATTCCGCCTTCACCCATGTCGCCACCACCAGCGAATGGATTGGAACCGCCGCCCATTCCGCCTTCACCCATGTCGCCACCACCAGCGAATGGATTGGAACCGCTACCAAATGAGATTCCGCCTTCACCCATGTCGCCACCACCAGCGAATGGATTGGAACCGCCACCCATTCCGCCACCGGAGCCAGCTTCAGAAGGATTTACGCCTCCAGCGAAAATATCCCAGAAGTTATCTCCAGCGAAAGGATTACCACCGTAAGGTAATTCACCCATATCCATATCGGAAGGAGGGCCACCTTCACTACCTTCACCGCCGCCACCAAAGGGGTTTCCACTACCTTCACCGCCGCCACCAAAGAGGTTTCCGCCACCCTCAGAATCACGACCACTAAGACCGCCGAATATATCTTCTGGTCCTAAATTTTCTCCATCTACGTCTTTTACATTGAGCAAGCGATTAAACGGACCTATATTCACGTTTTCGCTACCACCTTGCATATTGTTTCCGTCCATTGTTTCTTCCATTGATGTATTACCTTCGTTAGTATTTCCAGTGGGAGCGCCAATATTGCCGAATATATCTTCAGCATCTAACCCTAATTCAAGCAGGGGAGCAAAAACACTTTCACTTAAGTCCATGTTTTCACCACCAAATGAACCGCCGGTATTTGGATTTGTATCTTCTTCCATTAAGAATGATTCTCCTATGTTGATTTTTAGGTTAATTAGGAAAGAAAATCTCTAGATTCCCTAATTTTTTAACCACGATTTATTGACAACTTCTTAATAATGATGCTTGAATATCTATTAAGCTTGGTAGATTGGTAAATATCTAAAGCATTGTTTTTGAGTGAAGATGCCAAATGCAAAAAACAATAATAGATATATTACCTAACTTTTACGTTGAAACCTGTTTTCTAACGTCTATATATTAGAGTAATTGATTTATATGTTAAATACTATGAATAATGTTTTGATGATTCTTTCGTTTCTTTAGATATTTTTTTGATACACGAAATCGTAATTGATGTACAATATCGAACTACACCAAAAAATAATTTATATAAAATAAAATATAAAATTAAATATTATAGCGGTTTTCAGTTGGGTGCAATACAGGCTCAACCTTACCCCTCTCCTTCCACCCCTCTCCGCTATTTTGGAGAGGGGAAAGGGGTGAGGTTCAATGTGTACTCGACTCAACCGAAATTCGCTATATCTCTAATAAAATAGAAATAAATATTTTTTTTAATTAAATATAGGTTAAATAAAATTTATTAAGAAGTATCGTTGTTAGGTCAAAGGTAAGAGGTAAGAGATGAGAAATTCTTAACTCCTAACTCCCAATGCCCAATGCCCAACTTCAATACTTACTTACTTCAAAAATTCAGCAAGTTGTTCTAACTTTTTCCAAGCTTCACCGCTTTTCAGAACGTCTTTGGCAATAGCTACACCTTTTGTACAACGTTCTAAAATATCTTTACCATCAACAGCTTCACCAACTTCTAAAGCTAATGCTGTATTTAAAGCAACTACATCTTGTTGTGCCTGAGTGCCTTTTCCTTGTAAAACAGCTTTTAATATATCCGCGTTTTCTTGAACTTCTCCACCTTTTAAAGCTCCGATTGGTGCGGGAGTTAAACCTAATTTTTCTGCGGTTAATTCCAATAATTTTACTTCCCCATTTTCGGTAATCGCCACATCGTTAACATCACCCAAACCGCCTTCATCTAACCTTTCTCGTCCGTGAATTACGATTCCTCGACGAATTCCTAATTGAGATAAAGCTTGAGCCATTGTTTGGACTAAAAACGGATCGGATACACCGATAACTTGTCCTGTAGGACTCATAGGATTTACTAAAGGACCAAGCAAGTTAAAAATAGTACGTATTTTGAGAGTTTTCCGCAAAGGAGCGACGGGCTTCAAAGCCGGATGCCAGCCAGGTGCAAATAAAAATGTTACGCCAATTTCATCAACAGCAGACCGGACTTTTTTAGGATCGGCTTGAAGATTTATACCTAAAGCTTCCAGTACGTCAGCGGAACCAGTTTTACTAGAAGCCGAACGATTACCATGTTTGGCAACCTTTACTCCAGCAGCAGCAGCGACAAAAGCAACGGCAGTAGAAATATTGAAAGTGGAAGCACCATCTCCACCAGTACCGCAGGTATCTATCAATGGGAACGCAGATTCACGTTTTTCGATTCCCCCTAAAGACTGAGATTGCAAAACTTGAGCCATACCCACCAATTCTTCTGGTGAGACTCCTTTAGCTTGAATTGCAGTTAATATCGCGCCGGAAAGTACCGGAGGAATTTGATCGTCTAGCCATCCTTCAATTAATTCAGTAGCTTGATCGACGCTGAGAGATTCTTTGTTTAGTAGCTGTTGGAGTAAGGTAGACCACCGAGAAGTATCGGCTGCTTGGGAATTGTTAGCTAGAGTTTGAGTCATGGGATTTTAGATTTTGGATTTTAACAACGGATGCTTTT
Source organism: Calothrix sp. CCY 0018 (assembly GCF_963920925.1). NCBI lineage: Bacteria > Bacillati > Cyanobacteriota > Cyanophyceae > Nostocales > Calotrichaceae > Calothrix > Calothrix sp. CCY 0018. The sequence continues at coordinate 49,715 of NZ_CAWUDI010000054.1, read as the reverse complement.
GTTTTGGATTTTGGATTAAAAATAGTTCGTAATTAATAGATTAAGTAAGTCGGCACAAATAAACGATTACTGTGTAACATCTGGGTAAATTGAGTTAAAACTCTTTCCCCTACTGCCTACTCCCTATCTCCTACTCCCTTGCCCTAATTACGATTTTCAACGCCAACCTACTTAGCGATAAATGAAAAATATTAATCAAATTAATTCTTTGCTGTGCAGGTTCGTAGTAAGGACTTCAGTCCTTTCTTTGCTATAGGAAGAAAGCGATAAATCGCTTACTACGAACTAAGAATTTACTAAAGATTAATGACTTTAGCTACGGTTTGCACGTCTTTGTCACCTCTACCGGAACAGTTGATAACTAACTTAGGACTGCCATCTAGCTGAGGACAGAGTTTTTCTAAATAAGCAAAAGCATGAGCGGTTTCTAATGCGGGAATAATTCCTTCTAATTCAGAAACTTTTCTAAATGCTGCTAAGGCTTCCTCATCAGTAACGCTATAGTATTCAGCGCGATTCATATCTTTGAGAAAACTGTGTTCGGGGCCAACTCCGGGGTAGTCCAAACCAGCACTAATTGAATGCGCTTCGATAACTTGTCCGTCGTTATCTTGCAATAAATAACTCATCGCACCGTGCAATACTCCGACTCTTCCTTTGGTCAAAGTTGCGGCGTGTTTTTCGGTTCCGACACCTTCACCGGCTGCTTCAACTCCAATCAAGCGAACGGATTCGTCGTTAACAAATTCGTGAAATAGCCCCATTGCATTGGAACCACCACCGACACAAGCTAAAAGAATATCGGGCAATCCACCCCATTTTTCTTCGCATTGATTGCGAGTTTCTGTACCGATGATGGCGTGATAATCGCGTACCAACATTGGGTAAGGATGAGGCCCCGCAACGGAACCCAAAATGTAGTGTGTTGTTTCTACATTAGTTACCCAGTCGCGAATTGCTTCGGAAGTTGCATCCTTTAGGGTTCCGGTTCCTGCTTCTACAGGTTTAACTTCTGCTCCCATCAACCGCATCCGAAATACGTTGAGAGCTTGTCTATCCATGTCGTGAATGCCCATGAAAATCACGCACTTCAAACCAAATCGAGCGCAAGCGGTAGCAGTTGCAACACCATGTTGTCCGGCTCCTGTTTCAGCAATAATTCTTTGCTTACCCATGCGTTTAGCTAATAAAACTTGAGCTAAAGCATTATTAATTTTATGAGCGCCGGTATGATTTAAGTCTTCGCGCTTTAAGTAGATTTGCGCTCCCGTACCGTCGGGTTTTGCATAATGTTGAGTCAAGCGTTCCGCGAAATATAGCGGGCTAGGTCTTCCCACATAATCCCGCAATAAACCTTCTAATTCAGCTTTGAAATCTGGATCTTCACGATACTTTGCATAAGCAGTTTCCAACTCACTTAATGCAGGCATTAAAGTTTCGGGAACATACTTTCCACCGAATTTTCCGAATCTTCCTAAATTATCGGGACGAGCAACTGATGAAGCTTTAGTATTGATGTCTGGAGTACTGACCATTTTTTTATCCTTTAAGTAAGTAATTGTTAATTGGGCATGGGGAAGAGAGAGGGGGAAGAGGGGGAAGAGGGGGTAGAAATTTAATTCTTAACTCTTAACTCCTAACTCCTAACTCTTTTACCCTGCAACCGTTAATTGTTCTTGAGAAATTGCGGCTTTAAGTTCTTTGCAAAGTGCTTCGAGTGCCTGCAATCCTTCTTCAGGAGTACCGTTTGCTAATCGTTTTACAAATGCGCTACCAACGATTACTGCATCAGCACCCCAATCTTTAGCTTGAGTTGCTTGATCTGCACCGGAAATACCGAAACCAAGACCGATCGCCTTGTCTGTAGTGCCGCGCAAATCTTGTAATAAGTCTTTGACTCTACCTTCTAAACTTGTACGTACTCCGGTAACGCCAGTCACACTCACAAGGTAGATAAAACCCTGAGATTGTTTGGCGATCGCGTTGATTCTTTCTTGAGAACTGGTAGGCGCTACGAGTAAAGTTAGTTCAATACCAAATTCTTGGGCTGACTGGATCAAATTCTCAGCTTCTTCCAAAGGTAAATCGGGAACTACTAAGCCTTTAACGCCAACTTCAGCAATTTTTGCTAAAAACTCTTTAATCCCTAAATTCAAGATGGGATTGTAATAAGTAAATAGAATAATCGGCGCTTGTAATTCTGGGGTTAATGTCTTTAACATCTGTAAAACATCATCCAACTTCGTGTTTTTTGCCAAAGCACGAGTCGCAGCAGCTTGAATTACCGGGCCATCTGCTAAAGGATCGGAATAAGGAACTCCTAATTCAATAAAGCTAGCACCATTTTTATCTAAAATCTTTAGAGCTTTAGCTGTAGTTTCTAAATCCGGATCTCCCGCAGTAATAAACGGAATCAAAGCGCAAGTATTGGATTTTCTTAATTCTTCAAAACGTTGAGATATTGCAGTCATTTTATTAGTTGATAGTTGTTAGTTGTTACTAAGGTTAAAGGTTAAAATTCTCCTTATCCCCTTGTCCCCTTGTCCCCTTGTCTCCCCATCTCCCCATCTCCCCATCTCTCGCTCACCCTAGCAGCTGCCGTACCGCATTTTCCACGTCGGGTTGCTTAACTAAGGATTCTCCTACCAAAACGGCACGAGCGCCAGCTTTATCTACAAAGGACAAATCGTCGGGTGTGTATATACCAGATTCGCTGACAACGGTAATCCCATAACTTTGTAATTGACGCTTTCTCTGAGAAATCAATTCTTCTGTCTTGGCTAAATTTACGGTAAAATTCTTGAGGTTGCGGTTGTTAATCCCTACTAACTTTACGTCATGAAGTCTTAACACTCGATCTAATTCTGAAGCGGTATGGACTTCTACCAAAGCTGTCATTTTCAAGCTGTGAATTACCCGTAAAAAGTCTTTGATCTGTACGTTAGATAAAATAGCTGCAATCAAGAGTACTGCGTCGGCACCCGCAGTTCTAGCTAAATATATTTGATATAAATCGACAATAAATTCTTTGCATAATAACGGTAATTCTACGCTTTTTCTCACTTTACGGAGGTTGCCAAAACTACCTTGAAAAAACTTAGTATCGGTGAGAACTGATAAACAAGCTGCACCTCCTTTTTCATATGCTTGAGCTATATTTATTGGGTCGAAATCTTCCCGAATAATTCCTTTACTAGGAGATGCTTTTTTTACTTCCGCAATTAAACTAGGACGGTGGGAATTATCTTGCAAAGCCTTTAGAAAATTCCGTACAGGGGGCGCATCTCTTAGTTGTTCCTGTACCTCAGCTAAAGGAGATTCCAAGCGCATTTGAGCAACTTCTTGCCTTTTATGCAAGACTATTTCATCAAGTATGTGCCGGGGCTTAGTTAGCATATTTATTTTATTGATAGTAGTCACATTATTCATAATATTACTTTGTTAGAAAAACTAATACGAGCCTCTTATTTTTATTGCTTATTGCTAAAAATTACTTACCGATGATTTAGTCGCGTTTATGCAATAATAAACCAGCTCCAATTATTTCTATTCCAAATAACGTTGCAGTATTTCCCGCTTCTGGTACTTTTTGAGGTACTGTAAAAGAACCACTTACCACAGCATCACCAACTAAAGGAGCATTTGGATCTGGACTGATTTGTAAGTTTTCTGAAAGGTTTAAACTACCAGTAGCGCCTTGAAATCTACCCGCACCGTCAGTAATATCAATAGTGCCGTCAATTGTAACTGTGAGATTTTCTAGGTTAGTGATGGCACTACCACTACTAGTTCCAATTAACTTATCCTCACCATCTGTGGAAATCACGTCTTTTAGACTTGGTAAGTTTTCTAAACCAAACTCTGTTGCATCAGGAACAAAGGTAGATAAACCTGTATCTGGATCGAGTTTAATGTAGCTCATACTCTCAAGCTTATTTAAACCATAGGGAGCATTTTCAGTTTCACCTAAAACAGTTACTTCTGTTATGTTTGGTGCTATTTCTCTAGTAGTGCTTTGTGTTTTGTAAATCGTCTCAAAAGGAAAAGTCGTTTGAGCATTTACCTTTGTAATATTCAACCCTAAACCCAACAATGTGATTGTTCCAGATGTGAAGGATAGAGCGAGCAAGCTAAGTTTCATCGGTTTTTGTCCGTTAATAATGTTAAAAATCAATATTGACTACTTACTTCTTTGCTCTGCACTCTCCGTGTCTAAAAGAGTTTTTTTAATTCAAGAATACGGGCATTTACACCCGCATTCTCTCTAATCTCGCCAAATCCTAACTGACAGAAACAGTTTCCGAGTCTCCCGACTTCGTATACTTGTAAACGACGTTTTTAATCATCGCCAAACCAACTTCTCCCACTAAACTCATAATCGATTCTGGGTGAAACTGTACCGCTGAAATTGGCAATGTTTTATGTTCGATCGCCATTATCACATTGTCTTCAGACATAGCGGTAATTTTCAATTCTTGAGGAAACTTTTCGGGTACTGCAAATAAGGAATGATATCTACCAACGCTAAAAGATTCCGGTAAGTCTTTAAATACCACCGAATTTTGCTCGGTAACGTTAATCTTTGAAGGTTTACCGTGTTGCGGATAATCTAAAACTCCTAATTCTCCACCGAAAGCTTCAACAATACCTTGCAATCCCAGACATACGCCGAAAACTGGAATATTACGACGCATACAGGCGGCAACGGTAGATTGTACTTTAAAATCAATCGGTCTGCCGGGACCGGGAGATAATACAACTAAATCTGGTTTTTCAGTATCAAAAATTTCTTCATCGAAACCGTGACGCAGTGTTTTGACATCAGCGCCGGTTTGCCGCATATAGTTAGCTAAAGTGTGAACAAAAGAGTCTTCATGATCGATTAATAAGATGCGTTTTCCCGATTCGACTTTGGGAATGCTAGCACTCAAAGAATTTGCTTTACTATCTATTGCTTTTGCTTTTTCCCCAGCGCGGCGAATTGTTTCAAAAGCGGCAGCAGCTTTAGTTAAGGTTTCTTGTTCTTCATCTGCGGGAATAGAATCATATAATACTGTTGCACCAACTCGTACTTGTGCAATTGAATCTTTGAGTCGAATTGTCCGCAAAATCAATCCGGTATTCAAATTACCGTTAAAGTTCAACCAGCCTACCGCTCCACCATACCAGCGTCTGGGGCTGCGTTCGTGCTTTTCTAGATACTCAATTGCTGATTTTTTCGGTGCGCCTGTTACCGTCACTGCCCAAGTATGAGTTAAAAATGCATCTAAAGCGTCAAAATCGGGTCGTAGCGTACCTTCTACATGGTCTACAGTATGGATTAAATGACTGTACATTTCGATTTGACGACGACCAATTACCCGTACCGAACCCGGTTCGCAAACCCGCGATTTATCATTGCGATCCACGTCGGTACACATGGTTAATTCGGATTCGTCTTTGAATGAATTGAGTAGCTGACGAATTTGCGTCGCATCATCTAAAGCGTCTTTTCCCCGTGAGATTGTACCGCTAATCGGACAAGTTTCTACCCGTCTACCATCAACTCGAACAAAGATTTCCGGAGAAGATCCAATAATGTATTCCCCACCTAAATTAAATATAAAGCCGTAGGGACTGGGATTAATTTGCTGTAAAGTTGTGAATAATTCCGAAGGTGCAGTTTTACTTTCTATGGAAAAGTTTTGCGAAGGTACAACTTCAAATAAATCTCCCCTGCGGAAATAATCAAGCGCACCTTCTACCTGTTTGGCATATTCACCCGCTTTATGGTCAGATTTTTGAGTGGGGGGAGTAAGCTGTTTACCCCTGTAATCTATTGATTCACCAGTGCGAGGAAGATTCTTGGTACTGTTTCCGCCTGTCTCAAATTCATAGCTCAGACGGTAAGCACGTTGTAAATAGTAGTCAACTATTACCAACTCATCGGGTAAATACAGCACCAAATCTCTTTGATCGTCCGCACGCTGCAAGCGCTGGGTAATTGGTTCAAATTGAAATACCAAATCGTAACCAAACGCGCCATACAAACCTAAATGTTCGTCTTCATCGCTGTAAAAAGCCTGAAGAATATCGCGAATCACCGTAAAAGCTGAAGGTTGTTTACTGCGCTCTTCTTCAGTAAAAAATTGTTGCGATCGCTTGAGTCCACCAGTAATATTTTCTGTATTATTAATCTGAACTTCTGCTAATTGCGGATGCTCGGATAAACGCTGTAACAACATCGGCAAAAGTACTTTACCACGTTCGTTCAGCGCCGTAATAGTAAAACCTTTATCTCGCGTCGCAACTTCCAAAGGTGGATTTACAAACCCAATAGCCCATCTTTTATATCTTCCGGGATATTCGTAACTGCTTTTGAGCAAACCCCCGCGCTTAGAGTCAAGGTGAAATAAGATATCTTCTAAAGCTGAGTCAATCTCAACTTCCGTACCCGTGCGAGATACATTAACACCACCAGCAGTTGTGTAAGTTTGCTTTTCAATCATGGGCTATCCCTCTGAAATAATTGCGGAGTATGCGGTCAAAAAATCAAAATCAACATTTAGGTAAAAGCTATAAATGCATTCACCAACAAATTTTCAGTTATAACTTTCACGCATCTATATCGCGAAACCTAACTGCGATTAATTTATTTATTATTATATTGAGTGTGGACTTCTAACTTAAGACTAATCTTAATTACAAGTAAATTACAAGATTTCCACCACAATAAAATTGCTAAAACTCAGTCCAGCCGAGATACTGCCTATTACCACCTAGGGTATGAATAAAAATGTGAAAAAAATACAACAAAGAAGTAAGGTAACAAACCAATCGTTTTAGTATTTCACCTTCTGTACGCTTAGCCGACCGAACACACAACAAAAGCCTAAAACCCTTTGCCGCAAACTTTTTAAACTCTTTATACTACCTTAAGCCTACTAGATATCGTCCAAGGCATACATGAACTTTTTTTCGATAGGTGTGTCCAATTTTTAGCTGTTACATAACTTTACTTAAGAAATATTAAGAATCAAACTATCAGTATTTTCGCCACCATCTAAAGTATGAAAAATGAAGTATGTCTTCGGAGGGGGGAGAGGGGGCACAAGGAGAGGGGGAGATGGGGGGACAAGGAGAGAAGGAGAGAAGGGGAAATATAAACTCCTAATTCCTAACTCCTAATTCCTAACTGCTAACTGCTAACTGCTCACTGTCTACCTGAAGATGTTGCAAAATTAATCCACAAACGTCGGTTGCTTTGATAGATTCAGAATTGATTAAGTTACTTTGTTTGCTAATTAATAAAGGTCCCATGTCGGGGGTAGGAGGAATACAGCCGTGAGAACCTTTTACTAAAGAAGCGTCTAATGGAATCACATCCATTAAGTAGCGAAAACCAAGCTTTTTCTTAAGTAGTTTTGACCCTATTTTTAGTTTGGGAAGTTTGATTTTGGGGTCTACAAATAACTCTACTGGGTCATAACCTGGTTTACGATGAATATCTACTGTTCTGGCAAAGTCTGGAGCGCGTTTATCGTCGAGCCAGTAATAATAGGTAAACCATGCATTACTGTTTGCAACTGCTACTAATTCCCCGCTTCGAGAATGATTTAGATGGTAATCTGATTTGCTAGTTTCGTCTAAAACATAGTCGATTCCCTCAGCTTGTTCTAACAAACTTTTGACTTGAGGAATATAATCAACATCATTAACGTAAACGTGAGCAATTTGATGGTCTGCAACGGCAAAAGCTTTGCTGGCACCAGCATCAAGGAGTTCTCTTCCTTCTTCTTCGCGGATGGCTAATAAACCTTTTGAACGCAATAATCTATTAATATGAATAGGTTGAGAAACGGATGTAATCCCATATTCCGATAACACGATAACGGAAGCACCGCGCTGTTCGTAAAAATTAATTAAATCGCCGCAAACCGTATCTACTTCTTGTAATTCTTGAGCTATTTTGTCTTGGTCTGGGCCAAATTTTTGCAAACAGTAATCTAGATGCGGTAAATAAATTAAAGTTAGATTTGGGCTGCATTTTTCTTCTACCCATTTTGATGAATTTGCTATCCATTGTGTAGATTCAATAGATGCAGTTGGCCCCCAAAAGTTAAATAAAGGAAATTGACCAAACTCTGCTTGTAATTGCTCGCGAAACTTAGCTGGATGAGTATAAATATCGGGTATCTTCCTACCATCAGCAGGATACATCGGTCGGGGAGTCACTGCATAATTTGCCGAGGAGTACATATTGTACCACCAGAACATATTAGCGCAGGTAAAAGATGGATCAAATTTCCGCGCTATGTCCCATATTTTAGAAGATTGAACTAACTTATTCGACTGTCGCCAAAACTTCGTTTCACAATCATCTCTAAAATACCAACCATTACCCACAATGCCATGTTCAGACGGCATTTTACCCGTAAGATAGGTAGACTGTACCGAACAAGTTACTGCCGGTAAAACTGGATCTACAGTGGCAACTTTTCCTTCTCCCGCCCACTTTGAAAGCATTGGTGTATGCTTCCCTAATAGATTTGGCGTTAATCCGACTACGTTAATTACTACTGTTTTATTCATAGATTAGTTGTTAGTTGTTAGTTGATAGTGGAAATATAATTTTTATTAACTATTTATACCTTATGAGTGAAAGTTGATGAATCATTTTTATAGGTTCGTAGTAAGGACTTTAGTCCCCAATCCGGAGGCGCTAAAGCGCTTACTACGAACCATTATCCACAAGGAGTTTAGTCCCGAAACTGAGCGCTAAAGCGCTTACTACGAACCACTAACCACTATCTACTAACAACTAACTTTTGAGAATTGATTGTTTGTAGTTTCCATAAAACCCATTCATACTCGCGCTGAATGGATGCTGCTATATCTACTTTCATTTCGGGAGGTAAGACTTCCCAAGTGTAGGTTTCGATTTCTAAATGATTGCAAATCTGGTTATTTTGCAATAGTTCAAATACGGTAACAATGTCATCTTGAGTTGAGCGCAATACCTGATAATCGTCGATAAATAATGGTACGTGAAAGTGAGTGCGCCATTCGCAAGCCGTGCTTTCTTCAAGAAAAGATAATGCCGATCCTAAATCTTGATAATGTTGCAGCTTTCCGTCTGCATGACGAGCGATTACTTGATGTAAATATGTAGATTCGGCAAAAGGCTGCAATCTATCTTTTAATAACAGCCTTTCGCTTTTATGTTGTGGTATTTGAGCTTTTAATGCTGCACTAATTTGAATTTTACCTATTTGGATTCCTGCTGCTGCAAATCTTTCAAATACAGAAGCTGGATCTTCATATTCGACTGCAAAATGGCAGGTGTCGTAACATACTCGCACGTGTTCGAGTAAAAGCACTTCGGCTGCTGGTTGGGGAATTCCCAAGTTTTTTGCTAAATATGCTCCACCAATGGGCAACAAGTATTTCTCAAAATATTTTATTACTTCTTCGGCATTTTCAAGTAATGCATCCGGCTCTGGCTCCAGATTCAAATGCAGAACTTTATCATTTGCGGCGCGGATTCGTACCATTTGCGCTACTACTTGAGCTATATGAATAGTAGCGCTGCTGGTGACTTCCGCTTGAGATCGATCGCTCTCGAACCACGGTTTATAAGATAGCGGTACTGTAGAAATGCTACCTTCCATTTCTTCAGGTAATAGTTCGCTAAGAATTTGAGCTAATCGCAACGTGTAGTCCAAACGCTCTTGTTTAGACCAATCCGGCGCATAAACTTTGTCTTTAACTACCTGTAAATGGAAACCCCCATAAGGAAAACCATTCAGTGTAAATACGTATAGCTCGTGTTCTTTTAACCACGATTTAAACTTTTGTAAAGTATTTCCCTGCAAAAGTTCTCTAGATGCTGCATCTGCTAAACGCAACCCAATACCAAAAGGTTTATTTGGAGATAGCTTTTTTTTCAGAGATGGTATATATTGCTGTAAATTTGCAAAAACCTGACTCCAATCTTCACCGGGGTGAATATTAGTGCAGTAAGTCAGGTGAAGGTTTTTCTCAGAAAAGATTTTCATATTTATAACTGTTTGTCAAATGCTAAATGTAAATTGCGGATAATTACATTTTCGCATTAGATAACAGGGTTATTGCTTGTTGATATGAAGAATTTTTCACTGCATGAACCTCAATTTCTTCTCCAATTCTTTGCAAAAGCGTTAAGGTTAATTCTCCACCCAAATGCTCGCGAAATTCGTTTAACCCTCGAAACAAACATCTTGGATGCTCTATTTCAGATTCTTCATTAAGTTCGGGAACGTATAGCTCAAATCCTAATGTTTTTAAAGTATTCAGTATTTGTTGCCATTCTCCATGAGTCAGCATTCCTTCTAAATAAGAATAAGTGCTATCCAAAGCCATTCCAATTGCTACCGCTTCACCATGACGCAAGCGATAATTAGTCAACTGTTCGAGCTTATGAGCCGCCCAATGTCCAAAATCAAGGGGACGGGAAGAACCCATTTCAAAAGCATCGCCGCTTGTAGCAATATGTTGTAAATGTAGCTGAGCGCATCGGTAAATTACCTGCTGCATTACTTGCAAATCGCGACGAGCTAGAAGTGCAGCATTATTAGAAATAAACTCGAAAAAATCGGCATCTTTAATCAGCGCTACTTTCACCGCTTCAGCAATACCAGAGCGCCAATCTCGTTCGTTGAGAGTATTAAGGAAATCAAAATCATTTAAAACAGCGTAAGGAGGTGCAAAGCTGCCCAAAAAGTTCTTTTTACCAAAAGCATTAATCCCATTTTTGACTCCTACCGCAGAATCATTTTGAGCTAATACAGTAGTAGGAATACGGATAAGACGAATTCCGCGATGGGCTGTAGCTGCCGCATATCCGACTAAATCGAGAACAGCACCACCACCGATAGCAATAATGTAAGAGTGACGACAAATACCAGCAGTATCAACCAATTGATGAATTTCTTCAACCAATTGGGGATTATTTTTCGCCGCTTCACCACCGGGAACTACCAAAGGTTCAGCTTCAAGACTCAAAATAGAAGAATTGAAACGGCAATATTCCTCTAATTCTTCAAGCAACCCATCCCGGTGTGACAACAAACCATCATCAACAACAGCCACCACCTTTTTCGGTTTGGCTTCCCCGTCATTCGCAACAACCGAAGTCAACAAAGAATTATCTACATCAAAAATACCATTAGTGAAGTGAACCGGATAATTAAAAGTCACCTCAACACGTTGCTGAATCGGTTTTAAATTATACTTAGTCTTGCTTTTTACTTCTAATATCATAATTAATAATTGGTAATTGCTAATTGGTAATTGGTAATTGGCAATTGGAGAGGGAAGATATTAACTCTTAATTGCTAACTCCTAACTGTTCACTGTTCACTGTTCACTGCTAACTGCTTAACAAACGTTTCTTTCGACTGAGAACCACTAATTTTGACTTGGTTATTAATAATAAAAAACGGTACGCTATTAATACTTAAACTCCGAGCTTTGTCTGATTCAGCAATAATTGCATCGCGGGCATTTTTATCCTTTAATTGCTGTGCTAATTCAGGAGAATCTATTCCGCACGATCTAGCAATTGATACTATGATATCAACACTTCCTAAGTTTAAACCTTCTTCAAAGTAAGCTTTATAAATTGCTTCAACAACTTTACTTTTAAGAGGTTCTGGAGTTAATTCAATCAGTCGGTGAGAAAGAGTAGTATTAACAGCCAAGCGCACATTTTCAAAATCTAAAATTACGCCAGCAGCTTCACCCATACGTCTCGTATAATCAAACATTTGCTGTAATTGTTGCGGTGACAAACATTTCCGTTGCTGCATAAAATTACGAAATTCATATCCTTCACTAGGAACAGAATTATCTAAAAGAAAAGGATGCCAGCGAATGTTTACAGCTTCTGGATCGAATTGCGAAAGCGCATCAAAAAGGTGCTTTTTACCAATTCGACACCAAGGACATACAGTATCATGAAATACATCGATTTGCATAGTTTTAATTGGTAAAGGGAATGGGGAATAGGGAACAGTAAAAATATAATAAATAAATTTTGAGGCTATTAAGGGTTGTAATAACTTGCTTTAGAGGATGTGTGAAAAGTTATGAATAAGACCTCACTAACTTTCGAGATTCCCCTAAATTCCCTGCTAAATTTGTGGACTTTAACCCCCCTTTTTAAGGGGGGAAGGGGGGATCAAAGCAATGATTGGTTAAAAACGATACTTTTCAAACATCCTCTTAGCATTTTCTCCTAGATTGAGAACTAAAGTCCTTACTACAAACTGTTCCCTGTTCCCTATTCCCTGTTCCCTCAATCATCTAGTAATCAAAACATTCTCACTACTATCTTTTTTACTTCCATTAAGATGTTGTTGTGAAGTAAAACGATTTATTAGATAATTTTCTGCTGTTTCTTCTTCTTTGTCTTCGGAAGCTAAAGCTTGATTAAAAAAGGTTTGAGTTGATTCAAATTCTTTAATTAATCCTTCTCTATCTTTTTCAGCTACAAGTTTTGCCAAACGGCTGTAAGTTTCGGCAAGAGTTACTATAGTTTCACATCTTTCTTCTGTGGCTAACATAATATCCGCACACAAATGCGAACTTTGAGCAAACAAACGCTTGAGAATATCAATTTCTTGGCAATAAGTTGGACTAGCCATTGATAAACTACGCTGAATATCGATGTTTTCTTCAGCTAAGAATACACCCAAACTGAACCTAGCAAAATGACGCATTGCTTGAACAATTGTCATCATTTTATCGTGTTCTTTAGGTGTCGATTCTACCAAGTTGCTGCCTTGAGCTTTGAAGAAATCTAACAACCATTGAAATCTGTCGTCATTTCGTCCCCGACATACCACAATAATCTGTTGAGCAAAGGATTCAACCTTCGGACCAAACATAGGATGTAAGCCCATTACAGCACCTTTGTGGTACTCCATCATTGCTTGTACGGGTTCAGTTTTGACACTGGTAATATCGGCGATCGCCGTAGTCGGTTTCAGATATTGAGCAGCACGCTTAATTACTTCTACAGTTTTCTCAATGGGAACCGAAACTAACACTAAGTCAGCATCACCAAGCAACTTTTGTGCAAACGGCCAATCTTGATTTCCGAAAGCGCACACTTTATGCCCATTTGCTGACAACTCGCGAGCAAACCACTGTCCCATCTGCCCGCATCCACCGATGATAGTAATTCGTTGAGAATTACCCTTGTTTTCTGTTTTAGAAACCATAAATTGATTCTTTAATTATTAGTATTTCATGCAGTGAACGCTACCAAAAGCGTAATTTTTAATTAATGTAGCGGTATTCTTAAATTAATAAATGTCAAACTGCCTTTAATATTTTTCCTGAATTATTTGGCTTAGAATTTAAAGTTATATTCTAATAACACAATTATACTTTAATAGATTGAGCAATCTTTAATCTATTTATTTGAGATATTGATTTTTTATTGATTTATATTTAGTTAAAGGAAGGGGAAAGGAGAACGGGTAATAGAAAAATGCGTTAAGAAATTTCAGTAGCTACCTTAGCAAGACCGATCTATTTTGAATAGTTCAAGTATCTAATAAATAATTTATATCTAATTACTAACTCCCAACTCCTTACCTCTAACTCCTTAACCCTAACTTCTTTTCTAATGCAGGTAAAATACCGGGGACTTTGCGAGAAATAGCTTGATAAAAAACGGCTTCATAAGCTGTTAAAGCTTGTTCAAAAGAATAGCGTTCGATAGCAAAGTTCCTTGCCTTTTCACCCAGTTTTTTTGCTAAATCGGGATTGCTATATAAACTCATAATTCCAGCAGCTAAATCTTGAGGTGATTCTGGGGAAACGACTACACCACCACCGCTTTGTCTAACTGCACGTGCTGCGGTACCGGAAGCGGGAACGGAAGCAATAATTGGACTCCCCGAAGCTAACAATAATGGTATTTTGGAAGGCATATTAAACGAAATCACGTTGCGCTTTTGCACTACCAAACCCACATCAGCAGCCGCTAGCATTTCTGGTAATTTTTCTCGCGGTTGCAAGGGTAGCAATAAAACATTATTCGCACCACAAGCCAGACAATGTTTTTGCAATCTTTTCAATGCCTTGGATTCCCCAGCAATGACAAAAGCAATGTCAGGAATATGACTTAATGATGCTGCTGTTTCTATTACCGTTTCTAAACCCTGAGTCAAAGCAATATTTCCCGAATAAAGCGCCACAAATTTGTTCTCTAATTTGTGAATAGCCTTCCAATTTTTAGCTTTATTTGGCAAAGGGCGAATAAAATTGACATCTACCCAATTGGGAATACAGGCAATCTTATCTATAGGAACTTTCTTATTAACTAAGTTCTTAACAAAGCCATCAGCAATGACGCTAATTGTATGAGCTTTTTTATAAGCAAATTTTTCTAAAACTTCCAAAGCGCGAATCATGAATTTATTTTTCAATAATCCAGTTCGGATTGCAGCTTCTGGTAAAATATCTTGTAGGTTCAATACCACCGGACAATTATAAAACCAACCTAAAAATGTCGCAGGTAGGGAAACTAATAAAGGTGGAACAGTTAAAAGAATAACATCAGGCCGCCAACCATTGAGAGCTTGCGGCAAACTTGTAAATACAAAACTTAATTCTAATAGCAAGCGATCGATTAAATTAGGCTTAGATTTAATTCTTAAATAACAACGTTGAATAGTTACGCCATTTTTCTCTTCCGTAACATACCACTTACCCCGATACTCCTCGTAAATCTCGCGCTGTGGATAATTTGGCATACCAGTAATCACCCGCACCTGATGCCCTTTTTTAACTAATCCCTCAGCAAGCTCAGTCATCAAAGGCGCAATTCCGATGGGTTCGGGATGATAATTATAAGAATAAATTAGAATTTGCATTTATATCGACTTTTTATAAGTTAATTAGGGTTTGGGAATAGGGAATAGGGCATAGGGCATTGGAAGTTTGAAAATTTTAACTTTTAACTCTTAACTTTTAACTCTCTATCCCCTCCTCCATTTAATGTGTCCTAAGTTACCGCAAATAGCTTTGCTAATATTATAGATGCAGGTAACAAAATTAACACTAATAAACCATAGGGTAAACCCGCAAAACTACAGCTAAGAGTTGCATCTAATACTATCAGAGACAAAACTCCGGAACGCACTGCTGTACGTATATTTTCAGCACTTGGTTCTCCTACAGCTTGAATAAAAGGTAACAACACGCGCCAAGTCAGTAAAATCACGAATGGTATTACTGCTAAGAAGTAAGATTTATTTAACCACCCCAAAGCTAAAAGCCCAGTGATTACTACCCCCATCAATATTAATGCTACAACACCAGTACTACGTTTTCCACCATGTACTTCACCTTGGCTTATAGCTGTAATTGCCGCAATATAAGTAATAGGAATTAAAGCTAAATACCAATGTTCCCTCAACATCGGCGACAAAATACTTACACCCAGCAGTAAATTACCACCGCGACAAATCCCCATATTTAAAGGGCCAAAAAACGTATGGTGTTTTCCGTAAGCGTCATAAAGCAAAGCCGCAGCAGCCACACCGCAGGCAATACTAAAACTCAACGAAGAAACTTGAGCCGCAGCAAATACACCAATAGTTAAAAGTACACTTCCTAAAACAGTTGCTCCCCTAAAAGTTGCCCTACCGCTAGGAATTGGTCTTTCTGGTCTTTCTTTGGCATCTAATCCTGCATCAAAGACATCATTAAATACAACGCCGCCACCGTATAAACCAGTAGTAGCCAAAAGTAGCCATGCGACAGGTAGCGGATTATCAAAACCTGCAAAACCAGCAGCCGCAATACCCGCAAGCACATCCGCCCAGGCCGTGACAATGTTTGCGGGTCGCGTTAACTGTAGATACGCCCAAAGGCGGTTGGTGTTTAAAGTTGCCGTGTTCATATTTTGAGACAATTAACAATTAACAATGAGCAATGAGCAATGAACAATAAACCATTGATAATTGTTCATTGATGATTGATTACTCGATTAGTGCGTATTCGGAGTCAGATTTTTCGACAACTGGCTTTTGCCCGCGCAGTACGGAGTTACCGCTAAATAATTCGCGCTGATCGATGGGGGATGGGTTTAACCAGTCAGATTCTTGTATTTGACCGCTTTGGCTGTATGCTGCGAGGGCGTTTTCGTAGCAAGTTGCTCGCACGTGGGCTTCTGGAATTCCTCTCTCTACCATCAATTGAGCGGTTTTTGGTACCGCCAACGGATCGCTTACTCCCCAGTCGGCGCTACTGTCTACGATGATTCGATCGCAACCGTATTGACGTACAACTTCCACCATGCGAGCGTTACCCATTTTGGTGTTGGGGTAAATTGTAAATGCTGCCCAGAAACCTCGATCTAATACATCTTTTACGGTTTCTTCATTGTTATGATCCATTACCACCTTGGAAGGTTCCAAACCATGTTCGATACATACTTCCATGCTGCGAATGGTACCCGCTTTTTTATCGCGGTGGGGTGTATGAATCATTACCAGCATATCTAATTCTTTAGCTAATTCTAGCTGCAAGCGAAAGTACTTATCTTCCGCTGGAGTCATATCATCGTAACCAATTTCACCGATCGCAACCACACCTTCTTTACAAGCATACAAAGGTAACAATTCCATCACCTGTTCCGCCAAAGGTTCGTTATTAGCTTCTTTTGAGTTTAATCCAATAGTGCAGTAATGGTTGATGCCAAACTGTGACGCTCGAAAACGTTCCCAGCCCACTAAACTGCTGAAATAATCCTGAAAAGAACCAATATTAGTCCGTGGTTGTCCCATCCAGAAAGCAGGTTCAATTACCGCAACAATGCCCGCATCACGCATTTTTTCGTAATCGTCGGTAGTGCGGGAACTCATGTGAATATGTGGATCGATGTACATAATAATAATTTTGAATTTTGGATTTTAGATTTTGGGAATAGGGCATTGGGCATTGGGCATTGGGAATAGTTAGTAGGGTTGTGAGATATTAGATTTTGTTAGTGCGAGCATCTTGCTCGTTGGTTAAATACAAATAAAATGTGTGGCAACTTATCTCTCTTTATCTCTTTCCTCCGCGCACTCTGCGCTCTCTGCGGTTTATTTCCGTAATCTTCTGAACGACGAATTAAAACTTTCCTATTCCCCATGCCCTATGCCCCATCCCCATTTCATTTAACATTCTTCCAAGTCAGTCTTCCTGCTTGAATATCATTTTGCAAATCTGGATATCTAGCTAGAATTTCTTGAGCTTGGGGTAGGGGACAGTCAGCACAAGCTAAAGCTGCTGCGGTTCTTTCCAGTAATTTTTGCTGCCCTTTACCGTTTGAATCGGCTTTAGTGTAAGATTCGGTTAAAACGCGCTCTAAATCTGCTAACATTTCACTGTTGGCGAATTTTCCGACGCATCGCCATAATTCTGGTGATACATCGCGCCCTGCTGCCCACCGTTCGTGAGCGTAATCAACCAGCATTCTGGCTAGCTCTGGATTTGCTCGTTCGTCAATTCCTTGAATTAAATGTAAAGGACTACCGACAAACAAAGCTTTTAAAACCATCTGATTCCAAGCTAGATTGTCTAAATATTTTGCTGGATAAGGATTTTGCAAGGCAACGGCATTAAAGACTGCTGTCATATTGCTGCGAATACCCTCGGCGGAGCGATCGCGAACTTTTTCTGGATAAGGAAGCAGCGGTAATGCTTGATATAGCGCTACTAATTCCCTAACGTCGGCAGATGCAAATACTCGATCTAATGTGCGTATATATTTATCTGCATCATTTGATGGTAAACTTAATACCAGTAATATTCGAGCCGCTTGATCTATAGTCCAATTAGCAGGATACCAATCATTGCATACATTCAAGGCTGATTCTAATTCTTCTACCGTCGGCTGTATTTCGTTTTTTTCTGTATAACGAGGTACTGCACTAAAGGCAGTAAAAAATAGAAAAGGTGCCGCACCATCGTTAATCTGCTGTCGCTTTTTATCTAACCAATCGAGAGCTTCAGTCTTGACTTGTCGCGATACCCAACGGTAAAGTAAATCTTCAGCAGTAATATTTTGTGTTTCTATATAATTTGTCGCAAGTGTCATTTTGTTATATGTTTCTTCGTTTATATATAGTTGCTTCTTGGTAGTTTCTGCATAGTCCTTCATCTGTTTCATCTATAAAAGTTTGAATAGGATTTATAAGAAGCTTTATGCGATCGCTGACTTTCAGCCGATATTTCCAAGATTGCGATTTCGCTAAGTCATTACCCTAATACAGTGACTTTTAGTTACTATTTACAATCAAATACGTAAGTCTAATTAATTAAGTAATTGTGTTGCTTTTAACAATATTTTATCGTTGCTATAGAACTCTTTTATGAAGATTGCAAAAATATTTGCGATTCTATTAAGAAATAATATTTTTGACGATGTAGGAAGGCAGAGCTTTTAGGCGTTCCCAGCCTGAGACTGGGAACGAAAATTAAGTAAAAATGCTTGTTAAGCAGATTGTTGCTTATCCTTTTTAAACTTGGTCATAGCAGCGCCAAGTACGAACACACCTAAACCTAATAAGGAAGCAGGTTCGGGAACTTTGGTTGCACCTTTGTGCCGTTCTATATCCAACACCTGTACGCGACCTTGGAAAAAGTCACCTACATAAAGCTTGCCATCATTGAGTGATGTACCTGCCGTCCAGTTAAATCTACCTGGTGTAAGGTCTAAGGGGTCGCCGAAAGGAGGTTCGCCAAGCTGAGGAGGAGGAACGGGTTGACCTTCTTCATTCAGAGCAGGTTCGCCGTATGCTGTTAAGAAATTACCTTCTCTATCAAATACCTGTACGCGGCTGTTGATCGAGTCAGCTACATAAATATTCTCATCAGCATCAACTTCAACACCAATTGGCTGATTAAACTGCCCATCTCCGATGCCTTGTTCCCCAAAGACTAAAAGAGCTTCTCCTTCAGGGGAAAGTACTTGAACGCGGTTATTAAACTGGTCGGTAACAAAGAAGTTTCCGGTGGTTGGAGATATTCTTACACCCGCCGGTCCTTGAAATTGCCCTGGTTCGGTGCCAGCACTACCAATGCTGCCAAGTAACTCGCCATCTTCGGTAAATTTGAGAATTCGGTCGTTACTGAAATCTCCTATGTAGACATTACCAACTTCGTCAAATGTGATTCCAGAAGGTCCGAAGAAGGCTCTACCTTCGATAAGACCGCCGAATAAACCTTCACCAAAGGTATTTAAAAAGTTACCTTTTGAATCATATACATTTATACGGTTGTTAAAAACGTCACCTACATAAAGGTTTCCGTTTTTAGGACTAAATTCTAAAGCTGAAGGTTCGTCGAACTCTCCTGGCCCGGTTCCACCGCTACCAACCGCGCCAATATATTCACCACTAGGATTATATATTTCTACTTTATTACCAAGGTCTGGATTAAAAGAACCATCGGGATTAAGACCACGACCGTTAGATACATAAACGTTTCCAGTTTCGTCCTGTACGGTTACACCCTGGGGAACAAAAAGCTCTCCCGGAGCGAATCCCGGCGAACCAATTTGGCTATCGTATGTTAGGCTTACTGCTTTAGCTTCGGCGGTGGCTGCCAAAACCATAAATCCCGCACTCGCAACCGCTACTGATACTTTTTTAATTAATTTCATAAATTAAGACGTATATGGGCGCGTTCCCAGCCTGAGACTGGGAACGAGAATTAAGTAAAAATGCTTGTTAAGCAGATTGCTTATTTTTCTTCAACTTAGTAGCAGCAGCACCAAGTGCAAATACACCTAAACCTAATAAAGTTGTAGGTTCAGGTACTTTCTTCGCAGCATCTCTACCTTCAACATTCAATACCTGTACGCGACCAGTAAAGAAATCACCTACAAAAACTTTGCCATCGTTGTAGCTTAAGCCACCACTCCAGTTAAACTTACCTGGTTCTAAGTCAGCAGGGTTAGTGGAAAAAGGTAGTTCTCCGGGTGCGGGAGGTCCGGGATTTTCTACAGGTTCACCAAATACAGTTAAGAAATTACCGTCTTTGTCAAATACCTGAACGCGGTTATTTTGCGAGTCAGCTACGTAGATATTATCGAATTCATCCACATCGATACCGATTGGCTCGTTGAATTGTCCGGGTTCGGTTCCTTCAGTACCAAAGGCATAAAGGAAGTTCTCTTCCGAATCAAGTACCTGAATCCGGTTATTAAACTGGTCGTTAATGTAAATATTGCCAGTATTTTGAGATATAGCTAAACCAGCAGGGCCATCAAACTGTCCTGGTTCGGTACCCAAGCTGCCATAGGTTTTAACTAATGAGCCATCTCTACCGTAAACCTTTACTTCATCAGCACTGAAATCGGTTACGTGTAAATTTCCTTCTTTGTCAAAATCAATACCGCCCGGACCGAAGAAGATATCGCCAGGTCCTTGACCGCTGAATGAACCGAAAGAAGTAACGAATTCCCCATTTTGTGGGTTATATACGTCGATTTCGCTGTTAAAAACGTCAGCTACGTATAAATTGCCGCTAATAGGATCGAATTTCAAATCTCCTGGTTCGTCTATACCGGCTCCTTTACCTTGAACCCCAGTTCCGATCGCCTTCAAATAGGTACCGTCAGGGCTGAATACGTCAACTCTGTTACCAACATTAGGAAGAAATCCAGCTCCTCCTGGGCTAGGGTCAAAACCGCGACCGTTACTTACGTAAACGTTTCCATCTGCATTGCTCTGTGCAACACCTTGGGGAACAAAAAGCTCTCCCGGACCGAATCCCGGCGAACCAATTGAATTTTCGTATGTAAGGTTGATTGCTTTAGCTTCGGCAGTCGCCGCCAAAACCATAAATCCCGCACTAGCAAGCGCTAATGATACATTTTTTACAAGTTTCATAGTTGATTTTCCTGAGAAGGCTAGTTATACTCTTGATTAGCTATTGTTTCCAGGTCAAGACCTGGAACTCTTACAGTGAGTTGCTGCTGATTAAATTCATCAAACAGCAACTTGCTGTTTTTTTACTTGGATAGTTCTAAGTATTGAGTTATAGTTTTCATTTGCAGATAACTGCTAACTGTTAAAGAACTTCCACCTTGTCCAAAATTTCTTCTAGCTTCTCTTCCTGACGCTTGCGCTTGCTGTATTTGGAAGCCGCACCAGCAGCAGCAACTCCTAACAAACCAAGTATGGAAGCAGGTTCGGGAACTTTAGTAGGTTTGTCACCACCTTTACCTAAGTCAATCTTGACTAATTGACCTACATCTGCTAAACGTGCGCGGTTTGCTGTGTATAAAGCACCGTCACGGTAAGTCAAACCGGAAGCAGCTTCTAAACCGTTACCGTTCCAGATGGTTTCGCGAGTACCATCGGCAGCAACTTTGATAATCGAACTGCTGATATCGCCGATTACTTCACCACCTTGAAGAATATTCTTCCACTCGGAGGTGTTCATGTGTTGCAATACGTACAAGGAGCCATCTTCGTCGTATGCGGTACCAGTTAGCTGAGTAAAGCCGTCACCACCGTTGGTATATTTCTCGTTTATATTCAAATCATCGTCAACTGAATATAGACGCGCTCTACCTTCTGGATAGGGGAAGTAAGAGTATTCAGCTACCGTAAAATCACCATTGGGAGACTGGGTAATTCCTGTAGGTACTGATTGGAATGTAATCGGAAAATCTTGACTTGCTTCTTCTCCTTCTGGGGGACCGCTTGGTGCTTCCGTGTCGCCACCTTGACCGTTGATTGCTGGTAATCCAGGTGCATCGGATGGTTGTTCTCCATCTGGAATTTCACCAGGGGGTTCAAAGCTAGGAAATTCAAGTTCGCTTTGATCGACAGGTAGGATGGGGAATGCCGCTACTTTCTCAATTCCACCTTTATCGAGCGCTGTCTTCCAAATTACGTTCGCACCACCATCAACTACAAAAGCTGTATTATCCTTAATCGTCATTGCGTAAGGATTGGTAATAAGGTCACTACCATCGGGATTGTTTTCTACTTCGTACTGAGCAAAGTCAGCAACTTCTCTTCCTAACGCACCATTTACTAGATCAACTTCAAATAATTTTCCAAGTGTAGGACTTTGTAAAATATCTCCACTAGTAGCAGGGTTGCCAGCGTAACCCATCAATAGGTAGGCGTTTCCTTTACTGTCAAATTTGAAGTCAGCAGGGCCTGCTGCTTGTTCTCCGAAGGGAGTCAAAGCTAAGGATGCCAAATCTGGAATTACTGTTGAAGTGCTACCATCGGTACCGATTTTAAGCAAGGAACCAGTGTTACCCGCACACAAAGGAATAAACTGCGAGCTAGGTGATGGAACGCATCTTCCATCTTCTCCAGTTCCACCTTTTCCGCTAGTTGTTAGATAAATATTTCCCTCGGTGTCAAAATCAAAGTTACGAGGATTGTCTAATCCATCAGCTAGTACAGAGAGCGAAGCTGCTTGTGCTGCTGTCGTTCCTAAAATGGAAACAATACTTGCCGTGAAAAGCGTTAAAGCAATTGACTTGAATTTCATAGTTTGTGAAATTGATTAGTAGTTTATGGAATAAATGCGGTTCTTTGAAGAACAGCCCCGATTATTGGGATATGAATATCAAGCATATTGTTGGCTTGAAGCTTATTTTCCACTTACATAGCTTGCGTTATTGGCAATCCATAACGCGCTGCTAGATATAAGAATGGGAAATATTTTTATGATTCTCAACTCTGATAATCTGTCCGATTCCCGGACGACCGCCTCGATTGATGATATAAAAAGCACCATCGGGACCTATTGTGAGAGCGGAGGGCATTTCTAATCCATTACCCTCCATGAGCATTGTACGTTCGCTGTTAGGAGCAATTTTAATTAATGCTCCATCTGGTTTTCCTTTCCATCCAGACTGATTCATATGTTGCAAAACATACAAATTTCCCTCAGCATCAAAGGTCATATCTATTAATTGTGTGAATCCCGAAGCGAAAACTTCTAACTCGCCGTTCACACTAGTTTTATAGATTCTTGCTTCACCTTCAGGGAAAGGAAAGCCACTAAATTCGCAAACGTAGTAAGCACCATCCGCACCTTTGACAACATCCGTAGGTACCGATTGAATCGACATTTGGGATGGTGGTGCTTGATGATAAGCACCAGGTGCTGGTACGTGCCCCCGGTCAAAATTTTCCGATTTAGCACCGGGTAATATTGGATTAGTTAATATCCGTTCGGGAATCGCAGCAATTAACTCTAAATTACTGCCGTCAGTATTTATGCTGAAGAGACTGTTTGCGCCCGCATCAACTATTACCAATCTATTACCATCTACGTATAAAGACAAGGGGTTACTAGCAACTTCACTGTCCTTTAATACAATCTTTTTAATAACTTCACAATTGGTGATATCTGCTATACTTGACCAAGTATTATTACTCAAATCTAAAGTAATAATTGTTCCTAAATTATTATCGCCAAGAGATTCGCGAAAAGCTGGATTAGCTGCATAACCTAATAGAACATAAGCTTTTCCATCTGCATCAAACTTGATATCGTGAGGACCAGCAGCACCCGAACCATCGGGGAATGCCACGGAAGGTAATCCTGTCAATATACGTCGAACGGTGCCATTTTCAATTTTGCTAATAGCACCACTGCGACCGTAATGTAAATTTCCCTGACCGCTAGGAGCAGGAATTGACGGCCCATTTCCACCAGTTCCGGCTTCTGTAATATACAGACTGCCATCGGGAGCAAATGTCAATCCTTTCGGATTATCAAGATTGTCAGCGATTATTTCAAAAGATGTGTTTGTGAGTAGCTGTGCTGTCATTTATAAAAAATAAGTTATTTGTGCTTAAGATTATTTGGAATTTACGCTTTTATCCGGCTCAAATTACCCTAACCTCCCTTACACAAGGGAGGTTATACGGGTAAATTCCGATTACCTATAAAAACTAGTAGTAAGCACCCCGGTAAGAGTATTTGGAAAATTTAAAATGTTGAAAATCCGGATTTGTTAGATTTGGAATGAATCGTACTAGTGGTATTCTCAAAGATTTTAGTAGCTTTAAATTTTAGATTTTTTCGATACAGAAACTCTTAAAAAAGATTCCAATCCAAAATCTAAAAGAAACGCATCCGTTGTTAAAATAAACGCATCCGTTGTCAAAATCCTATTGCGGAATATAACTCATCCCTCTATTAAAGCTTTCCATATTACCAGCCTTGCTTTCGAGCATCCGCTTAATGTTCATGCTTTCAGCCCCTAAGTCTTCAATTTGCAGCTTACCATGAATCTCAGATTTATCAGCTTTCCAGAAACTGATTCTATGCATAATAAAACCTCGTGCTTCAGGGTCAGCAAATGCATAAGAAGCTGGTATTAAAAGCATAGGAGTTCGCTGATAATATTCGTGTTCTGGATAGTAGAATTCTTGTTCGAGCAAATAGTATTTACTCAAAGTGTGTAACTCTATTCTTGCTTTGACTTTCTGATTATATTCATCGATAAATTCTCCCTCTGATTCGGAAATATTACCATTTGGTCTGAGCAAATGCGCCCATTCATCCATATTCCGCAAGTCTTGCAAAAATTCGATCCCCATCTCAATTGGAGCATCAACATATATAGTATCGGTATCTACAAAGTGCCTTCCTTTTGCAGCACTAGTAAGACCTTCTTTACGTTCTAAATTTGCTTTAAGAGAACGACATTCAGAAGTATGTACTGTATGAATACCTTGCATAATCATTCCAGTTTGTCGTTTTGGATCGACAAAACTTAACCAGTGGAAATATACGCCTTTTTCGTCAGTTCCCGGTTCTATATAATCGGTAGGGAAAAGCAATACTGGATAAACTTGGTAATACTTTTGATATTCCAATCCACAGTGCCATTCAATCCCATAAAACTTAGGATTTTCTAGCTTTTTAACGTGATAGAAAAGGTCTTCATGATACCCAGAAGCTGTTCCTCTCCAGGTATCTTCATCAATCTTTTCTTTCATGCGGCTAAACAGCGTCCATTCATCCAAATTCTTCAAACTACAAAGATAGTCAAAAGCTGTTTTTGGTGAAGTTTGAATATAAGCCGATGTTGCAAACGTATTTTTTTCCATTGTCACCCTTTTACAGTTATCAGTTAACAGTTATCAGTTATTTAATGTTTACCGTTAGTGGATACAGTTGTAGATAAAACTTTTTTGAGATTTTTAGCGTTGGCAATTCTTTCTTCTGCTAACTGCTTGGAAGCTGCATCTGTGGTAATTTGCTGTTTCTCGGCTCGGTCAAAAATCTCATGCAAGGTATTATAAATATTTCTAACTTGCTTAAAGGCTTTTTCTTCGTTATAACCAATCATTTCGTTATAAACGTTGATTAATCCCCCGGCATTAATTACATAATCGGGTGCATACAAAATGCCTTTTTCTACAAGCATCATTCCGTCTGCTTTTTCTTCACCTAACTGATTGTTGGCACAACCAGCAATTACGCTTGCTTTAATTTGCGGAATTGTCTCGCTCGACAGAATTCCACCTAAAGCACAGGGAGAAAATACATCTACATCAAGTCCGTAAATTTCTGAGGGTTCAACTATAGTCGCACCAAACAGACGCTTGATTTCTTCTGTTCTCTCTTTATTAATATCGGTAACAAAAAGCTTTGCACCATTCTCATGTAAATGACGGCAAAGGTTTGTACCAACATTTCCTAATCCTTGAACTGCTACTTTCAGTCCTGTTAAATCGGAAGTTTTTAACCGAAATTCAACAGCCGCTTTCAAACCTAAAAATACTCCCCATCCAGTTACAGGTGCCGGTCCTCCGGATTGTTCTTCAACACCTACAACGTGATTAGTTTCTCGACTAATTTTTCGGACATCTTCCGGGGTCATGTTGACATCTTGACCCGTAATAAAACGTCCGTTCAAGCTGTTAACAAAACGCCCGTAAGCATACAAAAGTTCGTCAGTTTTATGTGCGGGATTGCCAATAATTACAGCTTTACCACCACCAACAGGAATGTTGGCACAGGCAGCTTTATAAGTCATACCCCGACTCAAACGTAAAGCATCTTTTAAAGCAGCTTCTTCGGATACATAAGGCAACATTCTTGTTGCTCCCATCGCTGGACCTAAACTTGTATCGTGAATAGCAATTATTGCTTTAATATCTGGGTCTTTACCGTTACAAAACAATACTTGCTCGTGACCCATTTCTGTTACATTATCAAAAAGATTCAATCTACCTGCTCCTACTAAATAAAATTAAATTAATGCAATAAAGGTTAGTTGTCAAAACTCTTAATTCTTAATTCTTAACTCCTAACTTTTAACTTCTGTAAAGACGTAGCACTGCTACGTCTCTACAACTTAAATATTTGGAAATGATGCTGCTTTGGGTTTCTTTTCGGAAGTCGATTTAACTCCTTGACAAGCCAGACCTTTATTGCGTCCTTTGGAAGGAGCAGGTCTATCTGGATCGATCAGAACATCGATTATTACTGGGCCATTTGCGGCGATCGCCTGTTTTAGCGCTGCCGTAATTTCAGATTCTTTAGTAACGCGAATTCCTTCGGCTCCCATTGCCCGCGCGATCATTTGAAAATCTGTCTCTGGGATGGTTGCATCTGCGCCCGTCATACCTAACATTTTCATGCCTTGATGGCACATATTGTAACGAGCATCGTTGAGGACAATCCAAATTGCGGGTATTTGATACTTAACTGCCGTGCTGATTTCGTTGTTCATCAACATAGCTCCGTCTCCTACAATGGCTACGGCTTTACCATTTCTAGCGCTCGCCGCACCAACAACACCAGTTACAGCGTGTCCCATTGCACCCACTCCAGTGCTGACTCGATAGCGATTCGCTTGGTTAAATTGCAAAAGATTTGTTGACCAAGTAAAAGAGTTACCGCACTCAGCCATAACCACCGCATCGCTTCCATCAACAATTACCTTTTGAATCGCTTCCATCAAAATTTCTGGTCTGATGGGTGATTCTTGTCCGGGTTCAACCGTAATACGTTCCGGCTTAGGTAATGATGAAGGTTGAGATGTTTTGATCTGCAACTGTGACTTTTC
Organism: Calothrix sp. CCY 0018; assembly: GCF_963920925.1. Lineage (NCBI taxonomy): Bacteria > Bacillati > Cyanobacteriota > Cyanophyceae > Nostocales > Calotrichaceae > Calothrix > Calothrix sp. CCY 0018. The sequence goes on along the minus strand of NZ_CAWUDI010000054.1, from coordinate 22,624 downwards.
GTCAGCTTCTAAAATACTTAGCAACTGCAAAACAAAGGCTTGAACATCAGACTGAATTCCTAAAGTTTCAGCATGAGGATAGGCAACTCCCGGCACATTAGGATCTATATCGACATGGATGAAACCTCTCGAAGGAACCATTTCTTGATTCCAAAATGAAGTCGGTTCGCTCAGACGACTTCCCAATACTAAAGTGCGGATGGGAGCCTGCTCTTGCATATATGTCATCACAGAACCATGACCCCCTAAACCAGTTACCCCAATAAACTGAGGATGGTTTTCTGGGAAAATTCCTTTACCGCGAGGAGAACACATTACTGCTGCTCCAGTTTTTTCCGCAAGCTGACGAATTTCCGAAGCCGCACCACGGGCACCAAATCCCAACCAAATGGCAAATGTACCTTGCGAAAGCAACTTGGCTGCATTCGCAACTACTTCCGAACTCGACGTTACCAAAGAACAGCTAACGCCTTTCTCTGGTAATTGAGTCTGGTCCATACTCATATTTTGTACGGCTGTAGGTATCGTTATATGAGCAACATACCCACCAGGTTGAGAAAGTCCCAAAGCAAGTTTACGAAATATTTGCGGCAATTGAGCGGCAGATTCCACTGTGCTAGCATAATTGAACATCGTACCCGTGGTGAAAATACCACTGCTGGGTAAAGTGTCGGTACTGGTTTCCTGAATCGCCCACCGTCCCCGTTGCGCTGCTGAGGTGCAAGCTGACAGCAAAATCACTTTTGCACCTTCGCCACGCGCAGCAAATAATCCGGTTAAAGCATTCGTTATACCAGGTCCTGCTGTGGTAAACACCACGGTAGGATTACCGCTAGCAAAATAACCTTCCGTAGCAGCAAACGCCGCTCCAGCCTCATGACGGAAATTTAATACATCAATATCACTGTTGGATAAAGCGCCCCAAAGTGATGCCATCGCACCTCCGGAAACTCCGTAGGCCGATTTTATGCCTAAGTTTTCGCACATTTGCGCTACTGCCTCAGCAACAGTCGTATTCTCGTTGCTTTCTTCAGTAGGCTTGCTTATTTTCGCTTGTGCATAACTCTGCCTAAGAGCTTCTTTCTGTTCTACGCTCGCAGAAGAAACTCTTTTAGTAAAATTTTGAACCATTATTTAATATACGCTTCCTGAACTAGGGTTGGGTGTACCTAAGTACTTAATATTCACAGCTTCTCGGATGCGCTTTCAATGGCACCCGAAATCTATGGTTATGCTTCCTTATAACTTCACACCCAGCCTTACAAACACCGGGAATGGTTAATTACCACTTTTACCGTCAGTAGAAAAATTTAACTATAGAAGCAAAACAACCAAGACTCTGTGCTTATGAAAACAAGCGTACACAAATCTTATAGGTTGCTGCAATGAAAAATCTTTTGATCCCATTGCCTATTCTTTTGCTTTTCTTTACATTTGAAATTAATCTAACCCATAAGCCGAGTAACAAAACATACGATAATTTTGGGTAATTGCATTGATTTACTTCGGTCAAAAAGTATTTTTTTATGGAATTATCGGGCTTTTAGCGGATATATCCCCAAATATATAAAATATTTATACAGTAGTCGCTTACGTTTATATACTTATACTTGTAAGTTACATTTCAGTATAGGCAATACCTCAAATTATGCCTGAAATCATCAAGCTCAATCTGCAATCAAAATAATTAGCAACAAATATTAATATACATCTAAAGATAGATGCAGATATAGATTTTGTCACTTTTTAGCCATTTGCAAGTATATCTTGTGGCAGATGTAGCCCAAGTAAAATTTATAGTTAAATCTTGAAAGAATAATGAGAAAATAAATTAAGTAAAATAAATTTGATTCAGTAGTAATTTGGTCTTATTAAGCTGCAATTATTTCTTTCTATTCGCAAATCATTAGGGAAATTAACTATAAAATTTATTTTAAAATTAAAATTTATACAAGTATATTGGTTATGTAAAGATGCTCTTTATCTAAGTAGTTATTAAGCCTGAAGAACCAACTAAAATTATTTATGCTTTAAGCTAGATAAAGCAAGGAAATAATACAACTAATTGATAACATCTAATTTTATATCTATCGAAAATGGTTTCAGCTAGGTGCAGCTTTTAAATATTCAATCGGATTACATCAGAATAATTTTTGGATAGTTGCTCGATCGCGATTCATGCATTTATTAACATCCCAGTTCAGAAACTTGTTTTTATGATAGTAAAAATCTTTTATCAATGAAAAACGAGGTTGTAGATGATACTTAGACCATCATGGAAGGATTTTTGTAAAGGAAATATGAAATTTATTGTTAAATTATACGAATTTTTACAAATTTTTGATAAGTTGTTTGAAGCAAAGGTATAAGCCAAGTTTATCGCCAAGTAACTTTTCTGCTCTTAACGATAGGCAAAAATGCTTATCAGGGTTAGAAGTGATTAAAAGCGGTAACTTGGAACTTATTACAATTCGGGGTTGCAATATAGCTCGAACCTTTGAACGACTCAACCAGCATAGCGGAGCATATACTTTATTATGATTATCGAACCCAACTCTAAAATCAGATTAGAACTGCAAGAAGAGTTGAAATTAGCCCAAATACTAATTAATCATTCAAAAGATGCTGTCTTTTGCGTAGAAGAAAATGGTCAATTTATCTACGTTAATAATGCAACTTGTTCGCTTGTTGGATATTCCCCAGATGAAATACTTGGGATGAGGTTACGAGAAGTAGATGTTAATTGGGAATGGGAAAAATGGTTACAGCAATGGGAATTACTTAAGCAGCAAGGTTCGATCGGCTTTGAAACTTGCTATCGAGATAAAGCAGGCAAAGTGTTTCGTGTAAAAATCTCTCTTATTTTGGAGGAATTGGAAAATAAGCAAGTATGTTGCGTGTATGCTTGCAAAGATAATCGCGAGTACCTCCCCCGCGCTTCGCAGGCACAATTAGTAGAATCTCCAAACATTAGAGATGGTTTGGAACAAAGAATTGTTGAATATGAGAAAACAGATGATGATTTAAAAAATTCTATTTCCTTGCTAACTTCAACCTTAGAATCTACTGCTAATGGCATACTTGCGATCAACTTTGATGGAGAGATACTTTATTACAATCAAAAGTTCATAGATTTATGGAATCTTCCACCGGAGCTGAGGATATCAAGAAACCGTAGTGAAGTTAAAGATTTTTTTGAGAGTCAAATTCAAGATGTAGAGGTGTTTCGTTCGCATATTTGGGAATTACCTTCAAAGTCTGATTCAGAAACCTATAATTTATTAAAGTTAAAAGATGGAAGAATATTTGCACACTATTCCGAGCCTTATAAACTCAATGACAATATTATTGGTAGAGTGTGGAGTATCTGGGATATTACAGAATCAAGACGAAGCGAAGAAGCACTAAAGCGAAATGAAGCGAGATTTCGTACTTTAGCCCAGAATACGGAAGCTGGGATTATTTTGATTCACGATAGTTATGTTTGTTATGCCAACCGAGCAGCGGAAATGCTAACTGGCTATTCAATCAAAGAACTGACTCATAACAAATTCAAATTTGAGCAAATAGTTCAAAAAAGACAGCACAGACAGGTACGCAAGCAAGATGGAGCTACTACTTGCCAGTACCAAGAAATGCAGATTCGCACTAAACAAGGTTTTTCTCGCTGGTTAGCTTGTACCTTAGAGCGACTTGATGGAGTGCTTGACTTTGCAGGGAAAGAAGTGGAGATGATTACGGCAATTGATATTACCGACTATAAGCAAGCCCAATCGGAGCTTTGTCAAACATTAGAACAAGCAAGAAGGTTAAGTGAACTCAGAAAGCGCTTTGTTTCAATGCTTTGTCATCAATTTCGTACTCCACTCAACGTTGTTTCTTTCTCATCTGACTTGCTCAGACGCAATATTCATCAGTGGAGTGAAGAGAAAAATCGCTCCTATCTTGACTTAATTCAAGATGCTGTAGAGCAAATCAGCGAACTACTTGATGAAATTTTATTATTTGGTAAAGCTGAAGCAGATACATTGAAGTGCGAACCGAGACAACTCGATCTCAAGCAATTTTGTAGAGATATCATAGCACAGATTTATTTGGCAGGAGGCAAGCAAAAAGCAATTAACTTCGTAAGTGAAGGTGAATGTTCGACTCGGTGTGTAGATCCAAAATTATTACATCACATTTTAACTAATTTAATTTCTAATGCCGTTAAATATTCGGTATCTAGTAATGCTGTCGCTTTAGAACTTATATGTGGAGAAGATGATGTGACTTTCAAAATCAAAGATAAAGGAATCGGGATTCCAGTAGTAGATCAACAGCAGATATTTGAACCATTTTATCGAGGCAGCAACATTGATAGTATACCCGGTACCGGGCTAGGTTTGTCGATTGTGAAAACTCTGGCAGATTTACATGGATGTGAAATTTCGCTGTCAAGTGAGGTTGGTGTAGGAACGATTTTTACGCTAAAAGTACCATCCGTCAATAATTAAATTTTAATCATAATATACGTTATCAAAATCGAATCTTTTTTTATAGTCAATTAACCATATAACCAAGAAAAATTTTACATCCTTGTTAGCTCGGCATTAAATTCCAAAACTCAATCTTTACAGTAATTAATCATGATTAACGTTGTTCCAAAAAAAATCTTAGTAATTGAAGACGATGCTCGTACCCGTAATATGTATTTAGATGGGCTTGAGAGCGAAGGCTTTGAGATCATAAGTGCCTCGAATGGTACTACGGGTATTCAACAAGCTGTTTCTAATTTACCCGATTTAGTCATTTGTGATGTATTAATGCCCGATGTTGATGGGTTCACCGTTTTAAGGCAATTGCGTCAAAATCCGCTTACAGCAGTAATTCCATTTATTTTTCTGACTGGCAAAGGTTCTCAAGAAGATTTTCGCAAAGGTATGGAGACTGGTGCTGATGACTATATTACTAAACCCGCTTCAGTCGAACAATTATTAAAGGCGATCGCCACTCGACTGGAGAAAAAGCAGGCTTTCCTTCGTTATTGTTATGCCAACTATAATAGTACGTCACCATCGCGACTAAATGAAACTGCGGCATCGAGTCAAGAAAAGTCAATTTTTCCTATTGTGCCTCAGTTGAAAGAAGTATTTGATTATATCGAAGCTAACTATCAAAAGGGAATTACCTTGAGTGATGTAGCTCAAGCAGTTGGTTATTCGGCAGCTTACTTAACTAATAGAGTTGCGAAAATAACTGGAGAAACGGTTAATAGCTGGATTGTTAAACGTCGTATGGCTGCTGCGCGTTATTTACTGAAGAATACCAGTCAGAATATAGAAGAAATTGCTACTAATGTCGGCTATCAAAATGCCTGTCATTTTTCCCGGCAATTTCGCCAACATCATGACATTCCTCCTCAAGCTTGGAGAAAAAAGTATCAAATGATGCAACGTTATCCAGTGGAAGTTTAACGACTCTTCAACGCGATTCGGAAAACCTATTCTAATGGGAAAGCGAATATAGAATAGAAAAAGTGTTTGGCGATCGGCTTAGCTGAAACGCCCCGGTGTATCGCGCTCGTTTTTTGAGTTAAGAGCGCCCGCTACTCGAAAAAATTCTGCACCGAAATCCGATTGTAGGAATTTGGAAGTACGTAAAAAAAGAACGCGCTATCTGTAGCTTACTGCTTTATGCATAAAAAGTTTTTGCTACAGATAGCGCGTTTGTGTAACATCTAGCAAGATGACGAAAATTTTACCAATTGGAATTACAGCTACTTTTCAAGGCTGCCACTTTTTGATAAATAAAGTTTTTTGTCCTGGATTTATAAAAAAATGATTTATTTTGCGTGTATTTCAAGATACGTAGGTATAATTGTTGGCTACTTAATCAAAACTTTATAAATTAGCGATTAGCTTAAAGTAAAATTGATTATTTTGTTTCGACAAAAGATATATGCTATACGTAAATATAGAAAATATTGATTAAAAATGATGTCATAACAAACAAGACAAAATTAAAATGCGAGCATTTTATCTAAAGCAGGCTGTATTAAAGCTGATTTTAATGATTTGCGTCTAACTTTTTCATATAAAAAACTATAAGTCTTGTTATTAACTTATTACAGGGGTGATACATTTATATTAAAACATACTTTTATTAGCGTAGCGTGCGCTAACTTTTTCAAATATTTTATTTACTTTCTTCATCTTATCTTAATTAAACTAAATATAGCGTTTATCAGTCTATTGAGGTACATCTCAAAACCTCACCCCCAACCCCTCTTTTTCCACCAGGAGAGGGAGGTAAAGCACAGCTTTATCGGGGTGAGGTAATCGCTGTACTTCAATTGCTTAGTAAACGCTATATACGGGTTTTTTAATAGATAAAAGAATAGATATACAGAACCTATTAGGTATCTTTATAGATTTGAAATTTAGATAATGTTTAAAGTTTTAAATGAACATATTTCTTTGAATAATATCTATATATATTAGCAGGTCAATTTTTGATCAAAAAAAACTCATTATTTATGATCTAATGAATATAAATGAATTAGTATAGATGAAATTATCAAGCTAGTAAATAAGTTCAAATTTAACCGGAATTTTATTTAAAATACAAACACAATCAAAGGGCATTAAACATGACAAAATCTACTTCAAAATTAAACCGATTGCAGGAAGTTTTGATTACTGGTTTGATAGGAGACTTACCTGCGATTGCTTTAGGTCCGAAGTTAAGAAAGCTAATATATAGAAGTTTATTTAGTCGCATGGGTAAGTCAATCTATATACAGAATGGTGTTGAATTACTCGGTGCTTATAACGTAGAAATTGGCGATGGAGTGCATCTTTTCAAAGGAGTTCGTGTAGATGCTTTAGGACATGAAAATAATAAAATTACTTTAGAAGAAGGAGTTGCTGTTGAACGCAACGTAGATATTGGAGCTTTAGACAATACTCATATATATATAGATAAAGGTACATTTATTGGTGTTGGTAGTTGTATTGCAGGGCCGGGAAATGTCAAAATTGGTAAACGTTGTTTAATTGCAGCACACAGTGGAATATTTGCTAATAATCATAACTATGCAGATCCACTAAAATATATTGCCGATCAAGGAGTTACCTGTAAAGGAATTACTATCGGAGATGACTGCTGGTTGGGACACGCTGTAACGGTAATAGATGGAATAACTATTGGAAAAGGTAGCGTCATAGGTGCTGGATCTGTAGTCACAAAAGATATTCCTCCTTATTCAATCGCTGTTGGAGCGCCAGCCCGAGTTATTAAAAGTCGTCTTCCTGAAGATTCTATAAACCCCAATGATTTAGAAATGATGTCAGCTAATCCCGTCTGAAATTATCTATATCGCTGCTCAATTTTGGATGCAGGGATTGTGGGGAAAGTTGGGGGGAGATGTTTTCCCCCTAGCTAAGTATTAATGAATACTAGATTAAAAATAAGCCTTTTATTTTGAAGTTGGTGATAATTTTTAATTTTAATCTCCATATTAGAGAAGCTATTTATTTAAAATCTAAAAATGCCTCGACGTTGTATTTGAAGAGGTTAAACTTAAACAAACGCATCCTTTACTCAAATCTAGAATCTAAAATCGCTTAATAAATTTTCATGTTTCTTTTGGGAAATATAATTATGAATAGTAAAAAAGGTGTATCAAAGTGGAAACGTTTACAGGAAACAGTTTTAACTCTGCTCTTAGGTAATATTCCCACCAAAGCGATCGGTTCCAACTTACGAACTTTCTTTTATCGCAGTATCTTTGCAAAATTGGGTAAAGGAGTTTATCTACAGGATAGCGTTGAGTTTATTAATACTCCTTGTATAGAAATTGGCAATAGAGCGCAAATTTTACGAGGAGCAAATATAAACGCGATCGGAAATCCCAAGAATAATATTTCTATTGGTGATGGAGTACAAATTCAACAAGGTGTTGATATTAGAGCATTGAACGATACTCATTTAAAAATTGAAGAAGAGACATTTATTGGTCCTTATGTTTGTATTGCCGGTCCTGGAAATATTAAAATAGGTAAAGGTTGTTTAATTGCAGCACATTGCGGAATATTTGCTAATAACCATAATTTTGTAGATCCAATTCAATATATTGCCAGACAAGGTATTACTCGTAAAGGAATTGTCATTGAAGATGACTGTTGGCTCGGACATGGTGTAACGGTAACAGATGGAGTAACCATCGGCAGAGGTAGCGTTATCGGTGCTGGCTCAGTAGTAACAAAAGATATCCCCCCTTACTCCATAGCCGTCGGCACCCCGGCAAAAGTTGTTAAAAGCCGTATTGCAGAGCAATCAGTTACCAACGACCACTTACCAGTTAGGAGTTAGGAGTTAGTAGTTAAAAGTTAGGAGTTAAAAGTTATTTTCCCCTTGTCTCCTTATCCCCGACTCTCCCCATCACCTCATGCCCTACTAGTTGAAACATATTGGTAGAAGTGAGCGTCGAAAAAATAACCCGTCTACTTAAGCGCATAAAATTCGAGTATAAAAAATAGAACATGGGTATCTATCTTTTATATCCTCCAAAAATGGAGCTATTTTGGGTAATATAAAGAAGTTAACTTTTCTGCAAAAGCAGATACTAAAAATAACTTTTTCAATTAACACCCTGGAGAAATTGCTATGTTGACTTTAAAAATCGCTGTTTATATTGTTGTTGGGTTGTTTTTAGCCATATTTATCTTCGGATTCTTGTCAAATGACCCATCTCGTAACCCTGGACGTAATGATTTTGAATAATTTATAGTCGCTTTCGTCCATTATCGCTGCAGAAGGCAGAGGATATTTTTAACGTCAAGGACACGTCGGAAAAATTACAAGTAAGTTTTTCTTAACTAATTTCTTTCCGAAACGTGTCCTTTTTTAGGCGGAATCTGCTCGCAGGCTAAGTAGAAGGCTAGAGTTGGAAGTTTATTAATATGCTTCTAATTTATTTATTAACTGTTCTTTAGCTTGCTTTAAAGACTGTTTGTTGGCTTATATAGTGTGTAAGTATGCTTCATCCAGTTGCGCCCCCGCCCGAATTACCGATTGTTGTCGATTCACAAACCGTAGCAAATGTCTTTAAGGATAATTCAAGTACATTAAAAAATAGTACTTTTACCCAAGCATCTTCTACACCTAAAACAAGTTTCGAGCGGAGCGAACATTTTTCACGGTCAAAATCTCTTTTAAATTTAAGTCAAGTAAGTCAAGATCGAAGTCTATCGAAAACTAGCGAACCGGAAACTATTCTGTCACCGGAATTTTCACCCGTTAAAGCTACCGATAATGATACGTCTTTAGGAACAAAATTTAATGTTAGTTATCCTTTGGAGAACGAGCAAGTATCATCCGAAGGTTTTAAGCATTTTGAAGCCGCTAGCTTTACTCAAAAGAAAGCGGAATCTGTTACAAAGAATGTGACAAAAAATTCAACTAAAACACCTGAGAAGCTTGCAGGTAAGAAAAAAGCTGCTGAGGAAACGCAAAAACCGACAAAAATAGAATTCTATTCTCAAAATAGCAACTCTACAAAAGCTCCTGCAACAATAGAATTCAAATCCCGTTCTCAGACACAAGCTCAACAACCACTTCCTCAGCAAACTCTTCCACAACAAACTCCTCAACAGCAAACTATACCAGTACCGCAGCCAACTCAACAGCCACAACCATCACAAGCGCCAACTCAGACAAGAAGAGTTATTGAAATTGTGGCAGATAGGCAGATTTACGATGAAAATCGCCGGGTTGTCACCGCTGAAGGTAATGTGATAGTAAGATTTGACGGTTCTGTAGTCGATGCCGATACTTTACAGGTAAATATAGATAACTTGATTGCTGTTGGTGAAGGAAATGTTGCAGTCACCAGAGGGGAACAAGTTTTAAGAGGAAACCGATTTACATATAACTTTATTCAAGATACTGGGGATTTAGAAGGTGGAAGCGGTGAAATTAATGTCGCTCAGGCGGGAGAGGATTTATCTTTTAACTCTCCAGGCGTAGCCGCAGGTGGAGTTCCCCGTCGTCCTCTCAGCGATAGAATAAGACAAAATCAACCTTTAACTGGTGTTGGTAGCCCTGGAGGAGTCGGCGTTGGTGTAGGTAGTAGGGGCGCTAGCAACTTACCAGGAGGAGAACAAGGTGGTGTAGTTAATCGTTTACGTTTTGAAGCAGCACGAGTAGATTTTTATCCGCAGGGATGGGAAGCAAAAGATGTCCGCATTACAAATGACCCCTTTTCTCCTCCAGAATTAGAAATACGTGCAAACTCAGTTACTTTAGAACGAATTTCTCCTTTAAGAGATAAACTTAGATTAAGAAAACCGCGTTTAGTATTTGACCAAGGCTTAACTTTAGGTATAGGAAGCTATACAAGGACAATCGATCGCAGCGAAAGCGATGCTACTCCCGCTCCAGTTTCTATCGGTTTTGATGGTGACGAACGCGGTGGTTTATACTTAGAGCGCTCATTTAATGTATTAAATACACCACAGGCAAGCTGGAAAGTTACCCCGCAATTTTTTGCTCAACAAGCCGTACAAAATAATAACGAAGGTATCCCAGCGCTGTTTGGTTTAAAGTCAAGTTTTAATGCAACCTTAAATCCCCGTTCTCAAGTACAAGCAAAAACAACTTTAACAAGTCTCGACTTAACCGACTTAGAAGACAACTTGCGTGCGAGCGTGCGATACAATTATTTACTTGGCAACCCTTTAAACCCATATCAAGCCGCATTTGAATACAGCTATCGCGATCGCCTTTACAACGGTAGCCTTGGTTTCCAAACCGTACAAAGCAGTTTAGGTGGAGTAATAATCTCTCCAAATATCCCTTTAGGTAAAACCGGCTTAAATCTAAGATATCAAGCAGGCGCTCAACAAATCAGCGCTAGAACCGATCGCGCAGAGTTATTAGATGTAGGTAGAAGCAACGATCGGGCTTCTTTAGGTCGCCTTCAAGCCAGCGCTACCATTGGCGGAGCTATCAACCTTTGGCAGGGTAAACCTTTACCCCCAACCAAGGAAGGAGGTTTAAAGTATACTGCTAATCCAGTAGTGCCTTACGTACAGGTATTTGGTAATGTAACTGGAACTGGCAGTTTTTACAGCAACGGCGACGAGCAAAATACCTTGATAGGTTCAGTTGGATTGCAAGGGCAATTTGGTAACTTTTCCAAAAAGTTTTTAGACTATACCGGCTTCAACGTCACTTATTCGCAAGGTACAAATGATGGATTATCGCCCTTTTTATTCGATCGCTACGCCGATAGACAAGTGTTAAGCGCCGGTTTTACCCAACAATTGTACGGGCCATTTCGTTTAGGATTCCAAACAACCATCAACTTAGATACCAGCGAACGTACCAGTACTGACTATATCTTAGAATACAGCCGTCGTACTTACGGCATCAGCTTGCGTTACAACCCCGTATTAGAACTAGGTGGTATTAGTTTCCGCATCAGCGACTTTAACTGGAGTGGAGGAACCGATCCATTTTCCGGCAGCGATGCCGGAGGGGTTAAGCCAGTTGTTGGTGGGGTGGAGCAGCAGTAAGTTAATTTACTAAATTCAAAGGTGAAAATTCTACATCGTCTTGTTTTGCTCATGTTTGGTTAACGCGGTTTGGGTACGTCGGGACGCATGAGCAGATAAGATTCGTCTACTAAAGTCTGGTAGACTCCTTTAATATTAAGAGGAAGCCATTCCTCATACATTGAAAGATTGCGGTAGGCATCGAGCCGAATTTCTTTTTGGAGCGTGGGGAGGTCTTTGCCAGCACGGATACCGTCGCGGACAGAATTATACAGTGCTTCAAGATACCCAAGATACTTCTCCACGTCTTCTTTCTTACCTGTTTGAGCGTGTCCTCCTACGAACACATCGAAATCCATATTTAAAACTTCTCGCGTAGAATCAATCATCCCTTGGATATCGTAACCTTGAAGATCCTTATACGGCATTCGCCCCAGAACGATCCAATCTACTATATGCAAAACACCAGCAGGTTCAAATAGCATGGAAATAGAGCCACGTCCGTTATTCCTACCGTGATAGCGCAGACGCACTTGACTATCATCGAGATAAAGCACCATCTCATCCTTAAAAACAAGGTTGGGAATCCGAGTCTGCGCTTTGGTGTGTACTAGATCCTCACGAGCGAGTTGATGAGAAACGAATTGGACACCTTCTTGCTCAAAAACTTCACCACCGTAAACGTGATCGGGATGATTGTGACTATAAACGACAAAGCGAATGGGTTTATCGAATCGTCGCGCTAATTCCTGCTTCAGCCATCTAGACGCTTCTTTGCTAATTGGATCTGTTACTAAAATACCCGCATCAGTAACCATGAAGACAGAGCGATAATTTCCCGCTGTAAAGCGGTAAACATTACTACGAATAGAATCAATTTGATAATTCTGGGCTTGGACGGGTGTGGATATGTTAAAAAGCACCAACAAAAAAATTATTAGCAAAATACTACTTTTTGCTATGTAGCGATTAATCATAACATAAGTATTTAGAATTATATAAAACTGCCGAACAAGACAATATTATCCGTTTATTTACGCCACAACTGCTGTAAAGCCTTGGCAAATTTGGCAATTGCTTCTTCGATTTTCAACATTGTGTTGTCAATCCATGTTAAAACCTGCTCTAATGGATGCTTTTGATAACCAACTATTTCGGCTTTGGTTTCGATCCATTCTGGTTTGGCTTCAATTTCTGTTGATTCGTTGGTTTGATTTGCAGCGATTTCTCGTTTGCTTCTACTTTGTAATTCTGAAGTGGAGTTAATTGCTATTTTTTGCGCGTTTTGGGAAGTAATAGAAGCATCTTGCTCGTTTAAAATACCTTTCTGTGGCTGCACTAAACCGGCTTTTTCTTTGAGTCGTAAAGTTCGCCAGTTGGGCATTTGAAAACGTCCAAATAGTTTTTCGGACGAATTTTTTATGTTTGTGGAAGGATTTAATTGCTGTTTACTGGCTTCTAATTTATTTGATGTTCGATTTCTTGGATTTAATTGTGGAAATCCGTTACCAAATAAATCGGCATTACTTAACCAATTATCTTGCGATTTTTCGCTTTGCAGTTGAGGTAATGGTTTAGTTGAAGAAATATAGCGTGTTGGTGGAGCCTGATCGATCTTTTTGTCTTCGGGTTTGCTGTAAAAGTAATTAAAAGCTGCCCAAATCAAAGCTTGAATTTTTGAGGGATGCGTTTCTAAATTCTCATCGGCTACTATATCTTGTTTGCTGATGGTTACTTGTTTATTGCCATATAAGAAAATATCTAATCTAGTTTTTACTACTTTTATTAATTCACCACCGCGCTGCCGTACTATAATTTGAGCGCGAGATAGGGAACGATTAGCAGTTGTTTCTAAATTCGCAATTACTGTATCTAAAGATGCTACAGTAGCCGGATTGATTTGTAAGTATTTGCGATCGCATGAAGCATCTACTGTAGGTAATGCCTTGTTCGGATTAGCATTACTATTCGTAAATCTTTTTAAGAAATTATTTGTTGTAGATGGTAATTTTGTTTCCTGGTTTTCTTGAGATAATCGCCACAAACGCCAATAATGAGCAATTTCAGAAATTATCTGGTTTTCTAAAGCTTGCTGTTGCGATGGAGTTAAAATATCTAGAATTTCGTTTTCGCTAGTTACGAGAACTAAATTTTGGCTGGAAAGCTGTGAAGCAACTCCTTGAATTTGTTGAGAAGAAGATCCTGAAGCGGTAATTTTATAATTAGCTGTTGTGCTTTGATTTGTAGAAGACGGAATATATCGCGTTTCTACATTTTCAAGTACCCGAATAGTCGCAGCATCCGAGGAAGGTTCTTCTGATGGTTGCAAATATAACTTGGGTTCTCCTACTGTTCCAGGAAGTTGTATTCCAGCAGAGTTGGCAGCTTTTTGTAATAGTAAATATACGGTTTTAGAAAGTGCTTCAGCATACCAACTTGTCGCAACCTGCAATTTTCGTAACGAATGTCCGAATCTTTCACCGAAGCGCCGGGATTGTTTGTGAAAGAAGTTAAATAACCTGCTTTGATAACGGCCTTTGGAAGCAGAAGACATGGTAAAAAGTTAGGAGTTAGGAGTTAGGAGTTAGGAGTTAGGAATTTTATTCGATCTAGGTTAGGACTTACGCAAGCCTGCCTTAAAAAGGGCGGTTGGGGGGATCTAAAATGTCTGGAACACTATTATACTTTCCGTTATTGCTGCGTAAGTCCTATATATATAAGAGGATAATCAAAAATACATGAGAACAATCATAAATAATTTATAAGTATATTTTTTTTCAGGTTCTTTTACTATTGAGCGTATAGAACTTTTCACCTGATTTTAGCTGAAAGATGACCCAATCTATATCTGAATCTAATACAAATTTTAATTCACAAAGTAATTCACAAAGTAATTCACAAACTATTTCGCAAACTATAGAAAAGCTACGTGCTTTTTCTGAGATGGATGTTCGCGAAGGTTGGCGCTGTTTTTCGGGTGATATGGATGTAAGTAAGGTTTTCGCGTCGGATTCTGGTTGGGAAACTAAGGAGTTAAACGCGAAAGGACATATTGCTTGGGAGAAGGGTAAAAAAGTGCTTTGGTTGGCACAAAAATTAATTGTCCCCGCTTATTTGCAGGGTTATCCAGTCGAAGGTTTGTGTTTGCGATTGGCTTTGGTTTGGTGGGCGGATTCCGCTCAAATCTATATTAATGGTTCTTTGATTGGTGAAGGTGATTTATTTGATTTTTCGCAACGAGTCTTATTAACTGAGTCGGTGATTCCCGGAGTTGAGTTTACTGTTGCTTTGCGTTTGGTAAGCCCTGGACACGATAATGGTGCTTTAGTAAGCTCAAAGTGCGTTTATGAAGCTGTTGGGAATAATATTTATCCCGGTTTTGTGGCTTCGGAGTTGGCGATCGCACAGCGTTATTGCGAAGCTTTTGCTCCGGATGAGTTGGATATAGTTGCTGGGTTGGTAAAGGAAGTTGCTGAGGTAATAAACCGCAGAGCCGCAGAGGGCGCTGAGGAAGAAGGGAAGAGAGAGTTTATTAATAAATCACTAATTTCCCTTACACATCAACTTAATCAATCCAAAACAAACCAAACGCATCCGTTGTTAAAAACATCCGTTGCTAAAATCTCCCTTGTCGCCCATGCACATTTAGATATGGCTTGGTTGTGGCGGGTGAGCGAAACTTGGGAGGCTGCTAAGAATACTTTTGCATCAGTTTTGAAACTGCAAGAGGATTTTCCCGAATTGATTTTTTGTCATTCGACTCCGGCGCTTTATGCTTGGGTGGAAGAAAATTGTCCTGATTTATTCGCACAAATAAAAAAAGCTGTTAAAAATAACCTTTGGGAAGTTATCGGTGCTTTTTGGGTGGAGCCGGAATTAAATATAATTTCTGGTGAGTCGATTGTTCGTCAATTATTATACGGGCAGCGCTACGTAAAAGAAAAATTTGGCGAATTCTCTACAGTGGCATGGCTTCCAGACAGCTTTGGTTTTTGCTGGACTTTACCTCAGTTTATGGTTTCCGCAGGTGTGGAATATTTTGTGACTCAAAAGCTGATTTGGAATGATACAACTAAATTTCCTCACGGTGCTTTTTGGTGGCGATCGCCCGACGGTAGCGAAATATTTAGTTTAATGTCAGCGCCGATTGGTGAAGGTATCGACCCGGTAAAAATGGTAGAATACGCGATCGCCTGGGAAAAACAAACGGGTTTACAAAATTATCTCTGGCTTCCTGGAGTCGGAGATCACGGCGGCGGCCCCACTCGCGATATGCTCGAAATAGCCCGACGCTGGCAAAGTTCACCTTTGTGTCCCGATTTTGAATTCACCACCGTTGAGAAGTATTTGCAGGAAATTAAGGGACAAGGAGACAAGGGGACAAGGGGACAAGGAGATGGGGAGACAATCCAAAATCCAAAACAAACGCATCCGTTGTTAAAATCCAAAATCCAAAATTGGAACGATGAACTATATCTAGAATTTCATCGCGGTTGTTATACTACTCACGGCGACCAAAAGCTTTACAATCGTCGCGGTGAAAATCTTCTATATGAAGCTGAATTATTTGCAAGTTTGGCTACTATATGCTGTAGTGTGGATTATCCCAAAGTTGAAATCGAAGCTGCTTGGAAAAAGCTTTTATTTAATCAGTTTCACGATATTTTACCTGGTTCCTCAATTGCGGAAGTTTACGAAGATGCAGAACCAGAATGGCAGCAAATGCAAACTACTGCAACCCAAATATTACAGCAGTCTTTAGCAACTTTAAGCAGCCAAATCAATTTACCACAGCCACGTAAACCCGATAGTTTACCTGTTGTTGTTTTCAATTCTCTTAATTGGCAGCGATCGGAAGTTGTTTCTGTTTGTTTACCTGTGCAAACTAATAACCAACAATGGCAAGTTTACGATAGTTCGGGCAATCAAATTACTTCTCAAATCGATGCCGATGCAAATTTATTATTCTTAGCAGAGGATATTCCTGCGATCGGCTATTGCTCATACTGGCTTTCTACCACTGAACAAACAGTACAGAATCCATCAAAAACTATAGCGCTACAGTTTATTTTGGATAATGAATTTTTGCGGGTAGTTGTAGATCAAGAAACTGGGGACTTAACCAGCGTATTTGATAAAATAAACAACCGCGAAGTACTTTCAGGTAGCGGTAATCAACTGCAAGCTTTTAGAGATGAAGGTCAATATTGGGATGCATGGAACATCGACCCCAATTATGCCGATAATATTTTACCACCATTTAAACTCAAATCTATCGAATGGATTGAACAAGGAATATTACAACAGCGATTACGGGTAGTGCGTCAGTTAGGAGAATCGGAATTTATTCAAGACTATATTTTGCAAGTTAATTCACAAGTCTTGAAAATTCATACCAAAGTTAACTGGTTAGAGCGTCACGTTTTAGTAAAAGCAGCCTTTCCCTTGAACTTAGAAGCGGATTTTGCAACCTATGAAATACCCTGCGGTGCAATTCAACGCACAACCAAACCGACTACAGCAGCAGAAAAAGCTAAATGGGAAGTTCCCGCGTTGCGTTGGGCTGATTTGACGGAAAAAGAAGACTATGGTGTAAGTTTATTAAATAATTGCAAATATGGTTATGATGCTCAACCTTGGGAATTACGATTGAGTTTATTAAGAAGTCCGGAATGGCCGAATCCGGAAGCTGATAAAGGTTTTCATGAATTTAGCTATGGCTTGTATCCCCATGCGGGAAGTTGGGAAAAAGCACAGACGGTGAAGCGTGGATATGAATTCAATCACCCTTTAAAAGTAGTGCTTTGTGAAAATAAACCGCAAACTACAACATTGAAAGACAAAGCCAGTTTTATCGATATATCAGGTCAAAATTCCGGTCAAAATTCCGGTCAAAATTTAATATTAATGGCATTTAAACAAGCCGAAGACAACCCCCAACAATGGATTCTGCGCTGTTATGAATGTGAAGGGGAAACAGCAGAATTTCAACTCACCAGCGATATCGGCTTAAATGTTAAGGAATCTGTAGATTTATTAGAACGTCCTCTACCAACTTCATTTACAATCAAACCGTGGAAAATCGCAAGCTTTACAGTGAGCAGTGAGCAGTGAGCAGTGAACAGTCAGGAGTTGGGAATAGGGCATGGGGTAGGCTGTTGACTCTGTACCTTTTTAGAGGTTAAAAATTCATGCAAAAAACGTGTTGGTGTTTAAGATAATGCCCTCTCCCCCTTCCCCTCTACGCCACTTACTACAACGGAGGGAGCCTCCGCAACGTAGTGGCTCCCAAAATTTGGGAGAGGGGTGCCCGCCAGGGCGGGGTGAGGGAAGTATGTTGCGATTTTGACCGATATAAAAGTTGTATGAACTTTAAGCGTAGAAATTCTATCAAAGTCAACACCCTAGGCATGGGGCATAGGGCATGGGGAATTGTTAATTAGTAACAAGTTATCAATATTTAATTCATAACTCCTAACTCCTAACTCTCAATTAATCTTCATGGTCTTCAAAGGGGTCGCCAAGTTCCTTGCTGGGTGGGCCAAAGGAGGTATAAACGGACATTACTGTAACTGTAACTAAGACAGCAGCTACGGAAATACTGAGGACTATTGCGGGTTCCATATTGGGTGTATATTATGAGTATTATTTTTACATTTTTTGACACTCTCCTCGACTTTAGTCAGGAGATTCTTGGTTCAACGAGTCCACTTACATTAGACCCCTTGCGGTATCTAACCCAGAGGTGGTTCTCTCCTCAAGCGTTATCTTTCCGAGTGCCCCTCGGTAGTTGGATTACTCCAAATTTTGCTTTACTTAAATTCTGTATTGCCTAGCACCCATGAAGATTTTACCTATTCCTGGCAAGGAACTAGAACTATGGAATAGAACTCTATATCTTCAATTGTCAAGGTACAGATTGCCCTTAAGCAGTTGGGTTTTTATACAGGTTGATTACCGTTCCTGTTAATTACCATTTTACCATCAAAGCAGGATAAATCCTGTGCAGCCGCTTTCATCCCCGGTCTAAAGACACGGGGTTTTAGTCTGACGACTCACTTCGTGAACAGCATCTTCCTTATAATATTTTTATAAAAGTTAATACTTCTTGATTTCCGTAAGACCGACTTATTTTATGTCGGTATATAAAATGAGGTGGCAGTTTCAAGTGCTTTCAAATGATATACTTATCAACATTAGAGATGATTAAAAAATTTTTTGGTAATTAACCTGGAATTAGATTATGGCACAAAGAACACGTTTGGGAGATGTTCTCAGACCCTTGAATGCTGAGTATGGTAAAGTGGCTCCCGGTTGGGGTACTACCCCATTAATGGCTGTCTTCATGCTGTTATTTTTTGTTTTTCTGTTGATTATTCTGCAACTTTATAACAAATCAATCATTATTCAGGGTATTAATGTGGATTGGAGAAGCTTAGGTATGTAAGCGAGATACTTTCACATATAAGGATAAATTTGAATCCAGGGTAATTCCTGGGTTTTTTTTGGGATTTTTTAGGAATGGGGAGAGGGGGAGATGGGGGGATGGGGTGACAAGGGGACAAGGAAGGGGACAAGAGGGTAAGGGAATATTTTCTCCCCATTACTTCATTACCCCATTATTTCATCATCATTCCTAATTCCTAATTCCTAATTCCTAACTCTTAACTCATAACTTTTAACTGCTCACTGTTAACTGCTCCCTCAAGTCGCTAAACTACAGATGTGGGTTAAGAATTTTTGAATTCTCAGGAGAAATTTAGATGAATATATTTGGTATCGGTTTACCAGAAATGGCTGTAATTATGGCTGTTGCGCTGTTGGTTTTTGGCCCGAAAAAGCTGCCGGAAATTGGTCGTAGTATGGGAAAAGCTATTCGCGGCTTTCAAGATGCTTCTCAAGACTTTCAAGAGGAGTTCAAAAAAGAAGCTTCACAATTAGAGGAAGCTGTTAAAACTACTGCCGAACTTGAACCCAAGCTTGGTAGTGGAGTAGAAAAAACAGAGAAAGTTTAATGAATCAATCGTAGTTCGTAGTAAGGATTGTAGTCCTCAAATCCCCTACTACGAACTTTCTCTTAATTACAGTTACGCAAAGCAAAATGTCATTGCGACTGGAACGAAGTGCAGGGAAGCAATTCCAGCATTTCTGGGATTACGTCGCTGTCGCTCGTAATGACACAGTTACGTTATTATTACGTAAGTCTCAAAGTAATAAAACGTACTACTAGTTTATAATCGATAGCTTATTATTTATTCTTCTCATGCAAGCTGCTAAAAAAAATTCTCCAGGAAAAACTATAATAATTCCCCAGCTAATTGTTGGTTTGGGAAATCCAGAACCTAAATACGATCAAACGCGCCATAATATCGGTTTTGCTGCAATTGATGCTTTATCCCGTTCTTGGCAAGCATCTCTAAGTGAAAATCGGAAGTTTAAAGGTGAGTACGCTGAAACCACTGCACCAGGTGGAAAAAAAGTTCATTTACTCAAACCTTTAACCTACATGAATCTTTCGGGACAATCAATAGGTGCGGTACTTTCTTGGTACAAATTGAAGCCGGAATCTGTATTAGTTATTTATGACGATATGGATTTACCTGTGGGAAGAGTTCGCTTGCGTTTATCCGGTGCTGCTGGCGGACATAATGGCATGAAAAGCACTATTTCTCATCTGGGTTCCAAAAATTTCCCCCGCTTGCGTATTGGCATTGGCAGACCAAAAAATCCTGCAACCAGCGAAAATGGTACTGTTTCTCATGTTTTAGGAAAGTTTGCTCCTGAAGAAAATGAGGTGATGTCTTCAGTTCTTAGTTATGTTGTTGAATGTGTAGAATTATGCCTGAAAAAAGGTGTAGAAAAGGCGATGAATGATTGTAATCGTAAGAATTTGAATGTTTCGGAGGAAGGGAGTAAGTAAGTGGTTCAAATTAAATATAAAACCTCACCCTCAATCCCTCTCCTTAGTAAGGAGAGGGAAGCCGGAGGCAGGGTGAGGTTCTCTATCTTATATTTAATTACGCCTGACTATTTAGCAAGTAGGATAAAAATCGTATTAAAAGTCAAATTTTCATTCTCGTAGATTAGGGAATAATTCTTCGCTTATTCTTTGTAATTCTTGATTACCAGGATTAGATTTACACGCAGCTTTTACTAATTGCTCTAACTTATTTTGTGCTTTAGCCCATTCAATTAATTCATAAACAACTTCCTCTATATTTTCTCCCGTAGATATTGAATCTAGATTTTCGTCTAATTCATCACTAAGCATCATCTTTAACTTAATTTTTTTTGGATAAGCACT
This sequence comes from Calothrix sp. CCY 0018, assembly GCF_963920925.1. NCBI lineage: Bacteria > Bacillati > Cyanobacteriota > Cyanophyceae > Nostocales > Calotrichaceae > Calothrix > Calothrix sp. CCY 0018. Next base: position 1,780 of record NZ_CAWUDI010000054.1, on the reverse strand, counting down.
GATAATGGCATTTCTGAATTCTTTTAGTATTTGACCAGGTTTCTTAGTATCTGGCGGTTTTGGTGGTGTGTCTTGAATATTAGATTCCCTATCTTCCTGCTGAGAAAATAAGTTGACATCTTCAATCAATCTGCGGACATCTACCATGTCATAGCTTACCCTACACTCAATCTCAAATTTACCCTTGTTTAAACGTTTACGTAATTCTTCTAAAGGATAAGTATAAGGATTTTCACTTCCTGCACATTCTTCACAGTTACAAGGAACCAAGGTTTGATATTGCAATCGCTCAAAAGACTGATGAATTTTTTCTAATTCACGATTGACGACTGCGAGTAATCCTTTTTTATGGTTTCCTGATACCCTAACTTTAATTTCCTTTTGATTATAATATTCAATGACTTCAGCCCGAGTTTCATTTTCGTTGAGAACAACACCGTTTCTCCAAACAAGTTGTTGTTGTTCAATTAAATCGTGTGTTTCTACAATAAAGCGGGTAATAATACCTTTAGGCATGAATTCATATTTGTAGCGCAAGACGAGATTAGTTGAATTATTACATTCGTAATTGGGTTGTTCGATATCAAGTAATTGTGGTGCAATATAATTACCCGCACTATTGGGGATTTCATAGCAGAGTTTAAACCGCATCATTAATTGCAGCAGTTCATCTTGCATATTGCTGTATTTGCGATCGTTCCAAATATCAGCGAGTTCTTCTTGGCTAAAACGTCCCAGATTTTTAATGACAGCTTTATTATCTAATACTTTGTAAACCGCAGTTGTACCCCATTCGGGTTTGAGAATTACATAATGTTTGAGTGTAGAATCATCTTGGAAATGCAGACAAACACCGAGGTCGTGTAAAAAGCGACTCAACCGTAACATATCTTCACGGTCAGTTAGATTATTATTTTCACAAAGTTGATAATACTGTTCTCGACTAATGTAATTGCGAGAATCGTTATCTAAAGCTGCTCGAACTCTCACCCAGATTTTTGGTAAAGGTGATTTATCTCCAATGTGGGAAAGTGTGGTGATTTGCTTTTGAATCTCTTGTTTTATTTCTTCTAAACCGCGATTTGTATCTAGATTCGTTGCTAAAACTTCTTTGAAATTTGTAAACTCTCCCCGTAACTGTCGTTCGTTGACTTGACACTGACGGTCTTGTTTTTCGTTTTTGATAATCAAAATTGGGCTATTATCACTCAAAAGTTCCGCAACCTTCATCCACCAGTAAAAGTTAGTATTTTCTCTGCGAGTATCAGCTACTAAAGCATAAAGAGAACGTTTAGAGAGGAAAAACTGGTGGGTTTGATGGTATATTTCTTGTCCTCCAAAATCCCAGATATTAACGCGAAATTCTTTACCATTTGGTAATGGGAATTTCCATTGAATTACATCAATGCCTTCGGTTGATTTCTCTTTAGATTTGAGTTTGTAGTTTTCATCTACAATTTTCTTCGCTAAAGAAGTTTTACCCGCTCCTCCTTCACCAATAATCAATAATTTTGCTTCGTAAAGAGGTTCTGTTTCTGATGGATCTTGTACTCGGAAGTAAAAATCAAGGATTTCCGAGACATCTCCTGGATCTTGGTTTCTATTTTTTGAACCCAAAATTTCCGGTGGAATGGGGAGTGGGTTCCTGCGTAAATCCAGTTTTTCAAGTTTGGTGAGTTTTTTAATTGTTTCGGGTAAACTGCTCAGTTGATTTCTGTAGAGGTTGAGGGATTGTAAATTGGTGAGTTGTCCAAATTCTGCTGGTAAACTACTCAGTTGA
>NZ_CAWUDI010000053.1:0-55194 GCF_963920925.1 Calothrix sp. CCY 0018 | reverse complement strand
TTGGTGGTTCTGGTTTTGGTGCTGGTGTTGTTGGTGTTGGTGGTTCTGGTTTTGGCGCTGGTGTTGTTGGTGTTGGTGGTTCTGGTTTTGGCGCTGGTGTGGCTGGAGTTGGCGAGCTTATCGGATTGCTGTCATTGGATGGTGACTCATCTTCGTTTTTATCTGGATTATTTATAATAACTTGCTCAGTATTTAAAGGATTTACTGGTAATCTATCTGTTTGACCAACTTCTTCACCCAGAGGATCTGTAGAAACAGGACTCAATTCTATAAAAGATGGATTTTCAACTACTTTTTCGCCAACAATCGGTACCTGCTTTGTCAAAGCTTCGGAGGTTTCTGCTTGAACGCTAGCCATTGCGGGATCTGAAGAAGTTGTATCGTTGCTAGCCCTAGTTAAATCGAGTCCTCGTACTAAATCGCTTGTATCGTAAAAAGTTCTTAAATCAAAATTATATAATCCCTCAATTCTGCCTTTAACTACTACTATAAATTGTCCCGCTTTAAGTACTTGAGAACGAGATTCATCTTTATTAAAAACTTCTATACCGCTATTAGTCAGCGAACCTACAACCGTAGTATCTGTTTGCTCGTCATAGCGTACAAATAATGCCGAACCACGAATCGTTGCAGCAGCACTACGAGTTCTTACTCTTGTTTGTCCCTGCCCTGGTGGTATAAGCAGCAGTACAGTTCCGTTCGATAGTCTAAAGGTTCTACTTCTAGGCAAAAATCTAAATACTGCTCGCTCGCCAATCCGCGCTAAAGAACCATCATTGAAACGCAAGTCAGCTAAAGAAGCTCTACCTGTAGCCAACCCATCCCCAGGATTCATGCTATCGCTTCTTCTGGCTCGACGCTTTGGTCGATTTTGAGGTATAAGTTGTACCCAGTTATGCAACTTCTTAACTACAGCCCTAGTTAAAGGAGTTGATGCACTTGCCCGCTGCGGTAGCGGTATCAATACAACTCCCCATAAACTGGCGATCGCCAAAGGAACTAACTTGCGAAACATAAAAGTGTGCCTTGCATAATTTTACAATTACCACACCGGCCAACACGGGCAGCGGAGTAAAAATTCGAGCCTGTAAACTGTTATAACAGTTTTTTTACGTAAATTTGCTTAATTAAAATTAAAAATTCAATACAAAAAAAGCGAATCTACTATATAGTAGTAACTTTAAATTTATTTTGCGATACTAAAGAAAATCTTATTGCTAATTAATCTTTCATTAAAAATAATTATTTAATAATTTCGTTATTATTTCAATAAACTATAGATATTAATTTGGTGCGAAATTTCGGATTGCAGACAGGACAGCTATAATTCTACCGATTAAATCTAATTAAGCTAAAACTTGTTTTAATATGAAATCAAAAGATTGGAAAAACTTGTGTTTATATCTAATATTCGCGTCTAACAGTGCAACATTGTGTTTTACAAACATAGAAGTGGTAAAAGCTAGCAATCCCAGCAGGCAAACCAAGCTTCTAGAAAGTTCGGGATTCATTTATAAATCATTAGATAAATCTTCCTTAGATGGCGTTAAGCTAAACTCTACCGCAAGTAATCACCTTGCAGCAGAGGATAAGCAGAAAACAAAACAAACTAAAATTAATGACGCTAATACGAACGATATAAAAGTGCCAGCATCGGTGGAAAAACATATATTTAGCTTGATCGCATCGCCCCCCATTATTTCAGAACCGCTAGAAGATGCAATTTCTATGGAGGTGCAGAATAAGATTATTTGGGTACCCGCAGATGCGATTTTTTTACTATCGATAAAAGATAGAAGTGCTTCAGATAAAAATATTATATCTCCAGATAAAAATAGTATAACCTCGGAATTTTCGGAACTTTCAACTTCAACAAAGGAATTATCTCCCAGAACAATAAAAATAGTGCAAAATCCGGAGCCGCCACCAGCCCCCACTCCAGAAAATATCGAAAAAAATCCTCCACCTTTAGAAAGTCAACCTACAGATTTTCCTGCAACTTCTCCTGAAGAAGTCGAACAAAAGTTAAATACTCTTGAAGACCAACGTTCTATAAGATTAGGAAAGTTATTGCAACTACTCGAAGAAAATCAAGAAAATGAAGCAAAACAACAGCAGTGTTTCAACAATGAATTAGGCTGTATTAGAGCGCAAGAAGTTCCGATAGAAACACCTCTACCTCCAGATAAAAAAGAACCACCACCAATAGAAAAACCTGAAGAAAAGTTTAAACCTGTAGGCTATTTGTTAGGTCGTGTTGGATACTTTCATACAAGCAATATCTTTTCTTCTAGAACTAACCCCGTTGATGACGGTTTAATATTTTCTGGACTTACCCTTGCAGCAGCACCTTTTAAAATAGCACCTAAAACCTACTTAAATGGGTCAATTGATGGCAACATTATTAGATACGGCGATCAATCCGAATTTGACTATAATCAGATCAGATTTAACTTAGGTATTTACCAGCAGTTAACTAGTAAAATGTACGGTGAAATTGGATGGAATAATCAGCAATTATTTTATTCTAAAAATAGTGACCGCTTCAATTTTTCATCGGGAGACAAATTTTTAAACGAAAACTCTTTTCGCTTATCTGTAGGAAGAAGAGATCCTTTGGGGAAGAAATTAAATTTAGATAGCTTTTATGAACTTCGCTTAAGTTTGACAAACCCACCAGAAGATCGCAACCGAGTTATCAACTATGTTTGGCTATCTTTAAACTATAATTTACAACAGTCATTTCGAGTCGGAGTTGACTATCAATTTAGCTTATCCAACTTTTTAGAAAGAAGTAGAGAAGACCAGTATCATCGAATATCCGCTAACTTAAGATACAGTATCTCCGACCTCACCAGCATCAACCTACAAAGCGGCTTTGCTCTAGGTGGTTCCACAGACCGTAATATTGATTTTGATGGCTGGTTTTTTAGCGTAAATTACAATTGGGATTTAGGGCAGTTTTGAGGACAGTTATCAGTTAGCAGTGAACAGTGAACAGTGACCAGTTAGGAGTTAGGAGTTAGGAGTAGTAAGTAACTAATTAGTTTCGTCTTCTCCTCATCCCCCCATCACTTCTACCCCCTCTACTCCCTACTCCCTACTCATAACTAATCCAATCGCTCCAACTTCCGGGATAAAGTTTAGCTTTGTTAATACCTGCTAATTCTAAAGAAAGTAAATTGACGCAAGCTGTAACGCCAGAACCACAATAAACCATGATTTCTTGCTTTTCTAATTGCAACCAGCGGTTAATTTGCTGTTGTTGTGGAAGTAAATAACCATGCGAATCTGTGACTTCTTTCCAAGGATAATTAATAGCACCCTGAATATGACCGGCTATTTTATCTATTGGTTCTCTAATACCTTGATAACGGTCATTTTCTCTTGAATCTATCAAAGCTGTTTGCAATGAATCTTTGCGATTTTTTACTGTTTCTCTATCTACTATCATTTGTGTCTGGGGCTGAGGTATAAATTTACCTTTACGTCGATCGGGACCCTCTACTGTAACGGGATACTCTGATGCAAGCCATCCACTAAAACCTCCATCTAAAACCGCTACTTTTTCGTGTCCTAAATAGCGCAATAACCACCACAGGCGAGATGCAAAAGCTAATCGCGAATCATCATAAGCTATAACAAAAGTTTGCCCAGAATTTACTCCCATTGCTGATAATTTATCGGCAAATTCTTCAATATTTGGTAAAGGATGTCTTCCTCCATGCTTTTGTACTGTCGATGAAAGGTCTTGATTTAAGTCTAAGTAATATGACCCCGGAATATGACTGGTTTGATACTGTTGTTTTCCGAATTGTGGATTAGCTAGAGAAAAACGACAATCGAATATGGCAATATTGGGATGATTCAAATTTTCAAAAAGCCACTTATTAGAAACAACTAAATCTGTATCTTTCATAATTATCAATTATCACAATCACGAATTTACTTAAAATTACAATCCAAAATCCAAAATCCAAAATCGAATGACTAATCAAGATTTTACACCCCGCGAGACAGCAGATGGTTCTAAAACTTTCTTTTCTGAAGAATTTAATGAATCATTTCACAGTCATTTTGGAGCCAAACAAGAAAGTTATTTCAAGTATGTTGTTCCTACTTTGTTAATAGAAAAGCGATACAGTAAAGTTTTGCGGTTATTAGATGTTTGTTATGGACTAGGATACAACACAGCAACAGCAATTGAAAAAATTTGGCAAGTCAATCCTAAGTGTTATATAGAAGTAATTGCTCTAGAATTAAATCCAAAAGTACCTCAAGCCGCGATTGAACATCAATTATTTGAAAATTGGAATGCTAATTTAATAGACAATTTAACGAAGTTAGCTTTTGAACATCGGGTGCAAACAGAATTCCTTAAAGCCACACTGGTAATTGGCGATGCTAGGGATAAAATCAACCAAGTGTATCAATCTGGTTTTAAGGCTGATGCAATTTTTCTCGATCCTTTTTCACCACCTCAGTGTCCTCACTTATGGACTATTGAATTTTTACAGTTAGTTTCTCAGTGTTTGCAGGTAGATGGTTTGCTAGCTACTTATTCCTGCGCTGCTGCTGTACGCACGGCGCTTTTAAACGCTCAATTAAGTATCGCTTCAACTTCTCCTGTGGGTAGAAAAGCTCCCGGTACCGTCGCTGGGTTTAATCCCTCATCTGACGCAAATACGGAAATCGATTTAGATTCTCCCCTACATCTACTTCCTCCTCTCTCGCAGTCAGAAAAAGAACATCTACAAACTCGCGCTGCCGTTCCCTACCGAGATCCAAAACTAATTGATTCCCCCGAAGCGATTATCAAACGACGAAAACTCGAACAACAAGCTTCTGACTTAGAACCGACATCACGTTGGCGCAAACGCTGGTTTCTGGTAAATTAGTTAACAATGCCTGCGGTAATTGCTTGTATCATATCTGTTCGCATATAACCGCAACTTCTCCCATTACTTAAGAAAAATGTATAGTTAGAATTAATACTAAATTTACTAAATACATGATTTATCAAATGTTATATGAATGTACAGATTATTACTTAGTTTGAGAATGAATTTTAGTGTTATAGCGTGCCGCGCACAGGTCAATAAATATATAACTAGTTCGGCAAAACTACTATAAATTCTTTACTAAATATAGTTTTATTTAGTTAAAATACTTAGCTTTCCTGATAAAAATACCGTTATTTAAAGATTATGTAAACGTCGTTATAAATCTAAATATCCGTGTAAAACCTGATTGAACGTTGAACTCAATTGACCATACTATAATTATAGAACTAGGCAAAATTGTCACTCATCGTTTTTGTACATTCTTTAAAAAACATTAAAACAAATAGTATTGTATTTTGAGGGAAAATACTTGGGCATAAATAATTAAAAGCCTATAAAAATCCTTTTTAAAATACATTCAAGTACTAAACTAGTTTTTAAGTATATTGCATTGTTGATAAAAAAATGGAGTACCTTTGTGATTCAATGGAAATCCAATTATACAGGCTCTACCGAACTAAAAGTTAGTGGGTCAAACCCCACAACCATTAACAATCAAGTCGGTAAAAATCATGCCTTAACAACTGAAACAGAGCGTCATACCCAGGAAGTATCCAATCATGATTTAAAGATAAAAGAAGTTTATAACAAGGATTCTAGTAATTATGGGCTGAAACAAGCGAATCGGGATTTATTAGTTTCAACCACTTTGAAGGCTAAAGGATATACCTTAAATAGCTTTGAAAATGATGCTCCCAAAGTTTTGGTAGTTGATGATCATGCTGCCAGTCGGATGACAGCTGTAGCCCTTTTAGGAATGGAAGGCTACGAAGTTATTGAAGCCGAAAGCGGTTCTGCTGCGGTATATTTGGTAAGCGAAAAACGACCGGATTTGATTTTGCTTGATGTAATGATGCCGGAAATGGATGGCTTTGAAGTTTGTCAACTGCTCAAGCAGGACGAACAAACAAGGTTAATCCCGGTGATTTTCATTACGGCTTTAAACGATAGGCGATCGCGAATTCGAGGAATTGAAGTAGGGGCGGATGATTTTCTCAGCAAACCCTTTGACAGAGTGGAGTTGGCTGCACGGGTTAAGTCTTTGGTGCGCCAAAAACGTCTGAATGAAGATTTAGATCATGCTGAAAAAGCGTTGTTTTCCATTGCTAGGGCAATTGAAAGCCGCGACCCCAACACCGGCGACCATTGCGAACGTTTGGTTAACTTGGGCAAAGCTTTTGGCGAATATCTCGGTCTTACACGCTATCAAATTCGGGATTTGATGTGGGGGGGTTATCTTCATGACATCGGTAAGGTAGGTATTCCTGATTCGGTGTTGCTCAAAAAAGGGAAATTGACTTCTGATGAGTGGGAAGTAATGAGGCAGCACGTTTTGATTGGGGAAAAAATCTGTCAGCCATTACGCAGTATGCAAGGAGTAATTCCTATTATCCGCAGCCATCACGAACGGTGGGACGGTAGCGGCTATCCCCACGGACTCAAGGAGGATGAAATTCCTTTCTTGGCGCAGGTGTTTCAAATGATTGATATTTATGATGCTTTAACAAGTGAAAGACCTTATAAGAAAGCCTTTACGCCAACGGAAGCGCTATCAATGATGGAGGAGGAAACAAATAAAGGCTGGCGTGACAAAAAGCTCATGCAGCAGTTCACTCAATTCATCAGCACCATAAATAACAGCTAATTGTAAGCGATTAACATTTCGGGAAGGCTATGTAATCGGGTATATTTAAGCCGAAAATAAAATATGCAATCGTATTTACTTATAGCTGTTGGCTGATTATGGTAGTAGTAGCAATTTTAGCGGCTGGACGCGGTACAAGAATGAAATCAAACCTACCCAAGGTTTTACATTCTTTGGGAGGAAAATCTCTTGTCGAAAGAGTTATTCAAAGTGTTGAACCGCTGCAACCAGAACGTCAGATGGTGATTGTCGGGTATCAAGCCGCATTGGTAAAAACAGCATTAGTGCCTATTCCCGATTTAGAATTTGTCGAACAAACCGTACAATTGGGAACAGGTCATGCCATCCAGCAATTACTACCTCATTTAGAAGGGTATAAGGGGGACTTGCTCGTACTTAATGGTGATGTACCATTACTACGTAGCGAAACTATAAAACATTTCTTACAAATCCACCAAGAAAACCAAAATGCAGCCACTGTTCTCACAGCAAAACTCCCCAATCCTAAAGGATATGGGCGAGTTTTTTGCGATGATAACAATGTATTACAGCAAATTGTTGAAGACAAAGACTGTACTGCTCCTCAAAGAGAAAATCAGCGTATTAATGCTGGAGTTTACTGTTTTCGCTGGCAAGATTTAGAAAAGATACTACCTCACTTACAAGCAAACAACGCTCAAAAAGAATATTATTTGACCGATGCCGTAACTCAAGTCACCCCAGTTATGGCGGTAGATGTAGAAGATTTTCAAGAAATTGGAGGCATCAACGATCGCTTACAATTATCTGGTGCTTACGACATATTGCAGGCACGAATCAAAGAAAAATGGATGAAAGCTGGTGTTACCTTAATCGACTCCGCCAGCATCACCATTGATGAAGCAGTAGAATTAGAACCAGACGTAATTATTGAACCCCAGACGCACCTGCGCGGCAATACAGTAATTAAAGCAGGCAGTCGCATCGGTCCGGGAAGCTTAATTGAAAACAGTTTAATTGGCGAAAACGTCACCGTTAGATATTCAGTCATTGACCATAGCGTAGTCCAAAACGAAACCCAAATTGGACCTTACGCTCACTTACGCGGTCATGTAGAAGTTGGTGAAAAATGCCGTGTAGGTAATTTCGTTGAATTAAAAAATACCAAACTAGGCAACGGTACCAAAACCGCTCATTTATCTTATTTGGGAGATACAACCACCGGAACCAAAGTAAATATCGGTGCCGGTACCATTACCGCTAACTACGACGGCGTAAACAAACATAAAACTATCATTGGCAACAACACCAAAACTGGTTCCAACAGCGTTTTAGTTGCACCAATCACCTTGGGCAACGATGTATATGTAGCAGCCGGTTCAACCATCACAGATAACGTCCCCGATAACAGCTTAGTTATTGCTCGTCAGCGTCAAGTTATCAAAGAAGGCTGGGAGATGAAGAAGAAGTAAGGGATGGGGAGACGGGGATTGGGAGAGGGAGAGGGAGAGAGGGAAAGAGGGAGAGAGGGGGTAGAGGGGGAAGAAAAATTCCTAACTCCTAACTCCTAACTCCTAACTCAATTCCCCATGCCCAATGCCCCATCCCAATTACCAATTACCAATTACCAATTACCAATTATTAACAACATCCAATCTGCATCTCTCCCGATACTTCTAATGTATCGCCGATGTTTTCGCCGTCGTGGTAAGCAGCAAGTAATACTTGGCTGGTTTTGCCCCAAGCAATCGTTCCTTTGGCATCAAGGGCGATCGCGCCTAAATCTCGTTTATTTTGTTGCGATTCAGCAAAGGAACGCTGCATGGCATCTTGAAGTGTCATTCCATCACCCACGCGGATTACTATTCGGGGTGCCAAACATTCATCGATAATATCTTCGCCAATACCCGTACAGCTTACCGCCGCTTCACTGGTAGCATAGTTACCCGCTGGCATAGCAGAATCACTGACACGTCCGATGCGCTCGAAACCTTTACCACCTGTAGAAGTTCCAACTGATAAATTTCCTTGACTATCTAAAGCAACTACGCCAATAGTGCCGCGTCGGGCGTTGCCGTTCGATACCAGTTCTTTCTCGGCTACTACTCCAGCCATCGTTTTTTTAAAATTGCCTTGACGTTCTTGCAGCCATTCTTCTAAACGCAGGTCAGTTAAAGGATTGTAACTAGGAATTTGTAGCTCCCGCGCTAATTCAGCAGCACCATAATCCGAAAGAACTCGGTCTGGAGAAGTTTGTAAAGCTTGCGCTAAATCAATTGGATTTTGAATTCGCGTAATATTAATTACACCGCTAAAACTTTGTTTCGTGCCATCCATCAAAGCAGCACTCATGCGAACTTGCCCATCGGATTGCAGCACCGAACCAGTACCGGCATTAAAACAAGAGTCATCTTCTAACATTTGACAACCCTTGACTACCGCTTCACTTGCACTACCTCCCGACATTAGCAGAGAATAAACTTGCTCAATTACCTTGTAAAGAGAGCGGCGTACCGTTTCCACTCCTCCTTTACCTTGAAGAGAACTACCAGCCCCACCGTGGATAATTAATTTAGGTTGTACCTTGAGATTCATTTTTATTTTTATAGTTTGTGTAAGTCTTATAGATATTTATTGACAATTAGCAATTGATAAAGCAAGAAGAGATCATTAAGAGCTTTCTGCTTCTACTTAGTTAGGGATATCGAGAATTAATACCTATAGTCTCACTATACTCTCACTTACCAGCATTCAATTTTCATTATCTTTAACTGCTTCCGAACGATGACGACGGCAACGTTCAGAACAATATTTTACGTCATCCCAACAATCTGCCCATTTTTTGCGCCAAGTGAAAGGACGCTGACATACCGGACAGATTTTGGATGGTAAATCCGATTTAGAACGGTTGCGTGCCATGCGAGTTTTGTGATTTACGAAAAAATTTATTATAGCGAGGGGGGATGGGGAGAGGGGGAGACAAGGGGACGGAGTAGAGAATTAATTCCTAACTCCGAACTCCTAACTAAATCAATCCAAAATCCAAAATCCTCAGACTTAATTTAAAATCCAAAATTCATTACCCCTATTCCCCAATCGGTAAAATCAAACGACTAACCACCCTATCATCTGGTAATTGATAAAAATCTAATTCTCCTTCTAATTGCTGCATCAATTTCTTGCATATTAATAAGTGCTTTATCGGGGCTTGCTTGAGTTGGGAAGGAGCAAGTACGTCAAGGAAAGTGTCTTGCTGTAACTCTTCTAATAAATGGCGATCGATAGTTCCGTTGTCTGTGATAGATAGTTCTAAGATTCGCTGTTCCGAACGACGACACCAAATATCGATTCTTCCGCCATACTGAGAACGATGACAAGCTGCAATTAACAATTCGCTCAAAATTAACTCAATTTTTACAATGTCGCCGCTTATTGTTAGTTGTGAGTTAGATGTGAACGAATCATCAATATATGACTCCTCACCCTCTAGCTTTTGTCCCAACCCATGCACTCCTACCCAAAGTTGATGATGCTTGAGCAATTGGTTAATTCCTTTCAAAGCACCTTTGATTAAAGTTGCTATTGCTACCGTTTCTTGATTAAAAACAAATTGCCACTGTTCGAGCTTTAATAATGCAGTTGTTGAAGCAACAGTATTATCTAACTGTCTGAGCAATTGCTGATAGCGTGTCAAAGTTAGATGATTATCCGGTATACCCAAGTCGTGCATTTGACTTAATAATGTCACCGTATTTTGACGAATATTTTCAAAACGGCGATGCTTATACCAATTTAATTGCTGTAATTCTTCGTTTTCTGAATGAAGAAGTTGTGTAACTTGTTGTTGCCGACGCGCCCAAGCTAATTGGTTGACAAGAGTTTCAACAGCATCCAAAGTTTCTGGCGACCATTTTCGTTCGGGGTAATCTGCCATTAATATTACCCCTGTAGGTTCATATTCGTGGCGCGTGCGTAAAGCCATAAGTAAAATTTCCCCAATTCCAGAACCGCAAAGCCATTCTCTGGTAGATTCCGGTAAATCCGAGGCATTGAGACTGACTAAACCTTCATTAGCTAGTGCGGAGTAAATTACTAAATCGGTTTGGAGCGGTATAGCGATATCTACAGCAACTGTAAAATTATTGTTGGCGATCACACTATTGTTAATTTGGGCATTTTCATCGCCGGGATTCCAAGATAAAAGTAAAGCTAAGGGACAATTGAGAATTGTAGCTATTTGTTCGAGTACTACAGTTTCAGGAAGATTTTCTGCAACAGTTACTTGGGAATCTTGTACGGGTTCGAGAATGCGTAAACTTTGCCCAAAGGTATGCCAAATTTGCTGCTGATGCTGGGTTTGTTGATACAGTTGCCACTGACGAATAATTACTCCGATTTGTTGAGCAACGGCTTGTACTAACTCCTTTTCTACGGTTGTCCAAGAGCGATTGTTTTCACTGCCAATAATTAGAATCGCGTTACTTATATTTTGAGAAGTGCAGTTGCTAACCAAAACCGAACGCAATCCGGCTTCGAGTAAAGAAGAACGCCAGTTAAAAAATCGTAAATCTTCCTCTAAGTTCTCTACACCTACAGCTTGTGTCGAACGCTCTAAAAGGTTTGCATCTACTTCTTTTAACCCATCCAAACTAAAGTTTAAAGGTTTGCGATCGCCTTTCGGTTGGCTTTGGTAAAAAAAGCTGTATTCATATACTTCTCGATCCCATAACAATAATAAAAATCTAGTGGTAGCTAATCTTTTTAAAACTTTTGCCGCACAGTCATGTAAAACTTGCTCAATATTTTCATCGTTATAAATGCTTTCTACAATCTGGCTTTTAAGTTGAGCGTCTTCTTGAATTTGTTGAATAGTAGTTTCCATATTTTCGGTGAGGGAAACCAAGGAAATCAACCCCGCAGCACCTTTGACAAAGTTTTTATCTGCTTCCGTCCAGATGCGAGGTTCTTTACCTTCAACTGCCAAAAATCCCAACAAGTCCTTTTGCCAAAGAATTGGAGCAATCAGAAGACTTCTGGCATCAATTTGTTTGAGAAGCTTTTTAGTACTATAACTTTTCAGCGAACTGCGTCCTTCTCCAATCCAAACAAGTTGATTTGCCGACAAAGCATAATAAAAATCGCTTAAATCTTCCACCGTTACGCCGATTTGTGCTTTCTTTTGATTGGATTTACCTAAGTTCAAATATTGAGTGCTGATTCTACGCCAAAAATGACGTTCTTGAGGATCGAACCAATAAACGTTTGTTCTAGTCGGTACGATAAACTGATGAGTAGCAGAGACTACAGCCTCTAACCTTTGTTCCAAAGTTGCCAGAGTTCTGATTTTTTCGAGTAGTCGCAGCAATACCTCATCTGGATGCTTAGTTTGCTTGTGTTGCAAATCTACTTCAAGTCGAAAAAGTGCCGCCGCGAGTTCTCCTACCACAATCATTAATTGTGACCTAGCTTCACTAGCTATTAAATAACCCCAGCGTTTAGAACCCAGCATTAACACACCCAAACAGCGGTCTTTGTAGCGGATGGGTAATATAATTGTTCCTTGGATATCGAACTTTGTGGCAATTTCTTGCCATGCTTCTGCCCGTTTTTCCATTCGTAAATCCGCGACACCCATCGGACGTTGCTGAATAACTACTTGTTCTAACAAATCCCCCGGACTCAAAACTACCCGTTGTTGCAAATAAATATTTTCACTATCGGGTGTAGTACCGCCTTTGCCGAACAGTATATGATTGAGACGGTCATAAAGAGCAATCCAAATTAAAGAATAATCAAACTGCTCCTTTAAATATGAAATAGTCTTTTCAATCAGAACCTCAGCATTATCCTCTTCCCTCAAAATTTGAAGGATGCGCCCCAAAGAAAAGATTTGCTGCTCTGCGGCTGAAAAATTTTGATGCTGCCTCATCTGATTATTGGTAAACATAGCCTGTTAATATATAAGATGCCCAAAAAACCGGCTTAACTTTACCTCTCAATTATTTAAACTATTTATTATCAAATATTTGTCAAAATATAATCGTTCTTTTTTTTAACTAAATTGGATATTTATCAAGCTGCACTACGTCCGCTTTTGTTCAATCTAATCAAAGCAGACCCCGAAAACTTACATTTAAAGACTATTCGCACTTTAGAATGGCTGGGAAGCAATGGATCTCGCCATCCCAGTAGTTCGATCAAAAGTCGCTTGCAGCAATCCTTTTGTCTGCAAGATTCCCGTTTATCACAATCTTTGTTTGGACTGCAATTTCCCAATCCTGTAGGTTTAGCAGCCGGATTTGATAAAGATGGTGTTGCTACTCCCATGTGGTCTAGTTTGGGTTTTGGTTTCGCAGAAATTGGAACTGTGACATCACTTGCACAACCGGGAAATCCCCGTCCCCGTTTGTTTCGCTTACCTAAAGATGAAGCCGCTCTTAACCGCATGGGTTTTAATAACTGCGGTGCGGAGGCAATGGCAGCGCGTTTAGCAAAGCTGACTTCAAAGCCAAATCCCTTAATTCCTGTCGGTATAAATTTAGGTAAATCTAAAGTAACACCGTTGGAAGAAGCCGCTAATGATTATCGTCACAGCTTCAGCTTACTGAAAAATTACGGTGATTACTTTGTCGTAAATGTTTCTTCCCCCAATACCCCTGGATTGCGAAAACTGCAAGATGCAGCCATGCTAAGTTCTATTTTGGATGCTTTACAGGCAGAAAATAACTTACACAAACCAATCTTTGTCAAAATTGCCCCGGATTTGGAATGGGAAGCAATTACAGAAATTGTCTCTTTAGCTCAAAGTTATAAATTAGCGGGAATTATTGCCACCAACACAACAATTAAACGTGAAGGCTTAAATACTCAAATACTTACTCAAACTGGTAAATCGCTATCAGAAGAAGCGGGGGGAATCAGCGGAAAACCAGTAAGAGAACGTTCCACAGAGGTAATTCGCTATATTTATCAAAAAAGTAAAGGGGAAATTCCCATTATCGGCGTTGGTGGTATTTTTACAGCAGAAGACGCTTGGGATAAAATTACTGCTGGTGCGTGTTTAGTTCAAATTTATACAGGTTGGGTTTATCAAGGGCCAGGAATGATACGGCGTATTCTCCAAGGTTTGCTTTTGAAATTAGAACAAAACGGATTGAATTCCATTTCTGAAGCTGTGGGATTAGCAGTTAAAAATAGTTAGTTGAAATATTGATAACTGCTCACTGCTCACTGTTAACTGTAAATAAAACAAAGGGTGCATCTGCTGTTACTCAATTAAGTACCGCTACAAAATATGCACCCAAAAATTTGGAATTAATTTTTTTTAACTTGATTTGCTTTCGTCTTCCACTGGGAAAAACTCTTTAGTATCCGCAGAAAAAGTCCAAGCAACTCCATCTGGATCTTTATTACGACTCCATTCAGGAAATGCTGGATCGTCTCTACGCTTGAACACCGTACTGGAATAAACTCCTAAACGTTTAGCAAGCTCAGATTGAATCAACGAACCTAAAAACAGTTGTTTTTCCAGAGGCTTTGCGTGTTCTGCGTGTTCTAAAGTCTCTTCCGGTAATTGTTCCTCCACATTTGCTAATTCAACAACTGGTTCTTCTTTAACCTTTACCGGAATAGGTTCAAGAAGTTCTTTGTTTAAAGTCGCAACGGGTTCTTTGCTAAAGTCAATTTCTGGTTCGCTACTGTCAAGAATGCTGCCCAAAGTATTAGCAGTCATAAAGTAGTAAATATTACCATCATCTTCGGCAGCAATACTAGCGCCAAATTCAGAAGCCTTGGCATCCAAATAGCGCTTTGCCTTTGCTCCATTAAAATTACCGCGCAAAGCCAAATCCATAGGAGTAATTCTGCCGCTGTGTTCCCGGATTAACTTTTGAAAAACCGGATTAACCTGACTGCACCATTGTTGCCATCGATAGGTTCGCCATAAATTGAACCCAACAACTACGGCAAATAATCCCAGCAAAACCCGCCAAGCAGAAACTAGGAAGATAATTAAAAACGAAAGTGGCAAAAGTAAAAGCAAAAAACCGTTGCCCGAGGTTTCTAGTGTTTTTTCGCTCATGCCTAATTTATTGCTAATTGATTTATTTGAGGAAATATTATCATCTTGGCAAAAATTGGGACATTAATTTGTATTGCTTGTAGATTTGCTGGAAAATATTTTGGAAAAAATAACCCACTGTGGAGTCTTATATTAGTTAATAATCTCCTGTAAGCCCTTTATATCTCTGAAATAAAGGCAAAATAAACAAATGTTGTGATTAGTAATACAACTAAATACTTGAATGTTATGGTTTTTTAATATTTCTATTTGATTAGTAGGTTGGGTTAAAGGCGCACAAATCAATTTATAGTTGATCAAAAATCTAAACGTGCCCCCTTCCCAACATCCGGTTTTTGATTACAACCTATAATATATTGCTCGCGGGCGATCGCAACTACTAGTATTCCGCCACATAAGTTTTGCTGCGTGTGTATCTAATCCGCCAGGGGTTCTGTCTAATAGCGAAAGTCCTATAAATCTGATATCTTGCACCATTCTCGTTAAGCCTACATTCCCGCCTTGTAAGCCGGAGGCTTTCTCGCAGAGAAATCAATTTCAGGGCTGCATATACAAAGTACGTTAATAAGAGGGATTGTGGAATTAATATAGTACCTATTAAAAATTTCTCCCCATCTCACCATCTCCCTATCTTATTCATGGCGGGGTTTCCTGGTTCGCAACTTGCCCATATCGGGACGATGAATCGAGGAGCTACTGCGTTGCTCTGGAACAAGCGAGTTGTAGCAAGTGGCGTGGATTAAAGACGCTTCGCGTCTCGCTTCGCTAACGGCATAAAATCTCCACCATTTAGGGGATGAACGGGTTCGATCCCCGTACCCGCCTTTATTTGTATATATAGCTTTAGCTAGAAGTCGGGGCTTTTTTTTGACAATATACTATGAGTAATTACGCAATTAATAACGACAATAATTGTGTTTAATTTGCAAAAAATATCGTAATCTTAAATACGATTTAGATATATTAAAATGAAAAACTCATATTCTTTTTTACAGACTATATTTGTTCTGATAGCTAGTATTTTTTTATTAGAAACTAATAGCGTAAATGCAGCCGAAAAAGTTGTTTTCAACTATAAAATATTTAGTCAGTCTTTACCAGTAGAAGAATTAACACAATTGACTGAAACGGGAGAAGTTTCGCCAACCTTAAAATATTACTTGAATAAAACGAATCAAGACCCTCAAGCAGTTCGCGATGTATTGAATAAAGAGGTAAATATTAGTACTACAACTTTAGATAGGACGTTAAACAGCAAGATTGGTGAATTTTTATTAGACCAAATTAGTCAGACAATTCATACTTCATCAGGTCGAGCAAATAACAAAGCTTTGCGCTCGGCAATTGTACTATCTAGTAGTGAAGATAATCAAGTTTCACTGATGGAAATCATTCAAAATTACCCAACCAATGAAGTTTATGTTGAAGCAGATAATTTAGAACGGACTTATAATCAATTGAGCATTTTGACGGAAGGTTTACAAGGATGGTTAGGTATTCTATAACTATTAACTTTTATTCGGGTGCAGCTATTTACTATGGATGATTTATTTATGCTGGTATATCTGCCTTGAGAGCATTTTAGTAATAATGTGTAACTGTTAAATTATTTGTGCAAACGATTTTCTACAAATATTTTAATACTTAAACAATGGCATTTAAAGGCGTAATTTTAGACGTAGATGGAACTTTAGTTCTCAGCAATGATGTTCATGCCCAAGCTTGGGTAGAAGCATTTGCAAAATTCGGTTACGAAGTAAAATACGACGAAGTTCGACCATTAATTGGCATGGGTGGCGACCAAATTATTCCTAAATTCGCACCGGGGCTTTCTGATGAGGAAGGAAAAGGCAAGGAAATAACTAGTTACCGTAAAAAATTAGTTCTTGATAAATTTGTACCACAAATGTCCCCCGCGAATGGTGCCAGAGATTTGGTATTGAAGTTGCAGGAACAAGGAAAACGTATAGTAATTGCGACTTCAGCAAGTTCTAAAGTACTTACATCTTTACTCAAAGTTGCCAAAGTAGACGATATTCTCAGTCAAGATGACGCTACAAGTTCCGACGATGCGGAAGACTCAAAACCATCACCAGATATTGTCAAAGCTGCTTTAGAAAAGTTTGAAATGCAGCCCGACGAAATTGTGATGATAGGCGATACTCCTTACGATATTGAAGCAGCAAACAAAGCTGGAGTCGAAGTTATTGCGGTGCGTAGCGGTGGCTTTGATGATTCTCAGCTAAAGAATGCGGTACGCTCAGCGTCAAGCCCTGGGCTTATCGCCATCTACAATGATGCGGCAGATTTGGTAGAAAATTACGATAATTCACCGTTAGCGACTGCGGAATGATTGTTTGATTTTTGTATCATTTGTAATAGATTTACTTTTATCGTAGTGTGGTTAAGAAAGGGTTATCTGAATTTCTAACCACCTACATAAAATATAAAATTCAAAATTGATGAAATTAATTGCTTTAGTGCTGGTTTCGCTAAGTATTATGTTTTCATTGGCTTTCCCCGCGAATGCTGCGATAAGCTGCCGCGATTTTAACGGGCATGAAATTTGCGTTCTTAATATCAACCGTAGTGCTAAAAGATATTGGAATTATAGAACAACTATCAGTATTGACGGCGAAAAACAACCTACAGAAGTCTATAACTGTCGTAGCGAATACAAAATTCAAAATGATGGAAAAATAGTCAAGTTTAAGGAAGATGGTGTGGGTAATTTGGTATGCCAGTATTTTAAGAAGTAGTTGGTTTTGTTTAAAGTGTTTTAAGAAAAAAAACCTTACTAGACGCTGAGGGCGCTGAGGGAAGAGATTAAAGAGAGATATAGCTCGTTTCAGTATGAGAAATGAGTAATTTTATTTATGAGATTTTATTTATTCTGTGCGACGAGTATACAGGCAAGAATAAATACTGTAAAACCTACGTAGCTGAATACGGTTATCCAATCTTGCCAGTTAGGGGGAAGTATTAAAGATGTATTGTTCATTGGTGAAAGTGAATAATAGTTTTTAAGTAAACTTTCTCGGTGGAGGACTTATTGTAGGGTATGTGACTAGACTGTTGGTGTTCAAGATAATGCCCTCTCCCCCAGCCCCTCTCCCAAGCTTGGGAGAGGGGAGATATGTTGCTATTATTGCCGATATAAAAGTTGTGTGAACGAAAAACGCAAAAATTTTATTAGAGTCAAAAGTTTAAATTGAAAGTGGTTACAAAAGTCAATGGAAAAGATAGAAAAATATCGAGAATACGTTCAAATTATGTTACCAGATTATGCAGAAAGTAAAACATCGTATAATCCCGACAACGAATTAGAAATGCAAACTATTTTTGATACAGTGCGCGACCATTATCAGCTAATTTATGTTGGATGGGATAAAAGAAAACGAGTTTATGGCTCGGTAATGCACTTGGATATTAAAAATAGCAAAATTTGGATTCAGTGGAACGGTACGGAAGATGATATTGCTGTTGAATTAGTTTAAAAAGGTGTTCCTAGAGAAGATGTTGTCATAGGATTTCATACGCCGTTTATGTGTAAGTTTAGTGATTATGCTGTTGGTTGAGTTCGGTTTAAATTCTGCAATATCATATAAATTAAAACGTCTAAATATCAATTGATTTGAATACCACTTACGACTAGTTGAATTGCTGCACTTATGTAACGTTCAATCATCTCTTGGCTCAATAAATCTTGTTCTGGATCGATCTGTTTGATGTTTTCATAGGCATTAGCATAAAATGTGCAAATTCCAATAATGTTAAAAGTTGTCATCTGAACATCTATTTCTTTAAATACTTTTAACTTTACTCCACGTTCCAAAATGTTTGCTAATAAGCCTATAGGTTCTTGCTGACTTATAAGTTTAAAATATTTCCCTTGATTTTGAATCGCTTCCTGAAACAAAAGCATTCCTCTAGATCGGTTTGAAGTTTCATATTCAATTGCGGCTCGAATCAGCGAACTTAATGCTTGCTCGGGTGGCATTCGATCTAAATCAAGTTGTTGGAAAATATCATGAAGCAATATTGCACGACGCTGTAAAACAGTTTGATACAAGCCGTCTTTATTCTCGAAATAATAGTAAATCATCCGTGGAGCAACCCCTGCACGTTCTGCGATCGGATCGACTCTTGTACCGTGCAATCCGTGTTGTGCAAACTCAATCTCAGCAGCATCAAGTATTTGTAGCTTTGTGGCTTCTGGATCGCGAGTGCTGCGATTTGATTTAGCCGATCGCGGTGTTTTTTCGGAACGTCCCATAAGCCTTACTGTTTCTAGCTACAACAAATTACATATGCTCAAAATAGCTCTCTCATCGTAACTGACCTCAGTAATTAAATAAATATTTAATTCATACTTGACAGATTGATTTTTTTGAGTAAATACTTATGAAATAAACGTTTAATTCATAAATATGGCACGATTTCTTATTGGTACAATTGCAGCAGCGGGACACGTTAATCCTGCCTTACCAATTGCTCGGCAGTTAATCGGGCAGGGACATAAAGTTTGGTGGTACACCGGAATTGGATTCAAAGATAAAGTAGAGCAGACAGGAGCGCATCATGTTGCGATTCGTCGAGGTATTGACTATTCAATTCCAGAAACTATTCCTGCTGATTGGATTGCTCAAAGAGATGCAGTTAAAGGAGTTAGCCAGTTCAAATTTTATCTCAAACACGGCTTTATCGATGCAGCAGTCACGCAGCTACAGGATTTGACTGACATTCTTAAAGAATTTCCGGCTGATGTTCTTTTATGTGATGTTTTTTTCTTGGGAATGTCCTGGCTGTATGAAAAAACAGGATTGCCTTGGGCTGCATTCGGAATGTCAGCTTTACCTTTCAATAGTCGAGATACGGCACCCTTCGGATTGGGTTTACCACCAGATAACTCACTCTTTGGACGGTTGCGAATACAAGGCTTAAATTGGCTATCAAAAAACGTTTTGATGAGAGACGTTACGGTTTATTTAGACCGGATGCGGCAAAGTGTAGGTTTAGCTGCGAAAGAACAAGATTTTTTTAGTGCTGCTTTATCACCGTTTCTGTATCTACAAGGTTCAACACCTTCCTTTGAATATCCTCGCAGCGATTTACCATCTCAAATTCACTTTACGGGTACATTTATTCCACCAGCGTCGGCAGATTTTACACCTCCGTCTTGGTGGTCAGACTTAGATAAAAATAGACCTACTGTATTTGTGACTCAAGGAACGGTTGCGACAGAAGCCAACAATTTACTTCTACCAACCATTCAGGCTTTAGCAGACGAAGAGATGTTAGTAATCGCAACAACAGGTGGACAACCAATTCAAAATCTTAATCTCGATCCGATTCCTGTTAATACGCGCATTGAATCTTTTATTCCTTATACTCACTTATTACCTCATATTGATGTCATGGTGACAAATGCCGGATTTAATGGAGTTCAAATCGCTTTAGCAAATGGTGTACCAATGGTCACAGCAGGTCAGACTGAAGAGAAACCAGAAATCTGTGCCAGGGTTGAGTGGTCGGGTGTAGGAATCAATCTTAAAACAAGTACCCCAACTTCTTCTCAAATTCGTGATGCGGTTGAAGCAGTTTTGGCATCACCAAGCTATAAACAAAACGCACAGAAAATGAAAAAAGAAATTAGCTCGTATAATTCTCCTGTGATTGCGG
Organism: Calothrix sp. CCY 0018; assembly: GCF_963920925.1. Lineage (NCBI taxonomy): Bacteria > Bacillati > Cyanobacteriota > Cyanophyceae > Nostocales > Calotrichaceae > Calothrix > Calothrix sp. CCY 0018. The sequence continues at coordinate 34,745 of NZ_CAWUDI010000053.1, read as the reverse complement.
TAGGTTTATTAGAAAAGTTGGCAACAACAAAGCAGCCTGTTTTGAGGTATTAAAAATTTAAAAACACTCCCTATCCCAAATCCCCCGGAGAATTACAATTCAACAACATCAAATCTACCTTCTCATCAACTTCTAAAACTTCTACCTCAATACCCGAAAGCAACTCTTGAAACGAACGCTTTCCCTTTTTCAAAAAAGTATCTAATTCAGTTTTCACTTCTTTTCTATAAAACCCACACATCGGTTCCCAAATATCCGAACGTTGAGGAATTAAAGCCAAGGTTGAAGTTGGTATTTGAGGAAGTTTATTTATCCAGCTTTTAATAATTTCTACATCTAATAAAGGTAAATCGCAAGCTAGTAATAATATCCAATCAGCGGAAATTTGCTCGAAACCTTCGGATAAACCATTTACTGGCCCTTTTCCCGGTTGAGTTTCAACTAAATAATTACAATCTGACGGCAAAATATTTTGATAACGCTCAATCCAAGGAGTCAAAACATAAACTTGTTGGGTACATTCAGCAGCAACTTGATAAACTCGTTGCAACATTGGTTTACCTTGGTAGGGAACGAGTGCTTTATCTCTACCCATACGAGAACTTTTACCACCTGCGAGGATTAAGGCGGCGATGGAGGGATGGGGGGATAGGGAGATGGGGAGATGGGGAGACAAGGGGAGGAATAGTTAGGAGTTAGGAGTTATTTAATCTTTGAGTCAATTACACTAACTCAAATTCTTGAACTGCGGGATAAAAATTCTTGTTTTCATGGCTAGCGCGACTGAGTTTTATTAATGCAAAACGTTGTAATGGTGTCAGCTTGTTCCATTGCTCGATCGCAATATTAACGTTAGATTCTGCGGCTTTTGTTTGTATTGTTTCAGGAATTTCTTTTTCGTTCATCCAAGCGGGATTTTCTTCTATAGAAAGTTCTTTTGCAGGTGTTCCGGTTTTTTCAATAATCAAGTTTTGCAAGAATTCTCGATACTTTTGACATTCTTGATTACTCGTACATGGCATTTCAACTAAGGTTTGACGTTCTTGTTCGGTAAATTGATGCCAGTGTGATAGTTTCAGTTTGACTCCGCAGTTGTCGAGTTTGAAGCGTACCTGCATGGGGATGCATCGTAAGCTATCAACAAAATCAGCCTCGAATTTAAAAAAGTCGCTCATTTGGTGTTGAAAATTAGGCCTTTTATATTCTCTATTTTTATAGGGCTTACGTATAGCCCCCCAATATTTTCTTGTTCCCAGGTTTCTTGTTCCCAGGTTCTACCTGGGAATATGTTTCAAGAGGCTCTGCCTCCAATGTTCAAGAGGCAGAGCCTCACATGAAGGAGATTCCCAGCCAGAGACTGGGAACCAGTTAACACGGCAGTTTTTTGTAAATTCTGTAACTCTGGTAACATTTTGTAAAAAAAACGGTAACAGCGACTACATTTTTTCAATTTAATTTAATAATGATATTACCAAGTTATGTATTTTAGGAAATATTTTTGAGATGAATGTCAAACATTTGGGTAGCCAATTAGAAAATAATCCTGAGTTTAATCGCCATCCGCAGCATAATATAAGCACTATTTGTTTAGTTATATTCGGTTCCTTTGTCTTGGGTATAGTTCCGATTACTTATGGTTTGAGGTTGACACCGGCATCAAGTCAGAATACGGTAACGGTTCCTGGTGAAGCAACTCTTTGGAAGGCTGTAGGGGAAAGGTAATTGGCACGAGTTGCACCGCACAAGCTTTCAGTTCTGGTTGTAAGGAAATTGGACAAGATAAAGGATGAGTCATGTTGTTTGCTTCGGCATCGTCTGCCCATAAAGCGCCCCAATGCATGGGAACGAAAACAGTTTTAGGTGCGATCGCCTTAGTTACTTTTGCTGGAAATTTAGCTGTTCCGCGACGGGATTTTATTTCTATCCAATCTCCATCTGTAATTTTTAATTTGGCTGCATCCTTGGGATGAATTTCGATAAAAGGATGAGGATGCATTTTGACGATTTTTTCAATTCTTCCCGTGCGGGTTTGGGTATGCCAGTGACCGTATAATCTCCCAACTGTAAGCACAAAAGGATACTCTTGTGACGGTGGTTCTGCTAAACCGCGAGAATGATAAGCCGCGAATTTTGCCCTCCCATCAGGGGTTTGAAAGCGTAAATCGGTGTAGAGACGTTTTCCTTGGAGTGGTTCTTTTTCAGTAAAGCCTTGTAATAAAGATGACCAAAAACCAGAATCATTTTCTTCTATTTCTATCTCTGCTTTTTGGGTGTCGTACCACTGCATAGGACCGATACTTGCCAAATTTTTGTGACTAATTTCTCCCATATCACAAGGGCGATCGCGTGTTAACTGTACGAATTCGGCATGAACTGCGGCTGCGTCGGTAAAGGCAAATTTATCTTCAAAACCAAGACGGCGACCGACTTCGGCGAAGATTTCCCAGTCGGCTTTAGCTTCACCTGGCGGCTCTCGGAATTTAGGACATAAGGTAACAACTCGTTCTGAGTTAGTCATGGTTCCAGTTTTTTCGCTCCACTGGGCTGCGGGTAATAACAGGTGAGCGTAAGCAGAAGTTTCGGTGGGATAATAAGCGTCTTGATAAATCGTGAAGGGAGATTTGAGTAAAGCAGCTTTAGTTCGCTGCAAATCTGGCATACTTACTGCTGGATTCGTCGCTGCAATCCATAATATATCTACTTCACCAGTTTCCAATCCAGTAATCATGCTCCATGCATCTCTACCAGGTTGTTCAGAAATTTGACCTGGATTCAAACTCCAAAGTTGTTCTACCTCGGCTCGATGTTCGGCATTTTTTACGGAACGATATCCGGGGAGAATGTGAGCTAAACCTCCGGCTTCTCTACCACCCATTGCGTTGGGTTGTCCGGTAAGCGAAAATGGTCCTGCACCTGGTTTGCAAATATTTCCCGTCATCAAATGCAGATTAATCAAAGTACGCACTTTTGCGGTACCCTCGGAAGATTGATTTATCCCCATCGACCACAAAGACAAAACCTTTTTAGATTCAGCCCAGTAACGCGCTGCTTGTTCGAGTTCATCTGCACTAATACCGCACTTTTGAGAAACTACTTCTGGCGGATAATCTTGAATAACCTCAGCGTAATCAGAAAATCCTTGAGTGCATTCATCGATAAATAAACTATCAAACGCACCCCAACGCATTAATAAATGAGCAATACCGTTGAGTAAATCAATATCTGTCCCTGGGTTAATTGCCAAATGTAAATCTGCAACTTCTGCTGTCTTAGTGCATCGCGGATCTACAACAATCATTTTGACGTTGCGATTTTTTTTATGATGCTTTCGCAAACGGTTAAAAACAATCGGGTGACATTCAGCGGTATTGGTACCAATTAGAAAAGCGCAATCTGTTAATTCTAAATCTTCATAACAACAAGGTGGGCCGTCAGCACCAAAGCTTTGCGTATAGCCAGCAACCGCCGAAGACATACACAAACGAGAATTTGCATCAAAATTATTAGTTCCCAAACAGCCTTTAATTAACTTTTGAGCAACATAATAATCTTCAGTTTGAAACTGACCGGAACCATACATACAAATAGCATCCGCACCGCGAGTGTGGCGAATATTTTGAATGCGATCGACGATTTTATCAAAAGCTTCATCCCAACTTACTTCACGGAAAGATTCTGACAGAGAATCTCGCATCATTGGGTATTTCAAACGATTTTTATCGAGAGATTCTGCAACAGTAGCACCTTTAACGCAAACCATCCCCTTTGATGAAGGATGACTTTTATCGCCAACTACTTTCCAAATTGGATTACCTTGACTATCTCGGTGAGTTGCACGTCCTGATGCTGCGGGAGGAGATACTTCTAAACCGCACCCAACACCGCAATAAGGGCAGAGAGTTTTAACAGATTCGGACATATTTTATTTAGGGGTTATTAAATATTAGAAGATTCATCAAGTGAATAATTCAGGACTTACGCAAAGCCCCTCTTTTTAAGGGGGGTTGGGGGGATATTGAATGTCTGGAACACTATATTTCCCGTTATTGTTGGGTAAGTCCTATAATTATTTTAAAAAATTATTTAACAACAGATTATTTAACAACATATTAATGAAATCATACATAGAAATGTAATTATTATTACATTCTACAAAATTATCTTTTCGTTTAATAAAAGTGATAAATCACTTACTACAAACTAAATATTATTTTTTTTAATACCTACCTCTTTTCTTGAAAAAACTCCGCGTACCTCCGCGTAAACCTCTGCGCCACTTTGCGTTAAAAAAATATTTCAACCTTTGATTTAATAATTTATCACTCATAAATCATATAAAAAAAGGAACCGATAAATAATACTTTTTTCATCGATTCCTCAGCAAACCAAAAGCTCAAATTCTATGAACGAATTCCTCTAGGTTCAATAACCAATTCAGAATAATCATCTTCTCCTTCATGATGTTCTGCAAATGAACCTTGAGGCTCTTTCAAAAAGAACCAGCACAAGAAGGAAACTATCAAAGCCGCAATACCCATCACCTGGAAAAACACTGTATTTGACCGATCAATAATCGCTGCTGTCTGCTCTCCACCACCGCTTAACCATTCTGGTAACAAACTAAAGATAGTCAGATAAGCAACTGCACCAACGTTTCCATAAGCCCCAACGTTACCGGCAATTTGACCAGTAACTCGACGCTTCACTAAAGGAACGATCGCAAATGTCGAACCTTCTCCAGCTTGTACAAAAAAGGAACAAGCCATAGTCAGCAAAATAGCTAAAGGCAACCACCAGCCAGCACCAACCGATCCCATCATCATGTAGCCTATACCCATACCAGCAGTCAATACTGCCATAGTTATTCTGCGGCTACCTAATTTGTCGGAAATTAAGCCACCACCAGGACGAGATACCAGGTTCATGAAAGCATAGCTAGAAGCAATCATTCCTGCCATTGCCGGATTTAAACTAAATGTTCCTTCAAAAAACGCCGGAAGCATAGAAACGACAGCCAATTCGGAACCAAAGTTCACCACATAAGTTAGTTCCAGAATCGCTACTTGAGAAAAATTATAACGATCTTTCGCAGGATATTTTTTCTTCCCCGAAAGCAAATCTTTATTTACAACCCAACAGTTATAAGCCTGGAATAAATATAAACCTGCTAATCCAGCCAAAACGAGCAAGAGGGTACTCTCACCGTATAAACCAACCTTTTTCAAGCGCCAAGCCAGAACCATCAAAATACCTGTCAGAGGTAAATTCATCAACATCAAGAACCAGAAATCCCGCGTGCTGGTAACTTCCAAACCTCTAGCATTCTTGGGCTTTTGATAAACTTTTCCAGGAGGATGATCCTCTACGTTGAAGAAATACAGAATTCCATATAGAGCCGCAACGATACCGCTTCCAGCAATACACAAGCGCCAGTTAAGGGTTCCGCCGGCTCCAAAAGCTAAGAATGCACCAATTGTAGGTAGGGTAAAAGCCGCAGCAGCAGAACCAAAGTTACCCCAACCTCCATAGATTCCTTCAGCTAAACCAATCTCTTTGGGAGGAAACCATTCTGCAACCATGCGGATACCAATTACAAACCCCGCACCAACAATACTCAATGCCAAACGGCTGATTACTAATTGAGTGAAGTTTTGAGCGCTGGCAAAGGCAATACAGGGAATCGCTGCATAAATCAGCAACAACGAATAAGTAATTCTTGGGCCGAATTTATCTAATAGCATCCCGATAATGATTCGAGCCGGAACCGTCAAAGCAACGTTACAAATTGCTAAGGTTCTAATTTGACTTACTTCTAAACCAAAGTCTGCTTTTACCTGGGTTGCTAAAGGAGCTAGATTAAACCAAACAAAGAATGATAGAAAGAATGCGAACCAAGTCATATGCAGGATTTTGTACCTGCCGCGAAAAGATAATAATTCTCCAAGCATTGTAATCCCCTTAATAGTTAGTAGTAAGATTTACTTTCATATAGATACAACAAACGATGCATATTAAAACTGAATGCAGATAAATAGTACTTCTTTTGAGAACAAAGATTGAATTAATTATGCTCGTTAGTTATCAAAAATGCTGTATCAGTTTAGACTGCGATCGGTACCATAAATACCACTGAAACATATCCACCGATTAATCATATAAACTAATCTGACTTAGGCTTTGCGCCAAAAGATTCTATCAATATATTCCTTAAGACAGTATTAACCTCGTCACAGGGAATACCTTTCTGAACGCAAGTTCCTAATTGGGCATCTTTGCCTACTTTGCCGCCCATATACAAGTCCACACCTTCAACCGTCTTGCCATCTTTACGCACTTTAGTCCCCATCAGTCCGATATCGGCTACCTGCGGTTGTCCGCAAGAGTTAGGACAGCCTGTCCAGTGGATTCTCACAGATTTGGGCATTTCCAACTCTGCATCTAGTTGTTTTGTTAAAGCTAAGGCTCGATTTTTGGTTTCCACCAGCGCAAAGTTACAAAATTGAGAACCAGTACAAGATACCAAAGCTCTTTCTAACGGTTGGGGTTCGATAGAAAATTTCTCTAACAAAGGTTCGGTAAGAAAATCTTGCAAATTATCGTCAAGAATATTGGGAATAATTGCGTTTTGCTCCACAGTTAAACGAACTTCACAGCTACCGTAAACTTCGGCTAAACGTGCTAAATCAAACATATCCTGAGCATTAAGTCGTCCCACGGGAACGTGCAAGCCAACATAGTTTAAACCCGGTTGCTTTTGCTTGTTAATGCCGATGCAATCCCGCTTTTCCCAGTCGATTTCGTCTTTTTCGGCTGCGGTTGCTAAGGTACGTCCAAATTCTTGTTCTACCATTGAACGGAATTGATCGATTCCCAATTCATCAATCAACCACATTAACCTGGATTTTTGACGATTTGCTCTTGCTCCGTTATCCCGAAAAACAGATAAAATCGCCCGACATAAATCTACAACATCATCGTTCTTCGGAGGAACCCAAGCATTTAAAGGTATGGCACCGTCGCAACGTTTGGCTGAGAAAAAACCACCAACTAAAACGTTGAATCCTAAATCGCCATTTTTATAAGCCGGGATGAAGGCAATATCGTTAATTTCAGCATGAACTGAATTATCCCTTCCACCTTCAATCGCAATATTGAATTTTCGAGGAAGATTGGTAAAAGCATAATTACCTTCACCATTATTGGTAATCATGTCTTGAACTTTCTGCACCAATTCACGGGTATCAATTAGTTCAGAACCATCAATTCCCGCAACTGGCGAACCAGTGATATTGCGGACATTATCCATACCCGACTGCATAGAAGTCATTTCTACTTCATCCAGACGACGAAAAATATCCGGTATATCTTCAAGACGAACTCCACGCAACTGAAGATTTTGACGAGTAGTAATATCGGCACAACCATCTGCACCGTAACGCTGCACAATTTCAGCAAGTACGCGCAATTGATCGCTAGATAAAATCCCGTTGGGGATTCGCATCCGCAACATGAATTTACCTGGTGTGACGGGACGATAAAAAACTCCTACCCATTTAAGACGATGTTCCAAATCGGACTTTTCCATCGCTTCCCAACCGATTTGGGCAAAATTTTCTAGTTCGTCTTTAACGTCTAGTCCATCTTTTTCCGCTTTTATTTTTTCAAACTTATTCAGAGTTGCAGCTTTATTTGATTGGGTAGTAGGCACGGTTATTTTACGTTAATAATCAAAGGTCAAATGACATAGAATGATTGCGAATATTCAAGCAATCATGCAATTAAATTGATTTTTTGTCCCCCAAAATCATCAATCTAAGTGTTTCAAAATTTACGCTTGTTAAGTTCCTATTAAATAGATAAATTGATTGTTTGTTTTGTATCACCTGTAACTATTTCTTATTTTTATGGTGAAGATATTGCGTTATATGCATCATTTTTATTCAACTTGTACATATTATTGTTCAAAAACATGGTTACGTGTTCTGTAAGATGCTGGTAAATATTTAATTTCGTGACAAAGTAAAATAAGAACCGCGTTAAATTAACGCTCTTACTTTGCAATCTAAAATGTTAGAAAATCTTGACATAATTGCCGATGCCGTAACAGAAGCGAACTGGATACTGGTTAACCAGCAGTTACAGCAGCTATTAGACAAGAAGGATGTTAATTCAAAGGCTGTAGGAGACAAGGAATTAGAACAAGCTGTTGCCATCGCCATGCAAATTTTACAAGTAGGGGATTTTCAAACCCGGTGGGATATAGCAAAGATATTTCCCAAAATAGGCAAACCAGCGATTGCTCCCTTACTTAAAATATTGGAAGACGAAAAAGCAGATTTAGAGCTTCGTTGGTTTGCACTTCGCATTTTGGGAGAATTTAACGAACCTCAGATAGTCATATCTTTAGTAAAACTGCTTGAAGAGACAGAAGAAGAAGAATTGGCTATTATGTCAGCCCAAACCCTAGCAAAAATAGGGCAACCTGCCGTGGAGGCGTTGATTGATTTACTCAAAGACGAAAAATCCAGATTATTAGCAGTAAAATCTCTTGCTCAAATTCGCCGCTCCGAAGTCATCGAACCTTTACTAAGCGTTGTTGATGATTCGACAGCAGAAGTAAGGCTGATAGCGATTGAAGCCCTCGGTAGTTTTCACCACAAGCATTTAATTCCTGTATTTATTACAGCTTTGCAAGATACAATCTTTTCAGTTCGCAAAGAAGCAATTATCGCTTTAAAAATGCGTGCTTACCTTGAAGAAGAATTTGATTTAGTAGCTAGTATAAAACCTTTGCTTTACGATATTAATTCAGAAGTGTGTCAGCAAGCAGTATTAGCAATGGGCTGCATGAAAGACGAAGCGGCAATGAAAGCGTTGTTTGATCTTTTGAATTTTAAGAATGCTCCTTTATTTCTTAAACAAGAAGCAGTACGTGCTTTGAATTGGAACGGAACTTTTGCTGCCTTAGATTATTTAAAAGAAATTCTTTACAGTGATGATATTAAACTAAGTCAAGAAATTATTACCGTATTAGGAAGACAAGAATCAGCAGAGTTAAAATCTTACGCTACCAAGATTTTGATTGAATATCTCAACAGCCAGCCAGAAATAACCTATCAGTCGCAGATTAAACAGGCGATCGCAACATCTTTAGGAGAATTAAGAGATTCAAATGCGCTAATTCATTTAGAAAAACTTGCTTATGATGACAATTCTAAGGTTAAATTATATGCTTTGGCTGCGATTAAATCGGTAAATAGTAAATAGTGAGCAGTTAACAGTTAACAGTGAGCAGTTAACAGTTAATAGATTAAAAGATTTTATTCATAGATATTAAGATTACACTTTTGTGGATGTTGCCAGTTAAATTAGACTGGGCAAAAAATAAGAGTGTGTTGAAACGTACTTTTATTCTTTGTCATATATTCTGTTTTTCGGTGTTAATTACTACATGAAATCTACCTTTTGAAATTATATATATCTTTGTTCTATAATTCTAATTTCAAAATCTCATTAATTAAAATAGTAATAAATGCACAAATAAAGATTAGAATATATAGTTCGTCCAGGCGTGTAATTGCTCCCATGACCGCTAGATCCCAATCTCCGTTTTCTCCCGAAGAAATAGCCAAAGAAGGCATAAAACCCGAAGAATACCAAGAAATCGTCAAAAGATTAGGTCGCCATCCTAATAAAGCCGAATTAGGAATGTTTGGCGTAATGTGGTCGGAACATTGCTGTTATAAGAATTCTCGACCTTTATTAAAACAGTTTCCTACTACCGGAAAACGAGTTTTAGTAGGCCCTGGCGAAAATGCTGGGGTTGTAGATTTAGGTGACGGTTTACAACTCGCTTTTAAAATTGAATCCCACAATCATCCCTCAGCAGTAGAACCCTTTCAAGGTGCAGCAACGGGAGTCGGGGGTATTCTCAGAGATATTTTTACAATGGGTGCGCGTCCGATTGCGCTGTTAAATTCATTGCGTTTTGGTAATTTAGAAGATGCCAAAACCCAAAGATTATTTAGCGGTGTGGTATCGGGAATCGCTCATTACGGTAACTGCGTGGGCGTTCCTACCGTTGGTGGTGAAGTCTATTTTGACAGCGCTTACTCTGGCAATCCTTTGGTAAACGTGATGGCGTTGGGATTAATGGAAACGCCAGAAATTGTTAAATCCGGGGCATCGGGTATTGGTAATCCGGTGTTGTATGTTGGTTCTACAACCGGGCGTGACGGTATGGGAGGCGCGAGTTTTGCCAGCGCGGAATTAACCTCGGAATCTATTGATAACCGTCCAGCAGTGCAGGTTGGCGACCCTTTTTTAGAAAAATCCTTAATTGAAGCTTGTTTAGAAGCCTTTAAAACAGGTGCCGTAGTAGCAGCCCAAGATATGGGTGCGGCAGGAATTACCTGTTCCACTTCCGAAATGGCAGCAAATGGTGGTGTCGGTGTGGAATTCGATTTAGATAAGATTCCCAACCGCGAAACTGGAATGATTCCCTACGAATATCTACTCAGCGAATCTCAAGAGAGAATGCTGTTCGTTGCTAAAAAAGGTAGAGAGCAAGAATTAATTGATATTTTTGTACGTTGGGGATTGAATGCAGTAGTCGCAGGGAAAGTTATAGAAGAACCCATAGTAAGGATTCTTTATCAAAAAGAAATCGCAGCAGAAATACCCGCCACAGCTTTAGCAGAAAATACCCCAATTTATAACCGAGAATTATTAACTGAACCTCCAGAATATGCCCGCAAAGCTTGGGAATGGACATCCAACGATTTACCAGCTTGCACCGATGAAGGTATTGAAATTCAAGGAAAACTGCAAACCTGGAACGATATTTTATTAAGTTTACTTGATACTCCCAGCATCGCTTCAAAACAATGGGTTTATCGTCAATACGACCATCAAGTGCAGAATAACACCGTCATGTTACCCGGTGGTGCCGATGCGGCGATCGTTCGGTTGCGCCCGGTTGGGGAGATGGGGAGAGGGGGAGATGGGGAAACAAGGGGACAAGGGGACAAGGAGACAAGGGGAAAAGAAAATTCCAATGCCCAATCCCCTATGCCCCATACCCAAAAAGGAGTTGCTGCAACGGTTGATTGCAATTCTCGTTATGTTTATCTCGATCCTTACGAAGGTGCAAAAGCTGTGGTGGCTGAAGCTGCTCGTAATCTTAGCTGTGTGGGTGCGGAACCTTTGGCGGTAACGGATAATTTGAATTTTGGCAGCCCGGAAAAACCGATTGGTTATTGGCAGTTAGCAGAAGCTTGTCGGGGTTTAGCGGAAGGTTGTCAGGAATTATCTACGCCGGTAACTGGCGGAAATGTCTCTCTTTACAATGAAACTTTTGATACGAACGGCAATCCCAAACCAATTTATCCAACTCCCGTTGTCGGAATGGTAGGACTAATTCCCGATTTAACTAAAATTTGCTCCCAAGCTTGGCACTCAGAAGGCGATATAATTTATCTTCTCGGTTTACCAATTCAAAATCTAATGTCAAAATCCAAAATTGAATTAGGAGGTTCTGAGTATTTAGCTACCATCCATAAAACTGTTGCTGGAAAACCACCCAGGGTTGATTTTGAATTGGAACGTCGCGTACAACAAGCTTGTCGTGAAGGTATTCGTCAAGGTTGGGTGCGTTCGGCTCATGATTGTGCTGAAGGTGGAATTACCGTTACCCTTGCCGAATCATGTATTAACAGTAGCCTTGGCTGTGAAGTGAAATTAGACATCCCAGAAAATAATTCTCAAAGATGGGATGAAGTACTTTTTGGTGAAGGGGGAGCCAGAATTATTGTTTCAGTTGCGTTAGCAGAGCAACAAATTTGGGAATCCTATTTACAGGAACAACTAAACGACTATTGGCAACAAATTGGCAATGTCGGAAATTCCCACACAGGATTGGGGGTCTTAACCTCTGATAATAAAACTTTAATAAACGTTACGATGGAAGATGTAAGCGATCGCTATCATCATGCAATCAATAGACGTTTAGCCGTGCATCAACAGTTAAACCCCTAACTGACAATTAAATAACTGGCAACTCGCGATTACTATCGCTGAGCATAAATACTGTACTCTGGTAAATAGATAGTTAAGAATTAATTAAATTTAAGCTAACTATTTAATTTCGTAATCCCAGTGGCTTGACATCATCATCAGGAGCATAGTTAGAATGATTCCCCAAAATTCCAAAGCCGTCACTTCGGATCAACACGCCCTAATTAATCCTAATCCAATTAATGTAGACGAACGCCCCGACAAGCAAGAAGAAGCTTGCGGCGTTTTTGGCGTTTATGCACCCGAAGAAGACGTAGCCAGACTCACTTACTTTGGGTTGTATGCCCTTCAACATCGAGGTCAAGAATCCGCTGGGATTGCCACTTTTGAAGGCAAAAAAGTACACCTGCATAAAGACATGGGTTTAGTATCCCAAGTCTTCAACGAACCTATCCTTGATGACTTACCAGGTAGTATCGCTGTCGGTCATACCCGTTATTCCACCACGGGTTCAAGCCATCTAGCTAATGCCCAGCCAGCCCTTGTCCAAACTCGACTAGGTGAAATAGCCCTTGCACACAACGGTAATTTAGTCAACACAAAGCAGTTGCGCGATGAACTGCTCGAAAAAAGCTGTAACCTAACTACCACAACAGATTCAGAAATGATTGCCTTGGCGATCGCCGAAGAATTAAACGACGGTTCGCCGTTATTTGAAGCTGCGATTCGGGCTTTTAATCGTTGCCGAGGAGCCTTTAGTTTGGTAATCGGTTCGAGTAAAGGCATCATGGGCGTGCGCGATCCAAACGGCATTCGCCCTCTGGTAATTGGTACTTTGGAAGGTAGTCCAACACGTTACGTTTTGGCATCAGAAACCTGTGCTTTAGATATTATCGGCGCGAAATACCTGCGAGATGTAGAACCAGGAGAGTTGGTTTGGATTACCGAAGACGGTTTAGAGTCTTTTCAGTGGAGCCAGAAACAACAAAGGAAACTGTGTATCTTTGAAATGTTCTACTTTGCTCGACCCGATAGTATCATGAACGAAGAAAGTTTGTATAGCTATCGGATGAGATTAGGGCGACGATTAGCAGAAGAATCTGCTGTTGATGCGGATATTGTTTTTGGCGTTCCAGATTCTGGAATCCCGGCTGCAATTGGTTTTTCGGAAGTTTCCGGTATACCCTATGTAGAAGGATTAATCAAAAATCGCTACGTCGGACGAACTTTTATTCAACCTACCCAAGCAATGCGCGAATCGGGTATAAGAATGAAACTAAATCCTCTCAAAGACGTGTTATCCGGGAAAAGAGTAATCATCATTGATGACTCAATCGTGCGGGGTACCACCAGTCGTAAATTGGTAAAATCTTTGTACGAAGCAGGTGCAACCGAAGTACATATGCGAATTTCTTCCCCACCAGTAACCCATCCTTGCTTTTACGGTATTGATACCGATAGCCAAGATCAACTTATTGCTGCCACCAAATCAGTAAAAGAAATTGCCAAACACTTAGAAGTAGACAGTCTGGCATATCTAAGCTGGAAAGGAATGTTAGAAGAAACCAAACAAGATACCAATAGTTTTTGTTCCGCTTGTTTCACAGGAGATTATCCCGTACCAGTACCCGAAAGGCTCAAGCGTTCTAAATTGATTTTAGAAGAAGCAGTAGTTTAGAAATTTTAGATTAAAGCTAGATTAAATTGGGTTTGTTTTTCAGAACACTATAAATCACTAATGTAGAGACTTCGCAATTGCGGAGTCTTTTTGATTATGTAAAGTTGTAGAGGATGTTTTAAAAGTATCCGGCGGTTGAAACCGCTACTACACAGGCAAAGTCCACCTGCGTGGACTAATTAATCATTAACCCGCGCAGGCGGGTTTTGCTTGTGTAGCCGCGACTTACAGTCGCCAGGTAAGGTATTAAATACGACTTTTAAAACATCCTCTGAGATATCGCGATCGCGTTCTTTTTCGCTGCGGAAGATTTGACAATAACTCGTTGATATTGAAGAGAAGATATTGATATAACTCCTAACTAATAACTAATAAATCCTCAATCTTTACGGAATTTACATACTCACCTATGTATCATTGAGTGACATTACGTAATTTGAAAACCACTTATGGAACCGATTACTGCTGTAAGTATTGCAACTCTCGCTTTTACCAAAGCTTTTGAAAAGACGATTGAAAAAATTACGGAAGCAACCTGGAATAAAATCGACGCGCTACGAAAGAAGATTTGGCACAAATTAGGCGGAAATCAAGCAGCGCAAAAAGCCTTAACTGCGGCTGAAACTGGTTCTCAGCAAGATTTAGAATTAGTTGCTCAATACTTAGAGCGTGAAATGGAATGGGATAAAAACTTTGCTCAAGAAGTGCAAACCCTAGCTCGTGAGATTCATCAAGAAATTAATATCGGTGGAATTAAAGGGCAAAACGTACAAAATGTTTATGGTGGGGAAGCGCAACAAAATAATGCAAATAACACCAATGCACCAGTAATTCAAGGTGGTAGCGGACACAATATTACATTTAATTGACTACAGCCGTCGGCAAGGGAACCGACAAAGTATAATCCCATCAAACATATACCGAGTCGTGGTGCTAAAAACTTTGTAGGAAGACAAGTTGAACTAGTAGAAATTCATCAGAAATTACACCAAACCAATACTCTAGCAATTTCAGCGGTTGCGGGAATGGGTGGTGTGGGTAAAACCGAATTAGCGACGCAGTACGCACGTAGACACGAAAATGATTATCCAGGAGGTATTTACTGGATAAATGCCAGAAGTGGGAATATTGCAGCACAGATAATTGGGTTTGCTTTAAATTTAGGTTTGCAAGTTCCTCAGAAAGATTTTGACGATAAACCTTTGAGTATTCTTGAGCAGGTAAAGTGGTGCTGGCAAAATTGGCAACCACCCGAAGATTTAGTATTGGTAGTTTTTGATGATGTAATTAATTTAGATGGTTTTGCTGAAATCTTACCCACAGATAGCCGCTTTCGGGTTTTAGTCACAACTAGATTGCGAAATATCGACACCAATATTGAGGAAATATCCCTCGATGTATTGTCAGCAGAAGAAGCTTTAGAATTATTAATTAATATAGTTGGTGAAAAGAAAGTAAATAAAGAATTAGCAACAGCCCAAGAACTATGTAAATGGTTGGGATATTTACCTTTAGGGATAGAATTAGTCGGACGGTATTTAGTTAAAAAACCTCCCCATTTTACTTTAAAGAAAATGCTGGAGCAGTTGAAACAGCAGCGACTGCATCAAGAAGCGATGAATCCCCAGCAAAAAAATTTAAGTACCGCACAACTTGGGGTTTTAGCAGCATTTGAAATCAGTTGGGTGGAATTGAATCAGCAAACACAGGAGCTTGGTGCATTATTAAGTCTATTTGCAGCAGATATTTTTGTTTGGGAGTGGGTAGAATCTACAGTTAAGTATTTTAATAAAATAAAAGCCCAAAAATTCAAGTTTCAAAGGTTGCTTAATTTTTTCATACCTTGGCGTAAAAACTCCACTTCGTACCAAGGCTACACTGATTCTGAAGTTAAAATAGCGATCGAGCAACTTTATCAACGTCATTTGGTGCAGTGTTTAGAAGAAGAAAGCGAATATTATTATAAAATTCATCCCTTGATTCGCGAATTTTTACAGATTAAGTTACAAGCATCTGTACAAATCAACGACTTAAAACAAGCATTTACCAGCACTTTTATTGAAATTGCTCAAACAATTCCCTATTCAGCAACCTTAGAGGATATAAATTCAGTCAAAAACGCTATTCCGCATTTAACAGAAGTCGCGGAAAATCATCTTGATGCAGTTAGCGATGAATATTTAGGTTGGGCTTTTAGTGGTTTAGGGAGATTTTACGAAGGACAAGGTTTATATTCGTTAGCAGAACCTTGGTATCAGCAATGCGTTTCGGTAATAAAATCCCGTTTAGGAGAAAATCATCCCGATGTTGCAAGTAGCTTGAACAATTTAGCTCTACTCTACTCTTCTCAAGGAAGGTACGAAGCAGCAGAACCTCTTTATCTTCAAGCTTTGCAGTTAAGAAAACAGCTACGCGGAGAAAACCATCTCCACACTGCAAACAGCTTGAACAATTTAGCTTTACTCTACTACTCCCAAGGTAGGTACGAAGCAGCAGAACCGCTTTTTCTCCAAGCTTTGCAGTTAATAAAACAGCTACTCGGAGAAAACCATCCCCAAGTTGCGATGAGCTTGAACAATTTAGCTGAACTTTACCGCTCCCAAGGAAAGTATGAAGCAGCAGAACCGCTTTATATCCAAGCATTAGAGTTATATAAACAGCTACTCGGAGAAAATCATCCCGACACTGCAATGAGCTTGAACAATTTAGCTGCACTTTACAAATCCCAAGGAAGGTACGAAGCAGCAGAACCTCTTTATATTCAAGCTTTGCAGTTAAGAAAACAGCTACTCGGAGAAAATCATCCCGATGTTGCAACAAGCTTGAACAATCTAGCTCGACTCTACTACTCCCAAGGAAAGTACGAAGCCGCAGAACCTCTTTATCTCCAAGCTTTGCAGTTAAGAAAACAGTTACTGGGAGAAAACCATCCCGACGTTGCAACTAGCTTGGACAATTTAGCTTCACTCTACTACTCCCAAGGAAAGTACGAAGCAGCAGAACCGCTTTATCTCCAAGCTTTGCAGTTAAGAAAACAGTTACTGGGAGAAAACCATCCCGACGTTGCAACTAGCTTGGACAATTTAGCTTCACTCTACTACTCCCAAGGAAAGTACGAAGCAGCAGAACCGCTTTATCTCCAAGCTTTGCAATTAATAAAACAGCTACTCGGAGAAAACCATCCCGATGTTGCTAGGAGCTTGAACAATTTAGCTGCACTCTACCGCTCCCAAGGAAAATATGAAGCAGCAGAACCGCTTTATATCCAAGCATTGGAAATTGCCGATCGCACTTTGGGTACAAATCATCCTAATACGGTGACTATTCGCAATAATTTTGAAGATTTACGCGCACAACAGTTAAAAGTATCTGTACAGCAACAGCAAACAAGTGGGGATGATTCTTAGTTAGGAAATTTGAAGTGGTTTTTAGGAACATAAAATTATGAATAATTTTAATTTGTCACGAATCAAGTAAGTCATCAAAAATATCATGTTGCTCTTGAAAACTTCTTTGTATTTCAGGTAAATCTAAATCTGCTGAAAGTAAATCAACTCCATCAATAATTTTAGGTATTTGATCTCGATCAATTTGTAAGTTAGTAAAACACTTTTCCCTATAATCCGGTCTGTTTTGAAAGTTTTGTATAGTTCGTTTTAAAGGTCGTATAACCTCATAAGCATTTTCAGCTTTATCAATAGAAGATTGAGGAATTGGATAATTTAATCTAAGAACCGCTAAATCAATTAAATCTCTAGCTTGTACGCTATCATCGATGTATCGGTCAGAATTTGATAATAATTTAGAAGTAAAACAATCAATTAAACTTAAACATGGAACAGACGACCATTGTGTGTATCTTGGTAAATCTAATTGAAAACGAGTTTCCGCAATAATTTCCATTTTGATAGCTACATTATCTACAGAAACTATCATCCGAATACCATACTGGTCGGTTGTAGAACGTCCGATTTTGATTTTACTTAAATCCCGAAATAGTATCTTATGTCCACTATCAAAAATCTTTGTTCGTAAATATTTATAACCTCCCGTACTAACAGAAGATAAAAAATCAATATCATTACTATATCGGTACTCTTGAAAATCAAGAGCAAGAAGGGTTCCACCACCAAAATAAGTAGAGCCTTCCTGAAGAAGTTCACAATCTAAACATTCAAGAATTGTCAGAATTTTATTGTGGTGGTCTAATTTAAAGCTCATAACTCAACTTTCAACCAGGAATCATAAACCTCGGCAATTTTCTTAATAAATTCAATTTCATCACTCTGAAGATTATTAAATAAATTTTTATATTTCCAACCACGTTCATAACAACCCAGCATTTCTTCTGGAGTAAACTGATAAACATTAACAGTCTGCCAACAAATTGATTCTAAAAAAGGTAAGTACGAGGGAATATTAGCAATCATTACACCTGTTTGTTGATATCTATTAATTGTATAATCTACTCATTTAAAAATAAACTCGAATCAACATGAAATAAATTTCCCAATTCTTGAGCCTGTTGTGAAGTTATTTCTAATTCACCATTGATAACTTTATCAACTACCTCAAGGAAACCAAAAACTTGTACTAAACTTTCCTTTTTAATATCCTGTGCTTCCATCAAATGAAGCATTCGAGAACAAGGTGTAGATTTATTTAACTGATAGTGTTTATCTTCAAAATCTTCAATTAATTTGACTAATAAGTCTAAAATCGTATTTTCTTCTGTTGTGAGATTTTGACGTGCTAACAATTCCTCTACAATCTTTAAAAATTCCTCATTCTCCGGTTCTGTCTGGATAATTCGAGGTTGATATTTAGACAGTAATTGGCTATAAATTTCTGAATTAATAGTAAGGGTCATTTTTCTAATTACCAATTACCAATTACCAATTACCAAATTCAAGTTTGCAATAAAAAATCAATGTTAGGTAACAACGGATCTGTTACCATACCGATACCATTAAAACTCCATCTTTGAAGTACAGTTTTTAGCTGAGTACCTGAAACAGTTTCTACACCGAGACGGTTCGCTAAATCGCCAGCATGAGTATTGATATAGCTCAAAGCATCAAAATTTTCACGAAATATCAATACAAAACTAGAAGCATCATCTTCATTAGGATGTGCTGCCAAATAACGACCATCAGCTTTAGATCGAATTAAATAATACGTTTCAGATAACATAAAAAGAGTTAGGAGTTAGGAGTTAGGAGTTATGAGTTAGGAGTTAGGAGTTAGGAGTTAGGAGTTAGGAGTTAAGAGTTAGGAGTTAGTAATTTTCTTTCTTCCAAATTACCAATTACCAATTACCAATTACCAACTACCAATCCCCAATTTCCCAACTTAAGATTTCCCAAGAGTAATCCGAGGATCGGCAATTTTAAGCAATAAGTCTGCTACTAAATTACCAACAATTAACAATACCGCGCCCATTATCAAGCTAGCCATTAATACATATAAATCTTGAGAGCTTACTGCTTGCAAAGTCAATCTGCCCAAACCGGGCCAATTGAAGAAAAATTCCGCAATAAAAGCACCACTTAACAAAGCTGATAATTCAAAACCCAATAAGGTAATTAACGGGTTAATGGCATTACGAAGCGCGTGAACGTAGATAACGCGATTTTCTGGTAAACCTTTGGCGCGGGCTGTTTGAATGTAATCTTGACGCAATACATCCAATAATTCACCACGAGTAATCCGCTGCAAACCAGCAAAACTAGTGATACTCAAAGCGACGGTGGGTAAAATCATGTGCCAAAGAATATCAATAATTTTTCCCAAAGGTGAAAGTTCGGCGTGATAAATACTTGTCATACCTCCAACTGGGAACAAAGGGGAAGTAATTTGAGCAAAAATCAGCAGCAACAAAGCTGTAATAAAGCTGGGAAAACCTTGTCCGGCATAGCTAATTACTTGTAAAATTCTGTCAGTTGCCTGGTTTTGTTTCACGGCAGCAAAAATACCCAAAGGAATGGCGATCGCCCAAGTGCAAATCAAGGAAGCAAAAGCTAAAAGCAAAGTCGCCGGTACTCGTTCCCATATCAGTGAAGCTACGGAACGCTGATAGACAAAACTTTCACCAAAATCACCTGCGGAAATAATTCGCCACAGCCACAAAAAATACTGAATGTGCCAAGGTTTATCCAAACCAAACTGTTGTTGAAGCTCTAAAATTCTTTCTGGAGAAATTTTAGGGTTTTGTCGTAAAGTGTCTAAATAATCCCCTGGAGCAAATTGAATAATTGTAAAAGAAACTATCGACGCTAAAAAAATTGTCAGCAGCGCCTGTAATACTCGTTTGACAATATAAAGAAATGTTTCGCTACTTACTATTTTAAGCAAAGAATCTCGACTTGATTCCCAAAAACTTTTTGACGTTGTTGCAGTCATAGCACCATGATTTAAGGTTAAAGGTAAAGATAGAGGGGGAAGAGTGGGTAGCATTTTTGAATTAGTACTATTAACTCCTAACAACTAACCACTAACCACTAACAACTAACTATTAATATTCCATAAGAGTAACAATTGGCACGTCTGGCAACTTTTTACGGCCTTGTAATTCTTGTAGCTCGATGATGAAGGCAAATCCGACTAATTCGCAGCCTACCTTTTGAATAAGTTCGGCTGTAGCGCAAGCTGTTCCACCCGTGGCAATTAAATCATCGGCAATTAAAACTCGGCTACCGGGTTGCAAAGCATCCTGATGGACTTCCAAAGTATCCGTACCATACTCTAGTGCATATTCAATTGCATGAATTTTAGCTGGTAATTTGCCTTTTTTACGGACGGGAATAAAACCAGCTTCTAATTTATATGCTAAAGGTGTCCCAAAAATGAATCCTCGCGACTCCATTCCTACTACAAAATCTGCTGTCATCCCAGCATCAATACATTTTTGCGTAAATAAGTCAATCGTGTATCTTAACCCTTGGGCATCGCGCAGCAAAGTAGTAATATCTCTAAACATAATTCCGGGTTTAGGGAAATCAGGAATATCGCGAATTAAAGATTTCAAATCCATAATATAGAAAAGTCTACAATTAGTACTGCCATTAAACCCTTACCCTACATCTTACTGGTGGGGAACCGAAACAGTGGCATAGTTATCAATTGACTATAGTCATTCCAATTAATTTCTGTAGTTCCTGCAAGATAGCGGACACTCCGAGCCATCTGTTTTTTATTTGTAATCACTATATATTAAGTAAGCATATTAAGCATTAAAGACTTTTTGCATCCGATAAAATATCTTATGGCTAAGAATTATCGAGAGAAAACGGTTATGATTGGTCGGTTTTAATCGTTTATTTTTAACGTTTCTTTAGTATATGAGGTCTAATATATAACGTCGGGGAAATTTTGGCGATGGAGGTGAAAAATTAGTAGATCGGTATTATTACAAATGACTTTACGCACCATATCGCGGCAGAATAATGAAATTGACAACTCCGTGTAGCCATTAAAGTTAATACGCAATACGCCGCTCCCCATACAACAAATAAGTACATTCAGATGTATGGTTATTGCAACAAATTGTTGACGTTAGCTGTAAATAAGAACCCATAAAGGTTTAGGCTATAGTGGAGCTAACTGCGTCCGGAAAGGCAAAGGCTATTGAACGTGCAGCACTTCTGACGGCTCGCATTTATAAGAATCCACGCGAACTATCGGGGTTGCGATCGCCCGTTGGCGCAGTGAGTCGTTAGACTAAGGGCGACTGATGGCCTATCGCACTACCCAAATTGCAAACGGGTGAATTAATAATGCTTTTAAACTTCGATTTTCGGTATACGGAAACCTTGGATATGAAACAGTAATTAATGTATATATCAGGCAGTTGTATTACTGCCATATGCCAACATATTAATATTTGGCTACCATAGTTTAATTAATTTTACTTATTTTTCTAAGACAGCAGCCCTACAAGGAACTGATAAATGAATGTTTCCGCTCCCTCAACGCCGATAAACAGTTCGGCAGAACAAGATTTACCAATGATTCTGGACACCCTACCCGATCCAGCAATAGAGGCTTCGGGATGTCCTCGTAGAACCAGACAACAAATCGACCTTATTCTACTCGCAATTGAAGCTTTGGATCTTGGCGGTTCTGAAGCCATTTTGGCATTTGCTCAAGAATTGGATCTTAAAGGTATTATCAAGGATCGAGTCAATTTATGGCGGATGCGTAGCACTAATCCTTTACGTAGAGCTAATATTCGTCGTCCTTTAACCATTATGGAAGCAAAAGCTTTAGTGGTTATTTCTTGCTATTTGGCTAGACGATTGACGGTTGTGATTCGTCAATTGTTAATGATCAATCAACAAATGGTTGAAAAGCAAATTCCCTTGGAACAGAATTTGCGTCTCTCTACTTATTTAGAACGATTTCGAGCGCATTTTAGAAGCCGCATGAATAAAAGACGTTCTGGATTAATGGCACTTGATTCTGATGAAAAATTAAACGAACTGGCGATAAATTTATTAGCACAGTTACTTTTCTGTACGGGAACAGCCGGAATGCAGCGCTTCTGGATTAGTCTTTTTGATGGTGAAGTCGAATGAATATTCAACGTAAATATAGTTTACCTAATTGCACGCTACTTTTAGAAGGTTTAAGCGATGCTTCAAAAACCACGCAGTTTCAGGAAATGCGCCCGGAACTGTCTATTCTGGTAAATGCAGAATGTACTGTATCTGGCTACACTCAAAGCCTAGCGGGTGGTAGGGATTTTTTTGAAAGTTTGGTTAGAGCGGTTAGTGCCTATGCTCAAGAGTTTTTGAGTAATGTTTCTAACCCGCAAGCGCATAACTCCGAATCGGAATTAGTGCAGTTGGAAAAAATTAATGCCAATAGCCACAAATTAAAAGTACTCTCCGACATTGCTGCGGTCGAATTAAATAATGGTAGCAATGGCAAACAGACAGTCGAAGTTAATTTGAATTCAGTACAATTGTTCGATTTGGTCGAAGCGGTCGATCAATTTTTTGCGGATACTCAAACTTTACCAGAATTAACGCTAGAACTACAACCTGTTGCTAGACCTCATGGTGCCGTTAATGGTGCTTTACTCCAACAAGCAGTACCGGCAAGTATTGGACTTGGCACTTTAGCTGCTGCTGCGATCGCATTTAATTTAATGCCAGCACCAGAATTTAGAGAACCAGTCGAAGCAAAAAAAACCGTTGAGTCTTCTAATAATTCCAACGTTCAACCAAAAACCGAAGGCAATAAAACTCAACCAAGCGCAACCCCGAATAATACAGCATCAGATAATACACCGCAACAACAAGTAAGGGATTTAGAAAAACTTCTAGGTTCAGCCCCCGAAATTAAGAATGCATCGCGATTGCGCTCTTTAAACACTCAAGTATACGGACAACTCAATCAAGCTTGGCAAAGTCGTCAAGGATTGGAATCTGACCTAGTTTATCGCGTAGGCACTGCTGGTGACGGCGCGATAATTGGTTACAAAGCAATAGATGGAAAAGCCAACGACGCTATCGAACAAACTCCCTTGCCTAAAGTACTTTACAGCCCTGCAAACAGTAGTGCGATCGCCAACGAACCAATTGCCCAATTTAAAGTAGTTTTTAGACAAACGGGAGTACTAGAAGTTAGTCCCTGGTTGGGATACGTCAATAAGTCCGATAATTTAGGGACAAATATTCCCGACCAAAAAGTACTTTCTAATCTAAATCAAAAACTATCAGCATCTCTAAACCAAAATGCTGGAACTAATACGACTTATAAGGAAGATTTAAAATATCGAGTCGCGGTTAAGCAGAATGGAACTATCGCCGACTACGAACCCCTAAATAAAGCAGCCTTTGATAATTTCCGACAAACACCCATTCCTAAATTATTCCAAGGCGATAACACCACCAATACAGATAGTAAAGAACCCTTGGCTCAATTTCAGGTGGAATTCAAACCAGGTGGGAAAGTCGAAGTTACACCTTGGCAGGGCTATCGGTAGTTGGGATGGGGAGATGGGGAGATGGGGAGATGGGGAGATGGGGAGAAATAAAAATTTCTAGCACCTAACTCTTTAGAAAAATATTTTCAACTCTTAATTAAAGATTTTCAATCCAAAATCCCGTACACTTGCTACAACGAAGGAAAGCTCCGCAACGCAGTGTACTCAGAATCCAAAATCTAAAATAAAATCTCCTAACTCCTAACTCCTAACTCCTAACTCCTAACTTTTCACCTTACAACTTTACCCATATAGCTTCCCCATAACTGAGCGGCTTGAGCGCTGCTACCAGAAGTGGGAGAATTATCATCGTTTCCTAACCAAATACCCGTAGCAAGTCGCCTACCGGGGATAACGCCAATAAACCATAAGTCAACATTTTTATCTGTGGTGCCGGTTTTTCCACCTTCTCCAAATCCAATAGCAGCACCGCCTCCCGTACCCCTTGTAATTACTTGACGCATCAAATCGGTCATAGTATTTGCTACGCCAGCTCTCAAAACTCGCTTGTTGGCTTCTCGATCTTGATTGAAATCATAAATTACGCGGCAGGTTGTTAAATCATCGCGGTTT
Organism: Calothrix sp. CCY 0018; assembly: GCF_963920925.1. NCBI lineage: Bacteria > Bacillati > Cyanobacteriota > Cyanophyceae > Nostocales > Calotrichaceae > Calothrix > Calothrix sp. CCY 0018. The sequence continues at coordinate 10,488 of NZ_CAWUDI010000053.1, read as the reverse complement.
TTGCAGTCGCTGCTGTCAAGAATCCGTTTAATGGCATGGGGTCGATTCCATACGCCCCTATTACTAATAGTTGCGAAGGCTCCAGTCATTTCTAATACTGTAGTTTCGCTTTGACCTAGTATTAACCCCGGAACAGGATTAAGTTGCGATCGCACTCCCATACGTTGTGCCATTTTGACTACCTTATCTAACCCAACATCTTGAGCAACTCGCAAGGCGATGGGGTTTTCGGAAAGAGCAAATCCGGTAGAAAGAGTTAAGGGAGCAGTACCACTTCTACAAGGTTTATATCTAATACCCTGCCAACGTACAGAAGTACATCCATAAGTTCTTCCCGTCGAAATTCCTTGTTCGATCGCGGCGGTGTATGGGAAAACTTTAAAGGTCGAACCGGGTTGTCTTTTAGCTTGAAATGCACGATTAAACTGGCTGGTGGCAAAATCACTACCGCCAACCATTGCCAAAATACCGCCCGTACTCGAATCAAGAGTAACCATAGCTCCTTGAGAAAACCCAAAACTTGCTCCGGCAGTTTTAATATGGTTTTTTAATGAAGTTTCGGCTTCAGCTTGAATTTTTGGGTTTAACTGAGTTTCAATAATAAAATTTCCTTCAGCGGCCAAGTCTTTTCCCAAAATAGATTCAAGCTCGTTAAATACATAACTGTAAAAATAAGGAGCAATTCTTTTGGCTTGACGCTCGCAAACCTTAGAACTGACTTCAACCGGCGAACGTCTGGCGCGATTATACTCATCTTGCTTGAGGTTGCCGCTCTTCTGCATACGAAACAAAACGCGGTTGCGGTAACTGATAATATTGCGCCTGCTTTGAGTATCGCCGCAAAAATTAAAACCGTTAGGAGCGGGTAAGATTCCGACCAAAGTAGCAGACTCCGCAGCCGTTAACTCTTTGGCTGATTTATCAAAATAATACCTTGAAGCATCCTCAAAGCCTGAAGTATTTACTCCTAGATAAACCCGGTTAAGGTAGCTAAGTAAAATTTCGTCTTTACTGTAAAACGTTTCTAGCTTTAACGATACAATTGCTTCGCGTACTTTACGTCCTAAAGAATCTTGTCTACCTACATAATCCCGGAATAAACTGCGAGCTACTTGCTGAGTCACCGTACTAGCACCTTGTTGAACATCACCGCTACGGGTATTAATTAACACGGCTCGCAAAATACCGTAGGGGTCAACACCGAAATGCCAATTAAAGCGGCTATCTTCCGAAGCTACTACAGCTGAAGCTAAATAAGGTCCAAAATCGGACAGTTTTTTCAAATCTACGTGAGCGGTGGTTCGAGGCTCTTGTAAAGGTGTTTCACCATCACCAGCGTAAACCACCACTGGTCCTTGAGTCGCTGCGGGTAAAGGTCGCACGGAGAATTTCAGCCACTCTACGCCAATTACCAACATCAGCAAGGCACTAACACCAGCAACTCCTAAACCCGCCCAAGTCGCAGCTTTAACGTAAAAGGGTGGAGGATCTGAATATTGTAAACGTACCGAAGCCGCTAATTCCGGCGGTCCTAAAGTTAGAACATCACCGTGACGCAATTCCAAAGAATCAACTCTACGTTTGCCTCGATAAATGCCATTAGTTGATTTTTCATCCTTAATGACAAAAACCGGCTTGCGTTGAGACGAATCTCGCGATAGCGACAGATGAATTTGGCTGACTACCGGATTTCGGACAACAATATCGCAGGATTTAGAACTGCGACCGATCGTATAGCGATCGCCAAGCAAGGGATACATTTGAGCGTTCGTTGCTCCAGCTTCTTGAACCCAAAGTTCTGGCACTCTAGCATTGGGCTTGAGTGCCAGCTTAGAAAAATCGACCTGAGCTTGAATTGTCTGTACTGCTTGAGTCAGTTGACCAAGTAAAGTTTGCGGCTTTTTAGGGGGTTGAGGGGAACTCATGGGCTATTCACACCACGGTTATTATTTAAGAATCGGGCAACATGCTGCCCTAAAATGCTGTTATTTCACCATTCTACTCACAAGAATATATGAAGTTTGGCGATACTGAATTGTTCCCGATCGCATATGATACAAAAACTACACTTAATTCTCTTAATTTAACGGTTATTTTTATGACAACATCATGATGATAATTGATTGACGGTTAATTTCTTAATTGTTTTCAAAGATTTGTTGGTTATTACTTTAGAGCTTTATCTACTGATAAATCTTGGCTATGGATACAAGTATATATATCAACTAATAGACTGCGAAAAAACGATCTAATATTTACATTTTTAATTATCAGAATATAAATTTCAAAAGACACATCCTCATTTAGACAGATTTTATAAATCCCTTTGTTTGATTTAATGGGCTTTGGTATTACTTTTGAGGAGTGAATAATTATGAAGGGCAAAATTTTAACCCTTATTGGTACAGCCTTGACTCTAGCACTAAGTAGCACTGTTACAGTTGCTCAATCGACTAAATTTCCTAGCCGAGACTTTCCAGAGCGCGAGGAGCCTACAAAAGTTTCACAATCTGATGGTGACACTCTTGTTCCAGCTGCGGAAGAAAAGCTGAAGCCAGATGCAATGAAAATTTTGTGTGAACGTTTTCCACTTAATTCTCGTTGCTCCGGCGCTCCTGAAGACTCAACAGAAGAAAGTATGCCAGCGGAAGATAGCACTTCCCCAGATAATAGTATTGAAACTACACCAGGCGCACCTCTTCCAGGTACAACTCCTGAAGGCATAACTCCAATGCCTGGTACAACTGAGCCAGGTACAACTCCTGAAGGCGTAGTAATTCCAGCACCAGGCGCACCTCTTCCAGGTACAACTCCTGAAGGCGTAACTCCAATGCCTGGTACAACTGAGCCAGGAGGAGAAATGACTCCAAGTGAAGATGATGCTCCAACAAATATCACTCCAATGCCTGGTACTCCTGAAGAAGAAGCAACACCAAGCGAAGATGATGCTCCAACAAATATCACTCCAATGCCTGGTACTCCTGAAGGAGAAGTAACTCCAAGTGAAGATGATGCTCCGACATATATCACCCCAGCACCTGACGGCGTAACTCCAGAAGCAACACCAAGCGAAGATGATGCTCCAATAAACATCACTCCAATGCCTGGTACTCCTGAAGGAGAAGTAACTCCAAGTGAAGATGATGCTCCGACATATATCACCCCAGCACCTGACGGCGTAACTCCAGAAGCAACACCAAGCGAAGATGATGCTCCAATAAACATCACTCCAATGCCTGATACAACTGAGCCGGGAGAAGCAACACCAAGCGAAGATGAAGATGATGCTGATACTCCGACATATATTACCCCAGCACCTGAAGGCTTAACTCCTGATTCGGATTCTCCCAGCAACATGAATCAGCCAGGAGGAACAACTCTTCCTGATTCCGATACCCCTAGCAGTACCGAAGAAACAACTCCTAGTGAAGGCGGAGCAGATATACTGGCTCCTCAGTAAGAGTCAAAATTCGATACTCATTTAGTAGAAAACTAAAAAATAAAGCTAAAAAAAATAAGTTCTGGTTTCTCGTATATTGGCAATTGGGTTTAAAGCTATACCTAATACCAATAATGAGTATCCAGAATTTTTTTTTGCCGAGCGATCGCTTGGGATTTCTCTAAAAATTTTTTCCTATTCTCTGCTTTCTTATTTTGATCGCGAAGAATGAGTTGGAGGTGTTTTTTGAAAAGAAGCAATTATTAAACAAGCAATACCAATATTAATAAATACATCTGCCAAATTAAATACTGGAAAATTGATTAGTCGAAAATCAAGAAAATCTACAACGTAGCTCAAGATAAAGCGATCAATACCGTTGCCCATTGCTCCACTTAAAATTAAACCGTAGCCCCATTGCTCCCAACCAAGTAAAACCGGAGTAAATAAAGCTAATGCTATCAATGCTATGCTCACCAATAAAGACAGCCAGCGCAACCACTCTACTTTCCCTGCAAATAGACTAAAAGCAGCCCCAGTATTTCGGACATAGGTAAAATGAAATACTCCTTTTATTAGTGGTTGTGTTTCTCCCAGACTAAAAGTTTGCATAACCCAGAATTTTGTCAATTGATCCAATACAAATCCTGTAATAGCAGTTATCCAAAAGAAGCGATTTTTTAAACGCATAAGGTATTATTTGTTGGTTGTTAGTTGTTAGTTGTTAGTTTTTAGCTGTTGGCTGTTAATAAAGTAACTAACTTTTACGCCAAAAAGAGGACAAGCGATACAAGCCAGTATTGCGACAGGTAAAAAATAATAATATGCCGATGGTTTTGAGCAAGTTTCATTTTACTATTTCGTGTTTATTGCAAATAAAAGGTTTTCTAGCTTTTTAATGTATGCTCTCCATCACTAATAGCCAGTTCCTTCCAAAAACAACCAACAACTAGCAACTAACAACTAACAACTAATAAAACATTAAATGTCGTAGAACGTATGCTACTAAGGTAACGGCACAGACTACAGCTAATTGCCCCGGTATTGCAAGCAATGAATATTTAACAATTGCTTCCAATAAGGACAAACTTTCCGTACCCTGCCAACCTAAAGCATAAGTAACGATCAAATAACAAATACCGCACAGATGAACTGTTAACAAGCCACAAATACAGCTAAATGCAAGAGTTTCTAATTTTGGTCTCGCTTTAAAGGCGAAAAAACCACAAATCCAAGCCCCTGGAATAAAACCGATTAAATAACCAAACTGAGAAAGCTTTACATAGCCGATACCCCCACCGTCAGCAAATACGGGCAACAAAGTTAAGCCCATAACTAAATAGGCTATTTGTGAAAGCGCACCAGCATTTTTTCCTCCCAAACAACCGACTAACAGCACCCCACCAATTTGATAGGTGACACCTAAAGAAAAAGCATGAATTCCTTGGTTACTCCAACTCCAAGGTAGGGCGGCAATATAGGCTTCTAAGAAGGTACCACCCATAGTTAGTAGTAAGCCAATCATTGACCATAATAATTGGTTGGATGCAGCTAGCATTTACAAGATACTCATACAAAAAGCGAAAAATAATGCTTTGCTATTTGTTGACTGGTTCACAAATATACTTACATTCCTATAAGCGAAACTTAGTTATTGATATCGCATCCTAGTTTAATGCGTCTAACTGCAAGTGTCCAAAATCTAATTCAAAACCATCGGCGGCACATAAAGCTAAAGTTTTTGTAACTTTATTGATATTGCGTTTACGCTCAATCTTGCACTCGATAAGAGGTCTTAATTTAGGCTTGTCTAATCAACTTAAAGCCTATATGCTGTTTGAATTCATTGCTCTACGTATTCAATGTCTACAGCCCTTCATCAGCATTAAAACCAGTTTAATCGGAATAGGCATAACTATTATTAGTCAGTTGTTAATCAGTTTGAACGCTAAAGTTTGAACGCAATAGATATGACATTTTCACTTTCAATACAAATGTTCTAATGTATGATTTGTTTCTTTTTGATGACGTTAGGAGTTTAAGATTTGTATCTCAACAATAAATATAAATTTCAGTCTAAATGAGTACAGAAAAACAATAAAACCAGACTTTGTTAACCTTCTCTTTACTGAATAGCAGTATATTATAAACGACACCTGCAAAATTACCCAACTTGCACATCCATGTTTTCTAATAAAATTGTAGTTAATAAGTCTCGTTTTGCCTCCTTGTTCTCAGTATTAGCACTTACTGTTACTTTAGGTGCTTGTGGCGGTGAAGGAACCGATACTGCTGGTGGAGATACTCCTGGTGCTACCGATGTTGCTGCTAGCGCCCCATTAGATTTAGGTGGAGACGTAACCTTGGATGGTGCGGGCGCATCTTTTCCAAGATTAATTTACGAGCGTTGGTTCAAGGATCTTAACGCTAAGTACCCGAATCTCCGCGTTAACTATCAGTCAGTTGGTAGTGGTGCTGGTGTTAGACAATTTATCGCCGGTACAGTTGACTTCGGTGCTAGCGACGTAGCAATGAAGGATGATGAAATCGCTCAGGTCCAAAGAGGCGTATTATTACTACCTATGACTGCTGGTAGTATTGTATTTGCTTATAACTTACCTGGAGTGGACAATCTAAAGTTACCACGTGCGGTTTATACCGATATTTTACTAGGTAAGATTACTAAGTGGAATGACCCCGCAATTGCTGCGGCTAACCCTGGAGTTAATCTTCCCGACCAAAATATTACAGTTATACATCGTTCCGATGGTAGCGGTACAACTTCTGTATTAACAAGCCACTTGAGCGAAGTTAGCCCAGCGTGGAAGAGCGGCCCTGGCGAAGGTAAGACTGTATCTTGGCCTACCGGAATTGGCGCTAAAGGTAATGAAGGTGTTACCGCTCAAATTAAGCAAACTGCTGGTTCTATAGGTTATGTAGAGTACGGTTACGCTAAAAATCAAGGTTTAAGTGCTGCGACTTTGGAAAATAAAGCGGGTCAATACGTTGTACCCAGCGATGAAGCTGCATCTAAAGCTTTGGGAGCTATTGAATTACCAGAAAATCTCCGTGCTTTTATTAGCGATCCAGAAGGAGATGAATCTTATCCTATCGTTACCTACACCTGGCTTTTGGCTTACAAGAACTATGACAATCCTGCTGAAGCTAAAGCAGTGGAAGCAATGGTTGAATATGGTTTGACTGAAGGTCAAAAAGTTGCTTCTGAACTAGGTTTCGTTCCTTTACCTGCAAATGTAGTTGAGAAAGTTGCTGCTGCTGCTGACACAATCAGCCCCGAGTACAACATTGCTGTAAAGTGATTGATCGCTGAAAATAAATCTTTCAATTGCCTAGATCGAGATTTGATTTTAGTTAAGGAATAATGTGGTTCGCTCCCACATTTTCTCTATTACATGGGTAAAGTTTTTTTTATGAGTACACCAGCCCGGAATAGACAAGCAGACGGTAAAAATCGCTCTGAAACAGATAGAACGCTCGATCGTAGCTTTATTTGGATAACGCGAATTTTTGCTTTTGGTATTGCTGCGGTCTTATTATGGATAGGTTTTCAGGTTGCAGTTCAAGGACTTCCAGCATTACAGGAATTTGGTCTGGGGTTTTTATTCACAACCGAGTGGAGTCCCAACCCTCCGAGAGTTGAATTGGGAATACTACCGTCAATTTACGGTACTTTGGCTAGTTCTTTTATCGGTTTGTTGATAGCCGTACCGATTGGTATTGGTACAGCAGTATTGTTAAGCGAAAATATATTGCCTGTGCAAGTCAGAACTGTATTCGTTTTCTTAGTAGAACTTCTAGCAGCGATTCCCAGTGTTGTTTATGGTTTGTGGGGAATTTTCGTTTTAATTCCTTTTTTAGGAAGTATCGGTACACCGCTTAACCAGTTTTTAGGCTGGATACCGCTTTTTAGACTTCCCGAATCGGGAGCAATTGGTGGCCCTGGGTTATTACCTGCTGGAATTATTCTGGCAATTATGACTTTGCCAATTATTACAGCAATTTCTCGCGATGCGCTGTCTTCCGTACCTAAAAGCTTGCGCGAAGCTGCTTATGGACTCGGATGTACCCGTTGGGAAACACTTTTGAAAGTGATTATTCCAGCTGCGTTTTCCGGTATTGTCAGCGCTGTAATGCTAGCACTTGGTCGTGCTATGGGAGAAACAATGGCTGTGACCATGTTAATTGGTAACTCCAACAGAATTAGTCCTTCCCTATTTGCACCTAGCAATACAATTGCTTCTTTAATCGCAAATCAGTTCGCAGAAGCTGGTGGTTTGCAAATCAGTGCTTTGATGTACGCGGCTTTTGTGCTGTTTGTATTAACTTTAATTGTCAATATTTTGGCAGAGTTAATAGTAATGCGAGTCCAGCGATTGTAATTTATTGGTGTGTTAAATCATGACTAGTTTTTCAGAGCAGCCACAGGGGTTTACACGCGGTAGCTTAAAAGGTTCTTCGAGTTCTAAGAGGACACTATTTAACAATGTAATGAATGGTGTCATATTTCTTTGCGGGCTTTTAGCTTTGTTGCCTTTGGGGCTGGTGCTTTCTTACTTGCTGATCAAAGGTTTCAGTAGCTTGAGCTTGGAGTTATTTTACAAATTGCCTCCAGCACCTTTGGATACAGGTGGTGGTTTTGGTAATGCCATTATCGGAACTTTGATAATGGTGGGAATTGGGGCTGTAATTAGCGTTCCGATTGGAGTTGCAGCAGCAGTTTATCTGACAGAATTTAGCAAAGGACAAACAGCTCGTTCGATTCGCTTCGCTACCAACGTTTTGAGCGGTGTTCCTTCGATTATTGCTGGTGTTGTTACCTACGGTATTCTAGTTGGAAGTAAAGTTACCGGATATTCTGCGATCGCCGGTGGTGTAGCTCTCTCAATTTTGATGTTGCCAATTATTGTTAGAACTACAGACGAAGCTCTACAACTAGTTTCTAATGATTTGCGGCAAGCTGCTGTGGGAATAGGAGCAACTAACTATCAAACAGTTTTGCAAGTAGTGTTACCTGCGGCTTTACCATCAATTATTACTGGCGTAACCTTATCTATTGCTCGTGCTGCTGGAGAAACTGCACCTCTAATTTTTACGGCTTTATTCTCCTTCTACTGGATCAGAGGCTTAACCGAACCAACTGCTTCTCTTGCTGTTTTGGTTTATAACTTTGCAACTTCTTTCGACCAAAACCAGCAATCCGTTGCTTGGGCTGCGTCTTTAGTTTTGGTACTAATGGTTTTGATTGCTAGTATTATTGCTCGCTTTACAACTCGCAGCAAATCCTAGTTAATTGCATGGAGAAAGTCAGACTTGGGTTCAATTGAATACAGTATAATTTTTCCCAAAATAACAAACTTCCCAAAATAATTGACGGGTATTAGAAAAGGCATTGACAAGAGTTACTTAACAACTTTGAAGCTTTCCGAGAAACAATTAACGTAATTATGACTACACATATTTCCACCGTGCAAGATACTCAAACTGTATTACGTACAGAAGCACTAAACGTTTACTACGGCAAATTTTTAGCACTTAAAGATATCTATATGGATATCCCTAAAAATCAGGTAACGGCTTTTATCGGTCCTTCTGGATGCGGTAAAAGTACTTTACTTAGATGCTTTAACCGTCTTAACGATTTAATTGACGTATTTAGGGCAGAAGGAAAAGTTTTGTACAACGGGGAAAATTTATATGCTCCTAAAATTGACCCTGTAGAAGTGCGTCGTAGAATTGGGATGGTATTCCAAAAACCAAATCCATTTCCCAAATCAATTTATGAAAATATCGCTTTTGGAGCCAGAATCAATGGCTTTAAAGGCAACATGGATGAATTGGTAGAAAGCTCCCTAAAAGGTGCGGCTTTATGGACTGAAGTTAAAGACAAATTAAACCAAAGCGGTTTATCCATATCTGGTGGACAACAACAGCGTTTGTGTATTGCTCGCGCGATCGCAGTTCAACCCGATGTAATTTTAATGGATGAACCTTGTTCTGCTCTCGATCCCATTTCTACTTTACAAGTAGAAGATTTGATTAAAGAACTTAAAGAGCAATTCACAGTTGTTATCGTTACTCATAATATGCAGCAAGCATCGCGAGTATCTGATATGACAGGCTTTTTTAACGTTCAAACTGGGGAAACAGGAGGTCGTACAGGTTATTTAGTAGAATATGACCGTACTGAGAAAATTTTCCAAAATCCCGAACAACAAGATACCAAAGAATATATCAGCGGTAAATTTGGTTAAATCCGAGATATTTCTGTGACGGGTAGCCATCAACTGTGCCGAATATAAAAAGATAACTCCTAAGTTTAACTTGGGAGTTGTTTTTGCTTTTTATTGTGAAATAACTGATAAAAGCGGGCGGCGGGAATCGAATCCGCATCATTAGCTTGGAAGGCTAAGGTTTTACCACTAAACTACGCCCGCATAATTTTTCCAACCCTAATATTATATTACATCTGTAGATAAAAATCAAGCCATTCAAAACTTTAATTTGAACTTTGTTGGATATTTACACGTATGGGTAAATTACTGAAATCGAGTTTATTACCGTTACTATCGGTTGCCGGAATAAATTTCTGATCGTTGAAAATTTCTTCGGCATATTTTCGATATTGTTCTTTCCGTGCTAAGTCGGGGGTTTCTATGTTCATTACTGATGCATTACCTTGATTATCAATTATCAGCCACACCAAAAAACTTCCTGGCTGAAAATTGCCATCTTGCGGAGGAGAAAGCGGGATATCACTACTAATTCTTTTTTCAGGTTTTGCAAGATTTGCTGGTTTAGCATCAAAAAAAGTATCAGTTTCTATATTCCAATCTGCTGTTAATATTCCACTGCTTTGGTTTGGTTGATTTTGAATTGGAGTTTGTGGAGCTTTTTGAAACTGTTCTGGTGGGGTTTTCCCTTGTGCATCAGTGGGAGCATCAGCTATTTTCTCGCCATCAAGAGGATTTTGCTGTTGTCTGTCAGCTAATTCTTGGGCTGCTTGTCTGTCAGCTAATTCTTGGGCTGCT
>NZ_CAWUDI010000052.1:0-56008 GCF_963920925.1 Calothrix sp. CCY 0018 | reverse complement strand
CAGTTATCAGTTAGCAGTTATCAGTTATCAGTTAGCAGTTATCAGTTATCAGTTAGCAGTTATCAGTTATCAGTTATCAGTTATCAGTTAGCAGTTTTCAATTATCCGTTGCCAACTCTTCCTTAGCGTGAATTGGAGCGTTACGATTTTTTAAAAATCCAGCATCACGGTGAGATATTACTGCTTGAATTTCAGCAACTATCGAAAGTGCGATTTCTTCGGCGTTATCTGCACCTATATCTAATCCAACGGGACTGTACATATTAGCATTTGCTGTAATTCCTTCTTCCTGTAATTCTTTTAATATGCGGTTTGTTCTTTTTTTTGGGCCAAGTATTCCCAAATAAATTAAGTTAGATGGTACAAGTAGTTTGAGCATTTCTAAATCATCTAAATAATTATGACTCATAACTACGGCGACGGTACGCTCGGTGATTTCGATATTTTCTAAAATCTCTTCGGGAGGTGAAAGTAATATTTTATCTGCTTGTTCAAATCGCTTTTTAGTTGCTTCTCTTTGACGGTTATCTACTACTGTTACATCCCAACCAAGCTGTTTGCTGAAATTTACTAATGGTATGACATCGTAACCAGCACCAAATACGATCAAAGATAAGGGTGGTTGAATTACTTCGATAAATACTTCTATTTTTACACTTGCTAAATTATATTCTTTTAAAATACATTGATTATTTTGTAATGCCGCTTTTGTATCGCTTAAAACTTCCGTTAATAGGTTATCATCGGTCAAATTATTAATAATAGTATCTTCACCCAATAATAAACGCTGTCCGATTTGGGTTGTAGTTTCACCTTCAACTATAATTACCGTGGCGATCGCCCCATAAGTTCTATTTGACAAACATTTCTCTATAAAAGTAATTTCCTGTAGTTTATTCTCTTGTAAAGGTTCAATTAAAACATAAGCAATTCCCTGACAGCCAAGCCCCAAACCCCAAATCATATCTTCTTCGGAGGTGGTATCGTATTTAATTAAACGGGGATTTTCCGACTTAATTACAGTTTGAGCTTTTTCAAAAACATCACTTTCCAAACAACCACCGCTAATTGAACCAATACTATTTCCGTCAGCACTTATTAGCATTCTTGCACCGGGGCTTCTATAAGTAGAGCCGCTGACTTTTACTAATGTTGCTATTGCTATTTCGTTTGTATTTTTTAATTTTTCTATAGCTGAAATGATATTTTTTAATTCTTTCATTATGACTTTTTGATTATCTCTCTTTACTTCTTCTCTCTGCGTACTCAGCGTCTAGTAAGGTTTTTTAATTCATTATCTTTTAGGATCAAAAAAAGATTCGTAGCGTTTAGATCCCCCCAACCCCCCTTAAAAAGGGGGGCTATTTTATTACATCACTTTGTCGGGGGTAATTGGTAAATCTCTAATCCGCTTACCTGTGGCATGATAAACGGCATTTGCTACCGCAGCAGCAACACCTGTAATTCCAATTTCACCGATACCTTTTGTGCCAATTGGATTGACATGATTATCGACTTCTTCGACCATTTCTATGTCAATATCGGGAATATCGGCGTTTACTGGAACATGATATTCACCAAGATTTGCATTCATTACTCTTCCTAAATTTGGATCGACTACGGTTTCTTCCATCAATGCCATGCCGATGCCCATAATGATACCGCCCATAAATTGCGATCGCGCTGTTTTATGATTTAATATCTTTCCGCAAGCAAAGGCTCCGGTGTAACGGTTAATCCGCACCTCGCCAAAATCTGGATCTATCCGCACTTGCACAAATTGAGCGCCGAAAGCATGTTTGGAATACTTTTTCTCTTGTGAAGACTGAGCATCGTATTCTATTTCAATTTGCTCTTTGTTATTCTTAGCTAAAATATTTGCGTAATCTTCGATTGTTAGTGAGTCGTTTTGATTCTTGCCGCCAAGCTCTAAAACCTTTGCTTGCAATCCTTTAATAGCACCATGTACCGCACTACCAACGCTACTTACTGTCATCGAACCACCGCTGACGGGTGCTTTTGGTAATCTAGTGTCTCCATATTCAAAGCAGACTTTTTCAAAGGGTAAACCCAATGTCTCGGCGATCAGTTGCGCCATCACGGTAGCCGTACCACCACCCATATCGTGAGTGCTGCTTTGTACCACTACGCTACCATCTGCAAGCATTTTAGCTTTAGCAGAAGCAGGTGAAGTAAAAGCTGGGTAAGTTGCTGATGCCATACCCATCCCAATTAAATAGCGTCCGTCGCGCATCGAACCTATTTCTGGATTGCGTTTCGACCAGCCAAATTTCTCCGCACCGATTTGGTAACATTCTTTCAGAGATTTACTCGACCAAGGTAGATTTTCATCTGGATCGGTATCGGCGTGATTTATTAATCTTAATTCTATGGGGTCAATTTTCAAAGCATAAGCAAGTTCATCCATTGCCGCTTCAATTGCAAAAATTCCCGAAGCTTCCCCAGGGGCACGCATGAAGGTGGGAGTAACTCGATTTAAACGTATCAAACGCTGAGAAGCGTGCAAATTATCACAAGCGTACAGCATATGAGTTGCTACTGTGAATGGTTCGGCAAACTCATCGTACATCGATGTATGGGAAATACCATCGTGAATAATTGCCGTTAACTTACCGTCGCTAGTTGCCCCTAACTTAACGTTTTGTTCTGTTTCGGCGCGATGCCCAACAACGTTAAACATATCTTCGCGGGTTAACACCAACTTTACCGGACGATTCACCTGACGAGAAGCAATTACTGGTAACAACATATGCGACCAAAAAGCACCTTTGCAACCGAATGCACCACCAATAAACTGACAAATTACCCGCACGTTTTCTTCTGGAATATCCAAACTTGTTGCCAAAGCTTTTCTAGTTCCGTAAGTGTTTTGCGTCGAGGTATAAACCGTTAACTGATCATTTTCCCATACAGCAGTTGTTGCCGAAGGTTCTATAGGATTATGGTTTTCGGTGGGTGTTGTGTAAATTTCATCTACTTTGATATCTGCTTTATCGAAAGCTTCTTGAGGATTGCCTCTAACAACTTTCGCTGGCTTACCCATTATGGTTTGCGGTTCAAATTCTTCTTCTCGTTGCTTTTGCATCTCCATAATTGGAGTAACTTGATCATAAGTAAATTGCACCAAGGAAGCAGCATAAGTTGCCTGCTCTAAAGTATCTGCAATTACTACCCCAATATGTTGCCCACTGTAGTAAACAGAATTATCTTGAAAAGGTAGAAACTCTTCTGCGGCTGTTCCACCCTGCATAAAGGTTTTCAAAGGTTTTAACTCAGGTGCATTTTCATGAGTAATTACCTTAATAACACCCGGTAATTTTTCCGCCGCACTCGTATCAATACTTTTTATTTTTCCTCTGGCGATAGTGCTGGGAATAGCAACAGCATAAGCCAGATTTTCTTGAGGAAATTCAGCCGAATAAAGTGCGCCACCAGTAACTTTAAGATTACCGTCAACGCGGTTTAAAGGTTTTCCGATTATATTAACCATTTCTATTTTAGATTCTCAAATTAATTTTTCTCTTCTTAGCGCTCCTTTGCGAAAACCTCGGCGTTACTCTGCGTTTCAAAAAAATTTTGTATTCTAACGCAAAGGCACGCAAAGGTATGCGCGGAGGTTTGCAGAGGGTTTATTCTGCTACTGTCATCAACGCTCGCACAATTGCCCGTTTCGCAAGTTCGATTTTGAAATTATTATGTTGATAACCTTGCGCTCCTTCCAATGCGGTTTCTGCTGCTTGTCGAAATACTTCTTCGCCTTGTGTTGCACCAATTAAAATTTCTTCTGCGTTGGTTGCTCTCCAAGGTTTATGGGCAACACCACCCATTGCCAAACGCGCTGTTTTAATAGAATTATTTTCAATTTCTAGTACAGCAGCAACGGAAACTAAGGCGAATGCATAAGATGCTCTATCTCTGACTTTTAAATAATAAGACTTTGCCCCAGAATGAGAAAAATAAGATGGAGGTAAATCGACGGCGGTAATTAATTCGTTTTCTTGTAAATTTGTATCTATATTTGGCGTATCTCCCGGTAAACGGTGAAATTCTGTGGCGGGTATTTCTCTTTCTTCCCCTGATGCACTCACGACTCTTACAACTGCATCCAAAGCGGCTAAAGCAACGCACATATCCGAGGGATGGGTAGCAATACAACTTTCGGAAGCGCCTAAAATAGCGTGAATTCTGTTAAAACCTTCTACAGCAGGACATCCAGAACCCGGTTCCCGTTTATTACAAGGTGTTGCAGTATCGTAGAAATAATAGCAGCGAGTTCTTTGCATTAAATTTCCGCCAACCGTCGCCATATTGCGTAACTGCTGAGTTGCACCGGAAAGAAAAGCCTGAGATAACAAAGGATATTTTTCACGAATTAAAGGATGATTTGCAGTAGCAGTATTCCGCGCCAAAGCACCAATACGCACCCCACCATTAGGTAATTCTGTAATTTCAGCCAGCGGTAATTTAGTGATATCAATTAAACTATCCGGTACTTCCACACCAGATTTCATTAAATCGAGTAAATTCGTACCGCCACCAATAAACTTGGCTTGGTTATTACTGCTTAATTCCTGTACCGCAGCATTTGAAGAATCAGCTTTTTGATAATTAAATGGTTTCATTTTCAGTGAGCAGTGAACAGTTATCAGTGTTAGCGTTAGCGTGTCCCGGAGGGACATACAGTAACCAGTTATCAATTGGGCATGGGGCATTGGTAGTTGGGAATTTCTACCTCCTCTACCCACTCTCCCCCCTTTCTCTTCAACCTTTAACCGTCCGAAGCTTCCTTAACAGCAGCGACAATATGCGGATAAGCACCGCAACGACAAAGGTTTCCGCTCATGCGTTCGCGAATTTCTGTATCGGTTAATTCAATTGATGCGGTTGGGTTAGCAATTAATTCTAAGTCTGTCACCGTACTTGCTTGCCCTGCTTCTATCTCCGAGAGTAAAGCCACAGCAGAACAAATTTGACCGGAAGTACAGTAACCGCATTGAAAACCATCATTATTTACAAATGCAGCCTGCATTGCATGAAGTTCCTCACCCGTACTCAAACCTTCGATAGTTGTAATTTCGTCCCCTTCATGCATTACGGCTAAAGCTAGACAAGAATTAATGCGATCGCCATTTACTAAAACGGTACAAGCACCACATTGTCCATGATTGCAACCTTTTTTACTACCAGTTAAATCTAAACGTTCCCGCAATGCATCCAAAAGAGTAACGCGAGGTTCGATGTTTAAAGTATGTGACCTACCGTTAACTCGTAACTTAACTTCAACGGTATCAACGCTGTTGTTTTTGACAGCAGTTGATAGCGGATTTGGTTTGGTTGTAGTCATTTTTAATTATTCCTATCCCTCTTGCAAATCTTAAATCTAGACTTGAGGGAGTAGTACTATCGAAAGAAGTATGTTGAGTAAACTACATAAAAGTTTAGACAGTTATCAGTTATCAGTGAACAATTATCAAGTAATAGCCAAATATTATCAATTAATATTACAAAATTACAACTAAAAATAAAGCCAAAATATTCACTCTCGCCAGGGTAAGCGAACGGGCATTTCTTCTACAGGTTTCATTTCGGGCATTGTTTCGTGAATATGTTCTTTGTTTGAAATCCGATTAGCGTACCAATTTGCTCCAGGAAAAGCAGTTAAACCATGAGCGAAGACACTGATTAAAACTGTAACTACCATTGTAGAAAACATTAATTCGCTTCCCTGCAAATTTTCTTTTTCTACAATTAACAAACCGTAAACAATTGAAGCGATACCTCTAGGACCAAACCAGCCGATAAATAAGATAGTATCTAACTGTAATTTTAAGCTACTTGTAGAAATTGCAACTCCTAGCATCCGAACAACTGTTAAACTACAAACCGCATATAACCAAGTTTGCCAAGTTGCTTCTGATAAACTTGGAAAAACCATTACCGCGCCGTATAGTAGAAAAGTGATTAAAGTAAGTAATTGTCCTTCTGCTTCGCCAAATTCATATAGCTTTTGTAAAACTGATTTGCTAGCAATTCTTCCCAAAGTTAAACCAGCGCAGAAAGCAGCAATAAAACCGTTTCCACCAATTAACTCGGCACAAGTATAAGCTAAAATTGATCATCCTAATACCGACAAATCTTCAAATGAATCGTTCATCCATTTGCGTCGAATACTTTTAACAATTAACTTGCTACCAAAGTAACCAACCGCGATACCAATTATTGCACCGAAAATAATTTGTTTGCTGGTAAAAGTCAGCCAATAATTAGCCGTATTCAGTTGTTCGCTTTCTCCTGCTAAGGAAATAAATCATAAGAGAATTGGCAAACAAATACCGTCATTTAAACCACTTTCGACATTGATAGCTTGACGAATTGAAACTGGTACGCGAGAACTATTAACTACAGCTTGACCTAATGCAGCGTCTGTAGGTGCAAGAATGGTAGCTAAAGCTGCTGCTTCCCAGATATTTAATTCTGTAGGAAACAATAATAGGGCAAAAATCGTACCGAAGACGATAGTTAAGGGCAGCCCAATACCCAGTAAACGTAAAGGTAAATTATATTCTTGCCGTAATAGTTTTAACTGAATGCGCGAAGCATCAGTAAAAAGAACTATTGCTAATGTAATTTCTGCTAAAGTTCTAATAATTTCGTTGGTAATATTTAGATCATTTACTAATCCGAATACCGTATAACTAATTAGCAAACCGAAGGTGACATAAGCCATTGGTGGAGTAATTACACTCTTTTCTAACCTTCGAGAAATCAACCCAAAGCCTAGTATAAATAATGCTATCGCCGCAATTATTTCTTTGTTCATTTTAAATTCTCGGATTTAAAAACCTGCTCGTTTTAAACTATCTCAACTCAATGCCCATAACGCAAAGCTTTCAATCAAAAGAGATAAAATCATAAAATTAAACTATTATAAATATCCATCGGGGGAATGAAAATTAACCGATTGAACGTTTTTTGCTGCCAATTTCCCATAAACTATGAGTGGTAGACCATTATCAAATCACCTTGAGGAGATACCCGAATTGACTGAGATGGACAACGTAGCTTCTGTCATTCAGGAATCAACGCGCCAGGAATTGCGGGATTTAGTGCGAACTCAATTGCAAATGCTGCTCGAACAAGGAGACTTGCGAGGTGCAAAAGCAATTCTCGTACCAGTTCAGCCTGCGGATATAGCCGAGGTGATTGAAGGTTTACCTGAAACAATGCACGCTTTAGTGTTTCGCTTACTTTCCAAGAATGAAGCGATCGAGGTTTACGAACATCTCGATCACAGCGTTCAAGAAAAGTTAATAGAAGAATTTCGTTCCCAGGAAGTCCTTGATATTGTTGATAAAATGTCACCGGATGATAGAGCAAGATTATTTGATGAATTACCAGCAAAAGTTGTTAATCGCCTCTTAGAACAACTTAGTCCGGCTCAAAAAGAAGCTACTGCTCTACTTTTGGGTTATGAATCCGGTACTGCTGGACGCATCATGACTCCTCAAGTGATCTTGCTCAAGGAAAATTTTACCGTAGCGCAAGCTTTGGAGCGGATTCGCCGTCAAGCTAACGCTAGCGAGATGATTTATTATCTTTACGTTACCGATGATGCTCGCCGTTTAGCTGGTATTGTTTCCTTGCGTCAATTAGTAACAGCTCGCACAGACCAAAAAATTAGCGAAATTATTAGTCGCGACCCGATATATGTTTATACCGATACCGACCAAGAAGAAGTTGCCAGAATTATCCAAAAGTATGATTTTCTCGCCGTACCTGTGGTAGATAGGGAGCAGCGGTTAGTCGGTATTGTTACGGTAGATGATGTAATAGATATTATCCAAGAAGAAACCACCGAAGATATTTATGCCCTTGGTGGTGGCGTACAGTCTGACGGTGACAACTACTTTCAAACAGATTTATTTACGGTTGCTCGCAAGCGCGTAGTTTGGCTATTAGTGTTGTTGATCACGAATACCGTAACCGGAACAATTATTAAATCACAAGAAGATATTTTACAAAAAGTCGTGACCTTAGCAGCTTTCATTCCCTTGCTTACGGGTACTGGAGGTAACGTCGGCGCTCAATCTTCCACGGTGGTAATACGGGGGATGAACACCGATGAAATCCGCTCCCTTGGTACAATGCAGGTAGTTGCTAGAGAAGCCGTTGCCGGTGCAATATTAGGAATAACATTAGGAACCATTGCCACCCTCTGGGCATATCTATTGCAAGGTAACTTACAAGTTGCGATCGCAGTTGGTACTAGTTTGGTGGCAATTTCAATTTTGGCTTCAGTTTCGGGTTCTGCATTACCGTTTCTATTCCGCTTCATGAAATTAGATCCAGCATTGATGTCTGCACCGTTTATCACCACGGCGGTAGATGTTGCAGGTGTTTTGATTTACTTTGGGTTGGCAAGGTTTATTCTTAATCTTTAGTTGATAGTTGATAGTTGTTAGTTGATAGTTTTAGCTTTAAGCAACGTCGATAAATTTACCGTTAACTGATAATGGTGCGTTACTTATGCCGTAACACACCCGCGCAAGCTACGGATCGCTGCTCACTGCTCATTAGACATCTCCGGAAAACATTTAGGTAGTTTAATTTTACACACAAACCTAACCCCCCCTGCCCCCCTTCCCTATGAGGGAAGTGGGGTTTTAAAGCCTCTCAGGGGTGGGAGAGAGGTTTGTATAGAGTTGTTTTTCTTTTTCGGAGATGTCTACTGATAACTTACATTTTGCATCTTGCATCAATGTCGTTAAGTCCCTTCTACCCGCCTTGTAAGCCGGAGGCTTTCTCGCAGAGAAATCAATTGATGCGGCTAATATGCAAAGTAGGTTAAAACGCACTAAAAGCCCTGCCCAGTCGTCAAAAGAGCGACTTTGTTTGTGCAGCCCTGGGATTTATTCCAAGGCGGTTGTTGAGAATGGTGAAAGATGTTAGTGATAACTGATTTACAAATCAGATGGAGTATCGGGAGCAACAACTTCACCAACGCCAATATTCAACATTGGATCTGGAGTGGTAATTAATTCATTGAGTTCGGAAACTTGTAAATTCATCTCTTCACAAGCATTGCTCAATTCTCGTCTAAATGTATTTAAATCATCACCATAGCCACATTGAAGAGCAGCGGTTTCTATACCTTGCTTTGCGTTTGCTTTCGCGCAGTCTACTAAATCGGTACCTTTTAGTGGTGTAGGAGATGCCATATTTATATCTGTAATTGGGTTAACAATAATTATTGCTATGTTAACAGCAGTTCTCCATATGCTCATCTCTCAAATGGTTGAACGTTTTCTAGGCTATTAGGCAGAAAATTGCTGCTAATTCGTCAATCGGTAATAATAAAAGTTAGAATTTGCTGCACTACGCAATTCGTAACCGATCGCAGGTAATTATTAATTGATAATTGATCAACCGCACCTTGCGGGTGAAAACTGACAACCGATAATTAATAAAATGCTTCAGATCACAGATAAAGACTTACTAGAGAAATTTCGTTATCTTCAGTCGGGCTTGCGCGATAAGTGGAAATGTATAGAAGGTGATGAAAGCGATACGAGTGATGTTGATATTTTAGTAATTCCTTCTCTTAGTCTCGATCAGCGGGAACTAAAGAAGGTTGAAGGTTACGAACATTATGAAGAACGTTTGTTATTTTCTTTAATTCGGTTATGGAACCCTCGCAACCGGCTAATTTATGTAACATCGGTGCCTTTACATCCAAGTATTATAGATTATTATTTACAGCTGTTACCGGGAATTCCTTTCTCTCATGCTCGCAATCGCTTGCTACTGCTTTCTACTTACGATTCTTCGCTCAAACCTCTGAGTCAAAAGATTTTAGAACGTCCCCGGTTATTACAGCATATTCAACAAGCTTTAAGAATAGATAAATCTTTTATGATATGTTACAACTCCACTGGTTTTGAAGCAGAATTGTCTTTAAAGTTAGGAGTTCCGCTGTATGCTGCTGCTCCAGATTTACAGATTTGGGGGACAAAAAGCGGCTCCAGACAAATTTTTGCCGAAGCTGAAGTTCCTTTTCCAGATGGTAGCGAACTGATGTGGAATACAGAAGATTTAGCAGAAGCTGCGGCTTTATTGTGGGAACGCCAGCCTTCATTACAAAGAATGGTAGTAAAACTTAATGAAGGAATTTCTGGAGAAGGAAATGCGCTGTTAGATTTAAGACCGATTCCTGAAGTAGCTCCTCCAAAAGCATCTCATCAAGAAAGGGTAATGGCGATCGCCCTACGTTTTAGTAAAATGAGTTTTCAAGCAAAACTTGAAAATTGGTCAACATTTTCGGGAAGAATAACCGAATTAGGAGCGATTGTAGAAGCTTTTGTAGAAGGTGAAGTTAAGCTTTCACCAAGCGTTCAAGGACGCATTACACCGATGGGAGAAGTGGAAATTCTATCTACTCACGATCAAATTTTAGGAGGGCCAGACGGTCAAATTTTCCTTGGTTGTAAATTTCCTGCCGACGAAGATTATCGATTGCAGCTACAGCAGTTGGGCTTACAAGTTGGTCGCAAATTAGCACAAAAAGGCGCTTTAGAAAGATACGGTGTCGATTTTATCGTTGTCAAGCATGATGGAGAATGGGATATCCAAGCAATTGAGATTAATTTGCGAAAAGGCGGTACTACCCATCCCTTCATGACCTTAAAATTACTTACAAACGGTCGCTACGAACTTTCTACAGGTTTATTTTACTCTCAGCAAGGACGACCCAAATATTACATCGCCACCGATAACTTGCAAAAAGACCGCTACAAGGGACTTTTACCCAACGATTTAATGGATATTATTGCTCAACACAGATTGCATTTCGACACCGGAACCGAAACGGGTACAGTATTCCATTTAATGGGTTGTTTATCACAATTTGGTAAATTAGGATTAACCAGCATCGGTGATTCCCCGCAACAAGCAGAAGAAATCTATAACAGAGTAGTCAAAGTTATTGATGAAGAAACCCCAAACCATGATCCGGATTTCTCATTGCTATCAAAACAAACTTTCCCTATTTCCTGGGAAGCAGTTGGTTAAGAATGGGAGTTAGGAGTTAGGAGTTAGGAGTTAGGAGTTAAGAGTAGTAAGTAATGAGCAGTGAAGAATTCTTACCCCCACTCTCCCTATCTCCCCAACTTCCTGTCCGCACACAAATGAAAATCGCGTCATCAGGAATTAAAAATCTTGTTATTAGAAACTTTCTGTAGGAACTAGCCACAAGTGAAAGATGTAAAAGCAGTCTCATACCCCAATCGTTAAAATCTTGATAAAAATATGTTGCTTAAATTCTCAACTCATAACTCCTAACTCCCCATTCCCCATGCCCAATTCCCCATGCCCAATTCTCAACCTAATTTAAATGCAATTCACTGCGTAAATCCTAATTGTTCGCGTCCTTATCCTCAACCTTGGGGAAACAAATTTTGTCTTGCTTGTGGGGCAAAATTACAGTTGCAGGATAGATTTATTCCTCTCGAACGTTTGGGTTCTGGGGGTTTTGCTCGCATTTATACGGTTTGGGATGTTAAGACACAAACAGAAAAAGTTTTGAAAGTGCTGGTGGAAACTTCGCCGAAAGCACTGGAATTATTTGCTCAGGAAGCAGAAGTTTTACAGCGGTTAAAGCATGGGGGTGTTCCTAAAGTTGAACCGGATGGGTATTTTTTCCATAATCTCTCAAGTTCTAACCAAGATTTGGATTTACCTTGTTTGATCATGGAAAAAATCAACGGGCAAACTCTGGAAGAAGTTCCTTATTTGTATCCGAATGGTTGTTCTCAAGAGTTGGTTTTGGATTGGTTGAAGCAAGCGGTGGATATTTTGCAACACCTCCACGAACATATGATTATTCATCGCGATATCAAACCTTCAAATTTAATGTTGCGCGATCCATCTCCCAGCTTAAAGGGTTCTGAATTGGTGGTAATTGACTTTGGTGGTGCCAAACACTTTAGCGTTGCAGCCTCTCACCGTCAATCTAGTTCTACCAGATTGTTTTCTACCGGCTACAGTCCCCCAGAACAAGTTACAGGACGTAATGTTGGGCCATCAGCCGATTTTTACGCTCTTGGAAGAACAGCGATTGAATTACTCACGGGAAAAAATCCTCAAGAATTAGAAGATCCGTTAACGGGAGCATTACGCTGGAGAGAAGCGCTAAAATTTTCTGATTATGGCGGCGATGTCAACCCTCTGCTGGTAGATTTACTCGATGATATGGCGCAGGAAGAAGTGCGATCGCGTCCCGAAAATGCACTAATTATTCAAAAACGTTTGGCGCAAATTATTAGATCGACTAAATCAACATCATATTTGCCAGCACGCCAGCGAAAAAATATTTTTAGCAGAATAGCAGAATCTCTAAAAAAAGTTTTTCTTTTAATCAATGAATTTATTCAGCAATTGATTTTAGGAACAACCCGAGGTGTTAGTAATACCACTTTATTCGCATTTAAAACAATTGTAGGGATAATTCGCGGTTGTTTTGAAACGCTGTGGACAATGATTTTAGCAAGTATCGGCGCTTGTATAGGTACAATTGCCGGTTTTTTCCTGGCATTTGGTACAGTTTTTGGCGATAGAGTTGGCGAAGTGGTTGCGAACTTAATAATAGCTTTTACATCCAATCCTCAACCCGTATTGGGTTCGGAAATAATTTTATTTGCAGCATCTGGCTTGGGAACAGCTTGGGGAATAACTTTAGCCGGGGGTTTCAATCAAAAACGACGATTTTTGATAGCTTCCTTAATTGCAATAATCGGCTATAGCGGAGGCTGGTTTATCTTACAGCTAATAGCACCACAACAAGCAGAAGGATGGGTAGGGCTAATATTATTTGCCATCTCCCTTCTCACCTTGGGTTTAGGACTTCGTTCCCATCAAATCATCCATGCGATAATGGCTGCATTTGGTACGGCAATTATTTTTGCAGGCTTAATAAACTTAGGATTATCACCAACCATATTTACTTCCTCCAGCCCCTTCGATTTATCACAACTGTGGCTCAAAATCGGCTTTTTCAGTATGTTAGGCATCTTCATCAGTTTTTGGTTGGGAATCAGTAACTACTTAGTAGTTCCCGCATTAAAGCTTTTAGGCTGGAGGTAATCAGTTAGCAGTGAGCAGTGAACAGTTATCAATTATCAATTAATTTCTACCCCCTCTACCCCACCCATCTTCCCATGCCCAATTACCAATTACCAAAAAAAGTGAATCCCTCCGCCACCATATAACTGGGCTAGAGGGATTCGATAATTCGTAGACTATAGAACTTTCGGTATATTTCTCGATGTCACTATTCTAAAACCTGTATATGGGATTGTGTAGTTCAGAGTTAACATTTTATAAGTTTTTTATAATTTATTTATCAAGTCTTTATACTTGTTATATAATAATCAGTTTGTATATGTAAGTATAACAATACATAATAGTTTAAAACCCTTACCTTGATAAGTATCTCTAAAAAATATGAAATTAGCAATTGTATCTAGTATTACCATGCTCGCTTGTTTGGGATTTATGCAACAAACAAAAGCATTTAATCCGCAAGATATAGAACTGTTTCAAGCAAATGGTGCTTGCCCGAGATGCGATTTAAGTGGTGCTAATTTGTCGCAAGCTAATTTGTCAGGAGTAAATCTAAGGGATGCGAATTTAAGAGGTGCAGATTTGACAGGTGCGAATTTGTCAAACGCCGATCTTGCAGGTGCAGATTTACAAGATGCAGTTATGAGTAATGCTAATCTTTCAGGTGCTTCTTTGGTGGGTGCGAATCTGAGGTCAGCTTCAATGGAAAATGCTAACTTGTCTTATGCTGGTTTAATGAGTGCTAATTTATCGGCAGCTAATTTAACTGGAGCAAGTGTATTTTTAACCAACTTCCGAGGAGCAAATTTTAGATTAACTACTCAGAGTAATGGTGTTGTTTCATCTGACAAACCTTACTGGTGGTCTTTACAGTCAGAAAGTCTTAAAGATTGTAATAAATTTAGTTACGAGAAAGTTCCAGGTACAACTTGTTACGGCGAATAAATTAATTTAGTTGTTAGTTCTTAGTTGTTATTTATTATTCATTAGGCATCATTACTAATAAACAATAGTTAATTGCTTTTTTCAATACCTTTATAAACCCGGTTTTTTAAACTGGGTTTATTATTTTATAGAGAAATTTTCTGCTCTAGTAGTTCATCACATTAATTTTCACGGGTAAAGGAAGGTTCGTAGTAGCGCTGAAGCGCATCTGGATTCCGGATGCGCTTCAGCGCTACTACGAACCCCCATTGCAATTGATCCCACCAATAGTTTGGGGGATTTTTTGAAGAATATAGTTAAAAATTATGACTTTAACTATTAAGAGGCTTTTGCGCTTTAAGCTAATCAATAATCATATCTACAAATAAATCGTTCACTTACTTAGGGCATCTTAGGGAGCGATGGCACCGCAATGTTAACGAAAATTGGAAAACGCACAAATATGTTTCCTACTCCCCTGACGATACTAAATTGATGGAGTACTAAACTTCGGCTTCTGTTTGCAAGATAAAGTTAATCAGTGGGGCACAACGGTAAACCATAGCAGCGCGACTATCAACTCCAAGTTTAATGAAAGTTCTACGCAAGTGTGTTGAAACTGTCCATTCACTGATTTGCAATCGATTGGCAATCTGTTTATTTGAGTATCCCAGGGCAACGAAAGCAGCTATCTGTAACTCTCGTGCGGTTAATAAATCTGTTACAGTCGGCTCTGCAACCTTAAATGTATTTTTCGCTTTGATAATTAAACAGTATTGGTTTTGAATTTCAATCCGTCCAACTATCCAATAATAATCAGCTTCTTCAGATGGAATCATGTCGTGTTGTGCATAATCTTCCGAGCAATTTCCAAATGAAACAATCATATATTTGAAGCCTTGCAGGCAAAATTCCCCTAAAACTCCTAATCCAGCAGATTGAGCTAATGCTTGAAGACAAGCTTTATTCGGCTCTTCAAAGTTATTCATATAATCCCTTCCCTGTTAAATTACAAAATTACTTGCGAATCTCAAAGTTGGTACCAGAATGTTTCGATATTTGCCCAAAAATTATTTTCTGGTTCAATATATTGTGTTTCTTGAGAAGAAAATTGGTTGGTAATTAGATTATTTTTCAGTTCAGTTCGAGGTAAACCACTAGGAACTACTAAGTGCAGAATAACAATATGGATATCAGCCCAAAAAGGTTGAGCTAATCCAGTATTAGTAATTAACTCACGTAAATATTCGCGTTCGAGAATAACAACTGGGTCATTTTCTGTCAAATATGTACAAGGTATATTCCAAGTTTCCAGAGTTTTGCATATGTCTGGAGGAAGATTTTTTTCATAGTCAGAAGGTAATTGATAGGTAAGAATAAACGCAGATCCTAAACTAGCTGCAAGTGCTACGGCATCTCGAAAAGCTAATGTTAAAACATCATTAGTTGGAATCCGATCTATTTGATTATCTAATGAACGT
Organism: Calothrix sp. CCY 0018; assembly: GCF_963920925.1. Classification (NCBI taxonomy): domain Bacteria; kingdom Bacillati; phylum Cyanobacteriota; class Cyanophyceae; order Nostocales; family Calotrichaceae; genus Calothrix; species Calothrix sp. CCY 0018. The sequence goes on along the minus strand of NZ_CAWUDI010000052.1, from coordinate 40,466 downwards.
GCTAAAAATTCCCAATCCGAAAAAATCTCCGGTTCTCTATCTTTAGGAAGTAATGATTCTCGCAAGTTATCTCCTAGCCAGAATAAATTTAACCGGCTTAAGTCCGTTGCTCCTCGTACTCTTTCCCATTCTTTTAGACTCCAAAGCGTTTCTTCTAAGGAAGTACGCTTCTCAGATAGCGTTTTCTCCGAAGCGTTAATTCCTGGAACAACTAACTCCGGCCTTTGCAAGTAAAGATTAATGTTGTCGAGAATGTACCAGAGTTCTCGCACTACCCATAATTCCATTGCTTCTCCCAAGTTTTTGTAGAGAAGTAGTCCCGAAGGTGATAACGCAAGGGCTGGATCTATTACGCAGCGAGGACGTTGTTGATTGTTTGGTAACAAACTAACTGAGAGCATTACCTGATAATCTCGTGTAAATTCACTCATTGCTTGTCGCGTAAATAAGCGTAAATCATTGGCAAAAACAACATTAGTGTAATTAAGCATAGTTAGATGCATAATATAAGGCTGCTTATTGCTCTAAAGCAGGTTTTGCGGTAATTAGATATATGTATAAAAAGAAGTTTCACACCTGCTCAAAGCTATTTAGAAATGGTTTTACCAATTACTACTTATCTATTTATTTGAACATTTGACTTCTGTTTCATGCAAACATTTTAATCAACATTTGTTTCATTTTTCACAGTATACACATCCCAAATACTCCGGACAAGCTGTTTGTTATTTAGATGCATATCGACAGGATTTAGCAAGTATAAAAAAAGTCACATATTTGATAACTAATTTTTATAAACTATTCAAAAATCAAATTGCTTATATCTCTTACAAAAACAGTCTTTACAAGAAAAAACTCGGTTCAAGAATTGTATTCAGATAATTAACATTTAAACAATATGTAACATTTCTTATTTTTGAAAAATCATCATAATTTCAGTATATTAATGTCAACATTTACTAAATTTAATTTATAAAATTTAATTTCAATAGCGAAAAATAACTGAAAATTATAGCAACTCGTTTAAAGAATACTTTGTGCTTATAATTATATTAACTTTGAAGCTAGATTACACATCTTTCCCTGGTATGATTTTTATTACTACATCCGGTAAGTAATGTAGATTTATTCTTCGATTCTCAACTTTGCCTGTGATACCTAATTTCGACATGATACAACCATAAAATCACTTGTATATAAATTAAACTAAGCTTCTCTAAATCATCTACCGTCACAAACAAACTTATATCTAATCTGTCTGACTTTTAAAGTAATTTTCCGTCAAATTGTAATAGTGCGATCGCTGGGTAGGCGTTTTTCAATATTGACTTATATTTTGCAGCATTTTTAACTACATCTAAGTAGACCTGTTTTTTAAGGTACTAATAGGCGTTTGGGGTTCGATCGCAATTAAAATAACCGACTTTGCTTTTAATGCAACATACTATTTTGTATTTTTTACTATATATCAGATGGAACTGAAAAGTCATTTTTGTAACTTTATGGATAAAGTTATTACTTAGGGCATAGCATATTTGTGTTACCTCAAATCAGTTACTGTGAAAAAGTGACTTGTATTAACTGTATTATCGTTTTATTACTAAGGTGGTTGGGAAAACATTGTATTTTTCATCTATTTAGATAGCGATAATAACTGTAACAGGGTTCCTATTTACTTGCCAATAAAGTTCTGGTTGGTACGCTCATCAATAAATTATTTAAATTGATACTTCTTATTCGCACTGTTTTATCGGTTTTAATAATTTTAATTGATAGTAAAATAAGCTTTTGACAAATTCATAGATTCAGGTATTGAAAATAAATTCATGCCAAATGTTAACTAACAAAATTGGCGCTGCTTTAGCTCAGTTTCACAAAGAAATTGATAATTGCGAACGGGCAATATTAGACCTAATTAAACTAAAAAATATGACTTCTGAATCGGTAAAACTTGATCGAACTAATACACAATTACAACAAACTCCCATAGCGATTATTGGGATGGGTTCGCTGTTTCCGCAAGCAAAGAATTTACAAGAATATTGGGAAAAAATTATCGCAGGTGTTGACTGTATTACCGATGTTCCTGCATCGCGGTGGAATGTTAAAGATTATTACGACCCCGACCCTAAAGCACCCGATAAAACTTACTGTAAAAGAGGCGGCTTTATTCCCGATATCGAATTTAACCCGATGGAGTTTGGACTACCTCCGAATCAGTTAGAGGTGACGGATATCTCGCAGTTGCTAGCTTTAGTTGTTGCAAAACAGGCGCTTTGCGATGCCGGATATGACTCTGATAGTGGGTTTAATCACGAACGCACCGGGGTAGTGTTGGGGGTAGCTTTAGCAAGACAGCTGACAATGCCTTTGGCTGCAAGATTACAATATCCCGTTTGGGAGAAAGTTCTCAAAAGTCAGGGTTTATCTGACGAAGATACACAAAATATTATTGAAAAAATTAAAAGCGCTTATATAAATTGGGACACCAACGCTTTTCCGGGAATGCTAGCTAACGTAGTAACGGGAAGAATCGCCAATCGTTTTGATTTTGGCGGAACTAATTGCGTTGTGGATGCTGCTTGTGCCAGTTCCTTGGGTGCATTGTCAATGGCAATTAGCGAATTAGCCGACTATCGTGCCGATATGATGCTTACGGGTGGAGTTGACACCGATAACTCTATTGTTGCCTATATGTGTTTCAGCAAAACTCCGGCTGTAACGCCTGGAGAAAACGTTAAGCCTTTTGATGCTGAGTCCAACGGAATGATGCTAGGTGAGGGTGTTGGGATGATATTGCTCAAGCGTCTGGAAGATGCCGAGCGCGATCGCGATAAAATATATGCGGTAATTCGAGGTGTTGGAACTTCCAGCGATGGCAGGCACAAAAGTATTTACGCACCTCGTGCCGAAGGGCAGATGAAAGCTTTGGAACGTGCCTACGAGCGGGCTGGATTTACACCCCGTACCGTTGGTTTAATTGAAGCGCACGGTACGGGGACAATGGCTGGAGATCCGGCAGAATTCGCAGCGTTGAAAGCTGTATTTGGTAAAGATAATGCATCTGAGCAGTCTGTTGCTTTGGGTAGTGTTAAATCTCAGATTGGACATACTAAAGCAGCAGCCGGAGCGGCAAGTTTGATTAAAACAGCTTTGGCTTTGCATCATAAGGTTTTACCGCCGACGATTAATGTTAATAAACCAAATCCAAAGTTAGAAATTGAGTCTTCACCATTTTATTTGAATACACAAACTCGTCCTTGGCTGCAAGCAGGGGAAACACCCCGACGTGCTGGCGTTAGTTCTTTTGGCTTCGGTGGCACTAACTATCATATTGTGTTGGAAGAATACTGCAATCAAAATCAGCAATTTCGCATTAACCGCACTCCCCAAGAAATATTATTGTCTGCACCTTCACCGGAACAGTTATTGCAAGAGTGCGAATCTGCTTTGATTGAATTGAAATCAGATCAGGCAGAAAGTTATTTTAAAGAGTTAGTTAATCGAAGTAAATCGGTGCAAATCCCGGTAACGGCAGCTAGATTGGGATTCGTTGCTGACTCGGTGGTTGAGTCAATCAAGAAATTACAAATATCTATAAATTGGTTCAATAAGCAGCCTGAAGCAGAAAACTGGCAACTTCCTCAAGGAGTCTATTACCGAAAGCAAGGAATGGATTTGCAAGGAAAAGTAGTAGCTCTATTTTCCGGGCAAGGTTCGCAATATTTAGAAATGGGACGGGAAATAGTCATGAACTTCCCGGTATTGCAGCAAACTTACAACCAAGTCGATCGCTTGTTTTGTAAATCTGGTTTATCGCCTATTTCCGAAAAAGTATTTCCCGCACCCGTATTTGATTCGGCGCAAAAACAGGCACAAACCCAGGCTTTACAACAAACCGAAATATCTCAACCGGCGATCGCTGCATTTAGCGTCGGATTATATAAGGTTTTACAGCAAGCTGGCTTCAAACCAGATATTGTTGCCGGACATAGTTTTGGCGAACTTACGGCATTATGGGCAGCAGAAGTCCTCAGCGATGAAGATTACTTCTATCTGGTGAAAGAGCGGGGGCAAGCGATGGCGAAACCCGACGATTCTAGCCAGGATATGGGAGCAATGCTTGCAGTTAAGGGTGATGTAGCCAAAGTTAAACAGATACTTAGTGGTTTCCCCGAAGTTAAACTCGCTAATTGCAATTCTCCTTTTCAGGTAGTTTTAGCTGGTGCTACCGATAAAATTGCTGAATTGAAGCAGGTTTTAACAGATAAAGGCTTTTCGGCAATTAGTTTACCTGTCTCCGGTGCTTTCCATACATCTTTGATTGCTCGTGCTGAAAAACCCTTTACTAAAGCAATTGGGAAAGTCACCTTTAATACTCCAAAGATACCGATTTATACCAATACAACCGCTACAGTTTATCCTCAAGAATCCGAAGCAATCAGAAAAAATCTGCAAGCTCATATCAGTAATTCAGTACTGTTCGAGCAAGAAATAGAGAATATCTATGACAAAGGCGGTTATTGCTTTGTTGAATTTGGTCCGAGAAGCATTTTAACTAACCTCGTAGGTGAAATTTTAGGCTCGCGTCCCCATATGGCGATCGCCCTGAATGGCAGCCGTCAAAAAGACAGTGACAGTCAACTTCGAGAGGCTGTAGTGCAGTTGCGCGTTGCTGGTTTAGAATTAGCCGAACTCGATCCTCATCAGTTAGAACTAAAGTCGCCGGAAGTTAAGTCCAATAAGGCTTTAAATGTAACTTTGGGATGCCATAATTACGTTTCCGATAAAACTAAAGCAGCATTTACAAAAGCTTTAGAAAATACAAATGGGAATAGGGCATTGCAAAATGGAAATGGAAGACGCGATGAAGGTTTAGTTAGTGCAAATGGTAACGGACATTCTTCAAATGGAAATGGAAGTTCTCAGAATCTTACTTTAGTTACCTCTGCGAATGGTGAATCCACCCCCGTGGGTCGGTTCCCTCCGTTGAGGGGAGTGGTGAACCCGGAGGGTAACGGACATTACAGAAATGGAAATGGAAGTTTGCATAACAAAGATTTAGTCACGGCTAAAATTGCAAGTGCGACAAAATCCAGTACTGCTTTGAAGGAAAAACTGCCTGTAGAACAAACAATGACTTCGATCGAAGGAAATTCTCGTCGGCAAAACGGACAATCTATTACTACAACCGTTGTCGATCGCAAATTGGCTGCTGAAAATAAGCTAGAATCTGCTTTACCGAATCCGGAACTTATTGCTTCTATAGAATCTAGCATCGAACAGTTTAGTCAGACTCAAAGTCAAACTTTAGAAGTTCACGGACAATATTTAGATAATCAGCAGGAATATGTGCAAGCCTGTTTCCAACTGATGCAGCAGCAAAGCGCTTTATTCTCTAATATTGCTCAATCGGGAAAAACCCAACCTGTAGAACGAATTATTGAAAGCGTCGAACGCAGCATGATGCAGGTTCACAAGCATCAAGCAGATACATTACAGATACACCAACAATATTTGCGATCGCAGGTTGAATCGACGGGAAAGTTTTATAAATTAACTCAAAAAGGCTATTCGCATCTAGTAGAAGATGATTATACTCAGCCATTAATATCACGGTATAAAGTAGTTATAGATAGTGATATTACTGAGCCTGTCAGTCAAAATGAACAGTCTATAGATAATCAATCTTTACCCGTTACCTTTGCTGAACCAGAAGTTGAGAATAATTCACCAAAAATCGAACCACAAAAAGTAAATATCGATTTTGATACCTTAAGTCAAGCGCTACTTGCAGTAGTCAGCGATAAAACTGGTTATCCATCAGAAATGTTGGAATTAGACATGGATATCGAAGCCGATTTAGGGATAGATTCGATTAAGCGAGTTGAGATTATTGGAGCATTACAAGAGCAAGTACCCGATTTACCGCAACCGAATCTCGAAGAAATGGCAGAAGTGGAGCTGCGAACTTTGGGACAAATCGTTGATTATATGCGGAGTTTGACGGAAGGTGGAACGGGAAACCTAACCCCCCAGCCCCCTTCCCTACGTTCGCGCAGCGTGTCCGAAGGACATGGGAATGGGGAGAATTTAACAGATAATTTAACCGAACAGCTTTCTTCCCTACGAGGGAATGGCGAGAATTCAACGGAAGATTCAAAGCCTCTCTCCTTGCAGGAGAGAGGTTTGGAGAGAGGTTCTCAAAATGTCATCGACAGCGATACCTTAAGTCAAACCTTACTTGAAGTAGTCAGCGATAAAACTGGTTATCCATCAGAAATGTTGGAACTAGATATGGATATCGAAGCAGATTTAGGGATTGATTCGATAAAACGAGTTGAGATTATCGGCGCATTACAAGAGCAAGTACCCGACTTACCGCAGCCGAATCTCGAAGAAATGGCAGAAGTGGAACTGCGAACCTTGGGACAAATTGTTGATTATATGCAGTCTCTGACAACGGAGACTGAAAAAAAAAAGCAATCGGATACAGTTGACGACGGGCAACCCAACCTAGAGCATAATATCCAAAGAGCGGTTGTTAAGCAAAAGTTTCTACCTCCTCCAGATAAATTAGAATTCGATTTACCTGCAAACCATATTTGCTTGCTTACTGATGATGGTTCTCAACTAACTTGCGAATTAGCTCAATCTTTACAGCATCAAGGTTGGAAAGTGGTAGTTCTGTGTTTTCCTCAATTAGCAACAAAATCATCTTTACCACAAGGTATTGAACGAGTAATGCTACAAAATGGCAGCGATGAACAAATAAAAACACAATTAGCTGAAATTCAAGCTAATTATGGACAAATTGCCACTTTCATGCATCTAAATCCTAGCGAACATCAAGACGCAGCAATTATCAAGCAAGTGTTTTTCCTAGCCAAACATCTTAAAAATTCACTGACTAAAGCCGCGAAATTAGGGCGTAGTTGTTTCATAACCGTAACTCGTTTAGATGGAGAATTAGGATGTTCCGGTAAAGGTGACATAAATCCAGTCAGCGGTGGATTATTCGGCTTAACCAAATCCTTGCGATGGGAATGGCAATCGGTATTTTGTAGAGCGATCGACATAAATCCCGAATTAGATAATACCACCGCAACCCAACATATAATTGCCGAACTCCACGACCCAAATCGCTTAATAACCGAAGTTGGCTATGGTGCGAGGAGGATTACAGTGAGCAGTGAACAGTGAACAGTGAACAGTGAGCAGTTAGCAGTTAATAGTTAGTTATTCTTCTCCCCATCTCCCCCCTACTCCCTTCCAAACATGATTAACCAAAATTCCGTTTGTGCAATAACTGGTGGTGGTAAAGGAATCACTGCCAAGTCGGCTATCAAGCTGGCTCAACAATATAAATGTCAGTTTGTTTTACTGGGGCGATCGCCTTTACCGAAAGCTCCGGAACCTGCTTGGATAGAAGATTGTACGGAAACTGAGTTGAAGCGGCGGATTTTGGAACAACTTGTGGCTGGTGGTGAGAAACCAACGCCGATGATGGTGCAAAAAGAGTATCAAGCAATTTCGTCGCGACGGGAGATTGAGCAAACCCTTGCAGCGATTGAAGCAGCGGGAGGAAAAGCGGAATACCTCAGCGTTGATGTCACCGATGAAAGTGTATTGCAAGAAAAATTAACTGAAGTTGAGCAGAGACTCGGTAAAATAACCGCAATTGTCCACGGTGCTGGTAATTTAGCGGATAAACCGATTGAAAAGAAAACTGAATCGGATTTTGACAAGGTTTACAATCCTAAAGTTAAAGGATTAAGCAATTTATTAAAATGCGTACCTCCGAGTCAGCTAAATTCTTTAATTTTGTTTTCCTCGGTGGTGGGATTCTATGGAAATGCCGGACAAACTGATTATGCGATCGCCAACGAAATTCTGAATAAAACAGCTTATCTGGTTAAACAACAACATCCCGATTGTCATGTAGTCGCAATTAACTGGGGTCCTTGGGATAGTGGTATGGTAAGTCCAGAATTGAAACGAGCATTTGCTCAACGCAATATTGAGACGATACCCGTCGAAGTGGGAACGCAAATGTTAGTTGAAGAGTTTGCACCTGAAAATCATCACGTACAGGTAATAATCGGTTCTCCTTTAACACCTCCTCCCGTTGCTTTAGATTCCGAGTTAAAGAGTTATAGAATCCGACGCTATTTAAACTTAGCTGATAATCCATTTTTACACGACCACGAAATTGCAGGTTATGCAGTTCTTCCCGCTACTTGTGCAATTAATTGGATTGCGAATACTTGCGAGCAACTTTATCCTGGATACAAATTTTTTGGCGTTCAAAACTATAAAGTTTTAAAAGGAATTGTTTTTGATGATACCCTTGCAGATGAATATATTTTAGACTTACAAGAAATTGCTAAAAAAAGTGGAGATGAAATTGTTTTTGATGCCAAAATATGGAGTATAAATCAAGCAGGAAAAACTCGCTATCACTTCAGCGTTAAAATAACACTTAAACAGCAAATTCCTGAACCTCCGCTGTACGATTCATTAGACTTAACACCAAGCAATAAAATCTTTACTTCTCGCGAACAAATATATCAACAAGGGGGAGCAAGTTTATTTCACGGTGCTGCTTTTCAAGGAGTAGAAAAAGTCTTAAATATCAATGACAAAAAAATCACCATCCTGTGTAATTTACCATCCGTAGACATTGAGAAACAAGGACAATTTCCCGTCCAAACTTTTAATCCTTACATAGTTGACGTGAAAATCCATTCATTATGGCTTTGGGTGCAAAATTATTATCAATGTGGCTGCTTGCCTTCAGGAATTATAGCTTACGAACAATTTGCCCCTATCCCCTTTGACGAAACATTTTATATTTCCTGCGAAATCGTAAGCAAAACAAAAACAGCAGCAGTAGCTCAAATCATCGCTCACGATAGCCAAGGAAAAATTTACATCAAAATGCAAGAAGCGAAAGGAACAATTCTACCTTTGAACTTAATCAGTGAACAGTAATCAGTGAGCAGTTTGAAACTCTTAATTCCTATTCTGCTTTAAGATTATCTATCTCTCCTTACCTCTTTCCTCTGCGCTCTCTGCGGTTTTTTAAAATCGGGAATCATAGAGCCGGGAAGAAAGTAATTCTTAACTCCTACCTCCTAACTCTTATTTTAATTATGGTAAATATAAAAAATCAAAACCATAAATTAGCCATAATTGGTATAAATATAAATGGCGGTTCGCTTGTCGAACTAGATAATTTTGAACGTACTATTTATCAGGGAAAACAATATAATATTTCCCCTGATTCCAATCTAAACATAAATGAAATTGTAAATAAAGCACTTAAAGATGCGGAAGTTGAATCTAACGCTAAAATAGCAGTAATTATTGTTAGCGATGAAGATAATACTGCTAATCTTCCTTTTACTCATACGGCAACATCAAAAACAGTATTTAGCGCAATTCAAATGGCGCAAAAGCTACTTGCTGTTAAAGAAGTAGACACGGTTGCGATTGCTTCTGTAGCTTCTCCAAACTCCCCTGCTTTGAATGGTGGATTAGTTCTAATTGATGCTGAATCTATAACAAATAACCAGCGAATTTACGCGATAATTGATGCAGTAACTATTCCCCAAAATTCTTCCCCGAAAGCACAAACAATAACCCAAACTTGTCAGCAAGCTTTCAATATTGCTGGGATTAAAGCTGAAGATATTGGTTATTTAGAAATTTGCGGTAGTTGTATTTCAGAGCCAAATCAGTTAGAAATTAAGGAGTTAGTTGCTGCTTATCAAACTTCTGCTTCAGAATTAAATTGTGCAGTAGGTAGCTTAAAAACGAACATCGGTAATGATGTAAGTTCGGAAATGGGCAGTTTAATCAAAACCGCTCTATGCCTTTACTATCGCTACATCCCCGCAGTCCCAGAATGGTCTAATCCTAAATATCCGGAACTATGGCAAGGTAGTTCTTTTTATGTTCAAACTCAGTCAAAACCCTGGTTTCTAGCCGCAGAAACTAATAAAAGAATTGCCGCTATTAATGGTTTTAGCAACGGTAATATAGCTCATCTGATTTTATCAGAATCACCGCTTGTTCAAGAACGTGACAGCAGATATTTGGCACAAATGCCCATCTTGTTGTTTCCTTTAGCTGCCGATGATTTAACAACATTAATAGAGCAAATCAAAGTATTAGAAACAAAAATATCGCAGAGTGATTCTCTTGCCGTTGCCGCAGCACAAACCTTTGCAACCTACCTTTCGGATCAAAACGCGACTTATGCTGTAGGCATTCTCGGACGAAATCTTAAAGAATTACAGCGCGAAACACAACGTGCTATCAAAGGTATTGAAAAAGCTTTTGAAACTGGGGGAGAATGGAAAACTCCTGTAGGTAGCTACTTCACCGCTAAACCGTTAGGTAAAAAAAGTAAAGTTGCCTTTGTATATCCAGGTGCTTACAGCTCTTATTTAGGAATCGCTCGAAATCTATTTCGCTTGTTCCCTAAAATCTGGGATTCTCCAGTAATTCAAAGTGTTTACAGCCGCGTGGCTGGGATTGAGAAATTTGTTTATCCTCGCAGCTTAAACGCCTTGACAAAAAGACAGTTAGAAGTATTAGAACAGGAGTTAATAGATAACCCTCTTTCAATGTTGGAATCGGAAGTAGGTATTGCCGGATTGATGAGTGCTGTACTCAGAGATTATTTTGGACTGCAACCCGACTGTTGCTTTGGTTACAGCGTGGGCGAAACTACTATGGCGATCGCTCAAGGGATCTGGACTGATTTTAGCTCAATTAGCAGCGGTTTGAATTCTTCGCAACTGTTTAACAGCAGGTTATGCGGTGCAAAAAATGCGGTACGGGAATATTGGAGATTAACAGACGCAGAAACAAAAAGCGATTTTTGGCGTAACTACGTTTTGATGGCAGGGGTTTCCGAAGTTAAGGAACAGCTAAAAAAAGAAAGCCGGGTTTATTTAACTCAAATTAATACGCCTAGAGAAGTTGTTATTGCTGGTGATATCGCAGCCTGTCAAAGAGTAATTGCTTCCCTTGGATGTAATGCAATTGCAGCCCCCTTTAACCATGCTATTCACTGCGAAGCAATGGCTTCAGAATACGATGAATTTGTTAAACTGCACACCCTACCTATTAACAATCAACCTCAGATAGAGTTTTACTCAGCAGCAGAATATGAAACCTTTAAACCTGATAGTGAGGTTATGGGGCATAATATCGCTAAAGTTCTATGCGAGCAGTTTGATTTTCCCCGAATCGTCAACCGTCTTTATGAAGCCAAAGCAAGAATTTTTGTAGAAGTAGGGGCTGGAAACGCCTGTTCCCGATGGATTGGTGAAAATCTCAAAGGAAGAGAACACACTACAATATCTTTAAATCGTCGGGGAATAGATGAATATACCAGCTTACTTAGAGGTTTAGCGCAGCTTTTATCTCAGCGAGTTGAGATAGATTTATCGCCGCTATATAACTTAAATTATTTAGTAAATGATTTAGAATCAAAAGCTTCTTCCCCTGAAGTAAGAGAAGTACAAAAAACAGTTCCACAATCTACTTCACCTAAGTCTGAATTTACGTTAAATAATCAAAACCAAAATCAAAATAAAAACCACGAAGTAATGGTAACTTTATCTCCACATTATTGGAGTAACTTTAGTATGCAAGAGTTACAAACATCGGCAAATAGCAGCAAAGATATAGAAGTATTACATTTTGCAAACCCTCAACTAAATACAGCTAGCTCAAATGAAAATATTGCTAATTTTAAAGCTCCTTCAACATTAATAAATAAGAAATTAAATTCTACTTCGACAAGCAATAAAAAATTATCTGGCTTAATTAATTCTCATGCCAAAGCAATTAGCGAAACCGATCGGCAATCCAGCCAATCCCAAGCTATTTTTTTACAAGCCAGACAATCATCATTTAATCAAATGGTAAACATGGTTGAGCTTCATTTATCTATGTTGAATCAACAAATTAAATGAATGTAGGGAATAGGGAGAAGGGGAGACAAGGGGAAAGGGGACAAGGGGAAGAATAACTAACTCCTAACTCCTAATTACCAATTACCAATGCCCAATTCCCCAATGCCCAATTCCCCAATTACCAATTACCAATTACCAATTACCAATCTATATGACTATCACAAATGTAGCGCCTGAAAAAAATGGGCATCATCTCAAATCAACATTACTCATACAAAATCGAGATATTGCTTTTGATGAAGCAGGAATTAAATCTAAATTATTAAATTTAAATCAACCCTGCTACGTTGTTAGTGCCAAGGGAAAAATCGGATTTACTAATAAATTTGACGCGGATGAACCTAGAGAATTACTCATGGCGCTGCCACCTCTGACACTGCAACAATTGGGCGATAGAAGTTTTCTTGAATTCCACAAAGTAAAATACGCCTATACAGCAGGTGCAATGGCTGGCGGTATTGCTTCAGAGGAATTAGTCATCGCTTTTGGAAAAGCGGGAATCCTCAGTTCTTTTGGTGCTGGTGGTTTGAGTCGGGAACGTGTGGAATCAGCAATCAAGCGAATTCAGCAAGCTTTACCGGAGGGGCCATACGCTTTTAACCTGCTCCACAGCCCTAGCGAACCTGCAATGGAAAGAGGTTCGGTGGACTTGTATTTGCAATATGGAGTCAAAACCGTTGAAGCTTCGGCTTTCCTTGATATTACGCCTAATATCGTTTACTATCGCGCTGCGGGATTGAGCCTTAATAGCGACAATCAAATAGAAATAAACAACAAAGTTATCGCTAAAGTTTCCCGGAGAGAAGTAGCCAGTAAATTCCTAGCTCCCGCACCGCTCAAAATGCTTCAGGAACTGGTCAATCAAGGCTTAATTACCGAACTACAGGCTACTTTAGCCCAAAAAGTTCCTGTCGCTGATGATATCACCGTTGAAGCCGATTCTGGCGGACATACAGACAATCGACCTTTAGTTTGCTTATTACCTACGATACTTGAATTACGCGATGAATATCAGCAACAATACGGTTATACAAATCCCGTAAGAATTGGTGTCGCTGGAGGTATAGCAACACCACAATCAGCATTAGCAGGCTTTATGATGGGTGCTGCTTATGTCGTGACGGGTTCAATCAATCAATCTTGTATAGAAGCGGGAACCTCCGACTATACCAAAAACCTGCTGACAAAAGCCGAAATGACAGACGTAACAATGGCACCAGCCGCCGATATGTTTGAGATGGGCGTGAAATTGCAGGTACTCAAACGTGGCACGCTCTTCGGAATGCGATCGCAGAAGTTATATGAGCTTTATCAGCGTTATGACTGCATCGAAGATATCCCCGTTGCAGAAAGAGAAAAGTTAGAAAAACAAGTATTCCAGCAAAGCTTGGATGCAATTTGGCAAAGCACCCAGCAATATTTATCACAACGCAGTCCCCAAAAATTAGAAAGGGCTATCAAAAATCCTAAATTCAAAATGGCGTTAATTTTCCGCTGGTATTTAGGCTTATCTTCACGGTGGTCAAACTCCGGAGAAAAAGGGCGAGAAACCGACTATCAAATTTGGTGCGGCCCCGCGATGGGAGCTTTTAACAACTGGGTAAAAGACACTTATCTCGCTCAACCGCAGAATCGTCACGTAGTTGATATTGCCCATCATATCCTCACCGGAGCAGCATATTTATACCGACTGCAAACTTTGAAATTACAAGGCGTAGAATTGCCAGCGCGTTTTGCTCAATATCACCCCGGTTGAGGAGCTACCGCGTACACACAAGTCTTCAAAATTTGCTCCATAACGTTTTGATCCCCCCTAGCCCCCCTTTTAAAGGGGGGAATCAAAGTAAAAGTCCCCCAATTTAGCGGGGAATCAAAGTAAAAGTCCCCCTTTTAAAGGGGGATTTAGGGGGATCTTACGAGATGTGTATATACCGTAGGGTTGAGGAGAGGGGGAGATAATATTTATTCTTAACTCCTAACTCCATTACCTATTCCCAACAACAACTAACAACTAACAACTAACAACTAATAACTAATAACTAACAATTAAAAACTATGTCTTTAACTGCTCAAGATATTCAAGATTGGATGCTTACTCAACTTGCGGAACAATTAAATATTGAAGTTGATGAAATTGATATTCAAGAACCTTTAGATACTTATGGGTTGGATTCGGCAGAGGCGATGATTTTGGCTAGTAAAGCCGAAAAGTTGCTAGGTTTTGAATTGCCTTTGAATCTACTGTGGCTTTATCCTACTATTGAAGGGCTTTCCGAGCGTTTAGCTGAGGAAATTGTCGAGAGAAAATCACAACAAGAAACCGGAAATAATCAATCATCAAAAATAGCAGATTTCAAGTTAGATTTAGGTGCTGAAGTGGTTCTCGATCCAAGTATAGATCCTAGTAAAGTACCTTTTGAAGCCAAAGAGGAGCCGGACAATATTTTAGTTACCGGGGGAACCGGCTTTCTCGGAGCGTTCTTAATTCAAGAACTTTTGCAGCAAACTAAAGCTAATATCTATTGTTTGGTAAGAGCGGGTGATGCCGAGTCTGGAAAAAATCGGTTACTGAAAAACTTACAGCAATATCAAATTTGGAAGGAAGAATACGGCTCTAGAATTATTCCAGTTATCGGCGATTTATCGCAGCCACTATTAAATCTTTCTCAGGAACAGTTTAATTTATTAGCAGCCAAAATAGACGTTATTTATCATAGCGCTGCTTTACTAAACTATGTTTATCCATACTCAGTGATGAAGGCTGCAAACGTGTTGGGAACTCAAGAAATTCTCAGATTAGCCTGTGAAGTTAAACGTAAACCCTTACACCACGTATCTAGCGTTGCAATATTTGAATCAACAGCTTATACAGGTAAAGTTGTTCAAGAAGATGATAATTTTGATGAACATGAAGGAATTTTCTTGGGTTACTCTCAAACTAAATGGGTATCTGAGAAATTAGTCAAAATAGCTGCTTCGCGAGGTCTTCCCGTAACTATTTACAGACCACCTTTGATTGGTGGACATAGTAAAACTGGAGTCAGTAACACCGAAGATTTCATCTGTTTAATGTTGAAAGGCTGCGTACAGATGAAAGCTTTTCCCGATATAGATTACTGGTTGGATATGTCCCCTGTAGATTATGTAACTTCTTCAATTGTATATTTATCGCAGCAGCCAGAATCGGTTTCTAAAGCTTTCCATTTACAACATCCTAAGCCAATTCACTTAAGCAAATTAATCAACTGGATTTCAATACTTGGCTACAAGATCGAAAAAGTTTCTTACGAAGATTGGTTAGATAAACTACAAACTAGCGCTTGCTCTCCCGATAATCCTCTTTACACTTTAAAGCCCTTTCTACTTCAGCGCTGGACTGAAGAACAGTTAACCGCCACCGAAATATATATGCAAGCAAGAAGACCAGCCGAAATCAGTTGCAAACAAACTCTTAAAGCCCTTAAAGGTTCCGGCATAGTTTGTCCTTCATTAAATCCACAACTATTTAATAAGTACTTATCATACCTGCTGAAAAATGGTTTCTTGACAGTAGCAGGTTAACAGTTAGGAGTTAAGAATTAAGAGTAGCAAGTAGTGAGTAGAAAGTAAAATACCAATTCGTTATTATTCTCGGCTCATCAACCATCCATTCGGGCTATGATTACTCGCTACTCACTACTTCAGAAATCTCCCCCAATCCCTAAACAAGTTAACTGCCGATGTATAGATTAAAAATAAATAAACCTTGGAATATTAAATTAATTAAATATCGCCCATATAAATCAATAGATAAATCAATTAATTATTCTGCTTGACTTTGAATTTAGTTATAGGGGACGGGAAATATCGAAATCTAGATACAGCCTATTGCTATAACTTTAGAAAAAGGAAACATCCAACATAAATAATATTTTGATAGAATAAATAGGAGAAATAAATGAATGAAGTATCGATTATAATTTGTGGTTTACTAACCTGTTTAGCAATATTTTATGTATGGCTAACGGTTGCTTTCGTATCCAAATTA
This sequence comes from Calothrix sp. CCY 0018, assembly GCF_963920925.1. Taxonomy (NCBI): domain Bacteria; kingdom Bacillati; phylum Cyanobacteriota; class Cyanophyceae; order Nostocales; family Calotrichaceae; genus Calothrix; species Calothrix sp. CCY 0018. The sequence continues at coordinate 24,446 of NZ_CAWUDI010000052.1, read as the reverse complement.
AACCAATATCGGAGTACACCACAAGAAAAAGATATATTAATAGATGAAAAGAAAAATTTACCATCAGCTAGTGTAATACTTTGTTTGCGTGGTGCAGACCCATTTTTACCTAAATGTTTAGAGGCATTGCTCAACCAAAATTATCCCGACTATGAATTACAAATAGTGGTAGATAGCGATAAAGATCCAGCTTGGGAAATGGTGACTCAGACGGTAGAAAAACAAGCCGCAAAGCACGTTAAAATTAGCTCTTTAGTGGTTCCGCGTTTAACTTGTAGTCTCAAATGTAGTGCCTTAGTGCAAGCTGTATCTAACTTAGATGCTAATTGCGAAGTGGTAGCGTTAGTAGATGCAGATACGGTTGTACATTCCAATTGGTTGCGTCAATTAATTAGTCCTTTAGCCGATCCTCAAGTTGGAGCAACAACAGGCAACCGTTGGTTTTTGCCGCAAGGTAAATATTGGGGAAGTGTAGTTAGATATATATGGAATGTAGCTGCGGTGATTCAGATGCACTTTTACCGGATTCCTTGGGGTGGAAGTTTGGCAATCAAAACAAAAGTTTTTCGTCGAACACAACTCTTAAAGAAGTGGGAACAAGCTTTTAACGAAGACACAATGCTAAAGCACATCTTGCAACAACAAGGGCTAAGAGTCGAGTTTGTACCTTCCATAATTATGGTAAATCGCGAAGAAACCGATTTAAAAAGCTTTATACCTTGGGTTCAACGTCAATTGCTTTGCTCTCGACTGTATCACACCTCTTGGAAGGCGATCGCCATTCATGGAGTTTTAACTACAGTAATTCCCACAGTCGCGATCGCGTTATCGCCCTTTATGTGGTTAAACGGGCAATTACCTGCTGTAGCTTATTTTGGCAGTGGGTTGGCGATCTATGTAGTTACCCAAATCCTATGTCTGGTAATTTTAGAATATCAGGTACGCGGTATAGTTAAACTCAAAGGCGAAATACTTCCATCAATTGATGCAGCTACAGTTTTCAAAGTCTTACTAGCACTTCCCCTGACTCAAATGGTTTATACTTTTGCCTTAACTTCAGCAATGTTTATGCAACAAGTTAAATGGCGCGGTATTACCTATCAAATCAAAGGACCGTGGGATATAAAATTAGTTGAATATCAACCATATACTGCGACAGAAACTTCGGTAGATTCTATAATGTAAAGATTTTAGTCATATCAAAAAAAGAAGTTTACTTTGTCTCCCCGATTTTTAATTTCATCAGTTAAAGCTAAATATAAACCAGAAAAATTTTCTGTTTGTTTTCAATTTATAGTCTAGATATCAGTCACTATTTCTTAGTTGAAAAAAGCTGAGAATTAAAACTTAAATTTAGACTCGAAATAAGTTACAAAGCAACTACTAATCATTCTCAAGGCACGAAACAGTCATGGTTCAAAAGGAAGGTCAGCCTTTAAAGAAACCCCTTTTAGGGCGAATTATATATGTATTAATCGCCTTGGCTGCGAGCGGTGGGGCGGCTGTCTTTCTTTACGGCTTGGTACAGCTTCGCTCTAATTCCCAACAAGTTGCACCTACTACACAACCAAGCGAACCAGCTATTATTGGTGTTGCAGCTTTAGGACGTTTGGAACCGCAAGGAGAAGTTATTCGTTTGTCCGCACCAACTTCGACTGGAACCAATAGAGTCACCCAACTTTTAATCAAAGAAGGGGATAAAGTTAGCAAAGATCAAATAGTGGCAATTATGGAAACTTACGACCGCAGCGAAGCCGCTTTAAACAAAGCCAAAGTAGACGTTGAAGTTGCCAAAGCCCAATTAGCGCGGGTAAAAGCTGGCGCAAAATCCGGGGATATTCAGGCCCAAAAAGAAGACATTTCTCGTTTAACAGCTGAATTAGAAGGACAAATCGCCACTCAAAGAGCAACCATCGCTCGAATAGAAGCCGAGGTTAAAAATGCCGAAGTTGAAAATCGACGCTATCAAGGACTTTACAAAGCCGGAGCTATCGCAGCATCAGAAGCAGATACTCGTCGTTTGCGGCTCGAAACCGCCCAAAAACAACTTCAAGAAGCCAAAGAAACATTAAACCGGACTATCGAAACCACCAAAATTCAGTTAGAGCAGGCAAAAGCAACCTTAAACAGCGTACAAGAAGTGCGTCCAGTCGATGTACAAGTAGCAGAAGCCGAATTGCAAAGCGCGATCGCCGCCGTCAAACAAGCAAAAGCCGATTACGAATTAACCGCGATTCGCTCTCCTATAGACGGTAAAATCCTCGATGTCAACGTCCGTGCGGGAGAAGTAGTTGGTAATAACGGAATTGCCGACATCGGAAAAACAGGTCAAATGTACGTCGTCGCTGAAGTCTACGAAACCGACATTAAAAAAGTGCAAATCGGTCAACCTGCTGTCATTACCAGTGCAGCCTTCAATGGAGAACTACAAGGAACAGTTAATCAAATTGGTTTACAAGTAGACAGACAAGACATTTTTGATGTCAATCCACAAGCAGACACAGACAACAAAGTAATAGACGTAAAAATCCGTCTTCAACCAGAAGACAGTGAAAAAGTTGCTAATCTAACTAATCTCCAAGTACAAACACTTATTAAGACAGTGAGCAGTGAACAGTTACCAGTTATGAATTAATTATCTACCCCCTCTACCCCCTCTCTCCTTCTCCCCATCATGACCATTCCCGTTGCTTGGCTACAACTAACTCAACAAAGAGTACGCTTTCTAGCGACTTTAGCGGGTGTTTCCTTCGTTGTCATTCTGATTTTTATGCAGTTTGGCTTTCAGGATGCGCTCTACTCTAGTGCTACACAATTGCATCAAAATTTTAAAGGAGATTTGTTTGTAATAAGTTCTCAATATAATGCTTTAACTTCTCAACAAAGCTTTCCCCGGAGTCGTTTATATCAGACTTTAGCTTTTAATGGTGTAGAGTCAGTTAACCCTGTTTACGTTCAATTTGCTAAATTAAAAAATCCTTATACTGGAGAAAAAAATCCTATTTATGTAGTTGGTTTCGACCCAGCCGAAACAGTTTTTAACCTACCTCAAGTAAATAAATTATTACCATTAATTAAACTTCCTAATACAGTTCTTTTTGACGGAGCTTCTCGACCGGAGTATGGCCCAATTGCTGAAAACTTTTCGCAAGGAAAAGATATCAAAGTAGAAGTATTTAGCTACAATGCTAACGTTGGTTATAAAGTTAAAATTGGTGGCTTATTTTCTCTCGGTCCTTCCTTTGGTGTAGATGGTCATTTAATTCTCAGCTATTCAACTTTTTTACGAAGCTTTCTTGACCGTAAAGCCAGCTATATAGATATAGGTTTAATCAACCTTAAAGAGAACGTCGATAAAGAAAAACTAATAGCAAATCTGAAAGCCAATTTACCCAATGATGTCCGAATTCTAAACCGTGAAGATTTCATTAAATTTGAAAAAGATTACTGGTCTTTACGCACACCTATTGGTTTTGTGTTTAGTATGATGACCATCATGGGTTTAGTAGTCGGAACTGTATTTGTCTATCAAATTCTCTATAGCAATATTTCCACCAATTTAGTTGCCTTTGCCACTTTAAAAGCAATGGGATTTAAACATAAATATTTATTAAAAGTCGTATTTCAACAAGCGATATTATTAGCCGTACTTAGCTATATTCCAGGATTAATCATTACCTTTGGTTTGTATGATGTAGCCAAAGAAGCCACAAAACTACCAATAGTAATGACTTGGGATAAAGGAATATTAGTTGTATCCTTAGTAACTTCAATGTGTATAGCCTCCGGGTTTTTAGCAGTACAAAAATTACAAGCTGCCGATCCGGCGGATATTTTTTAAGGAAACAAGGAGAGGGGGGATGGGGAGACATTGCCAATTACCAATTACCAATTACCAATGCCCTATTCCCAATGCCCTATTCCCTATTCCCTATTCCCAAAATTATTATGAATGAACCGATTATAAAAGCAAAAAACTTAAATTATTTCTACGGCAATAAATCGCTAAAAAAACAAATTCTGTTTGATATTAATTTAGAAATTAATCCTAGAGAAATTACTCTACTTACAGGGCCATCAGGTTCGGGTAAAACCACATTATTAACTTTAGTTGGTGGTTTGCGTTCGGTTCAAGAAGGAAGTCTGCAATTTCTGGGAAACGAACTTTATAAAGCTAGTTCCGATAAATTGGTTAATGTACGTCGTCAAATTGGCTATATTTTTCAGGCTCATAATTTATTGGAATTCTTGACAGCAAGGCAAAACGTGCAAATGTCATTAGAACTTCAATCAGTTCCCGAACGAGAATCAATTTCTAGAGCCGAAGCAATCTTAAAGTCAGTGATGTTGGGTAATCGCGCCAATCACTACCCCAGCGAACTTTCAGGTGGACAAAAACAAAGAGTGGCGATCGCCCGCGCTTTAGTTGGTAAACCTAAATTAATTCTTGCCGATGAACCTACTGCTGCTTTAGACAGTAAAACCGGAAGAGACATCATCGAACTTATGCAGCGACTATCTAGAGAACAAGGTTCGGCAATTTTGATGGTAACTCATGACAACCGTATTTTAGATGTAGCAGACAGAACTATTCATATGGAAGATGGCTTCCTCAAAGAAATAACCGAAAAATCTAAAGTTAGCAGTTAGGAGTTAAGAGTTAAGAATTAAAAATGTAGTGGGAGCGTCTCGCTCCCTGCTAATAATTAATAAGTTGGGAATTTCCCCTTGTCTCCCCCTCTCTTACTCTTGACTCGCAATCCAATCCACTCGATGCGCTTCAATAACAGTCGGAACTTCCAAACGATTTTTCATCCGGTAAAGTACTTTTTCTGGTAATTTTTCAGTTCTAGTTTGATTTCTTCGCAATAGTTCTGTCCAAGATTTTTCTAGATAAACAATGCGAATCTCTGCTTGATAAGCTGCAAATAAATTAATCAGCATTCCGCGTAACTGCTTGTTTAAATTAGTTGCATTCCAAACAAAAGATTCTCCCGCTCGCATATATTCTTTAGCAATAGATTTCGCGGCATTTGCAACTTCACCTTGATTTTCGCCGGGTTTAATACCCATCTCGTGACGCAATTGATCGAGAGAAATGACTTTATATTCGGGAAGATTTTCATTAATCCAAGTGTCTTTTCCCGAACCGGGTAATCCTGACATCATTATTACTTGAAAGCGAGTATCGTCATAAGCGTGATAATTTGGATTGCCGTTTTGTTTTTGAAAATAAATAAATCTACTGTGGGCTGATGGAAACGAGCGCGGTTGAGTAAAACAATCGTTTTCTTGGCAAAATTCTCTAAAAAATTCAATGCGTTCAAATAATTGCTGTCGATCGTCACAATAACGCCCTCTGACATCAGCTTCGGCAAGCATTGCTAACATATCACAACGGATTATTTGGCTAGCTTTAATTACAGCTTCCTGCGGATTTGATTTATCCCAAAACCACAGAGGTAAACTTCCGTATTTTACCAAAGCCACAATTTCTTCTCGTTGTTTAAAAGGTACATTCAAATCCCAGAGAATTTCCTGGGTCATTTTTGCACCTTGTAACACGTGCCCCTTAGAACTAATTGCACCCGAATCTTCTATTTTGCTAGCCTTTGGTTTTGCGACATCATGCAGTAAAGCCGCAGCAAACAGCACCGAGCGCTGTGTTTCAGGTAAAGCTTGCCATTCAGGTAATCCAACCATTGCCTCACACACCAATTTTGTATGAGTAAGAACATCACCTTCAGCGTGATAGCGTGCATCCTGCGGACAATCAGCAAGCAACCGCAACCACTCAAATTTATCTTCTAATTCGCGCCAATTTATAGCAAAATCACCCTGATTTGGGCAATAAGCAAAAGTCCAATTCATGATTTTAGATTTTGGATTAACAACTGTAGAGACGTAGCAGTGCTACGTCTGTCTGTACTATGCTGCAAACAAGTCAACACCATCGCGCAACTGATTCGGAATTATCGGACGATTGAGCCAATGTCCATCCGATCGCTCGATGGTGGTTAAGAAGCTCGATCGCACGTATTTATATCGTTCTACAACCGTATCTGTTGATTCGATTTTGATATACAAACCTTCCATTACAGAACTTTGATCGGTTTGTTGCAAACAACGTTCGATATCTAGTCCTTTTTGCAAACAAATATTTTCAAAATTTTGTAAATGCTCGGAGGTTTGATAATGCGATTTTCCCAGTAAACTAATTAATTGTTTGTAGGATTGAAGTTCTCCTTTCATAAGCACGGGTACGGAAACTAACGGTAATCCTGCTAATAACTGTTTTCTTTTCGCCGTACTCAAAAATAGCTGCTTTTCTAAATCTAAGACATCGAATTCAAAGAAATAGTGGGGTAAAGCATCGTAAAAAACGGTATGTTTTGCATACAGCCATTCTCCGTAAAGAATGTAACGTTTACCTAATACTTCCCAAAAACTGGCGACATGAGTATTAGCCCACTGCTTAAACAAGTTGAAGTGCTTTTCTCCCGCTCCCCCCGTTAAGTAATGTCCCCGACTTTGCAGTTGAATTTGTCCATCAGCAGTAAAACTAATAGCAGCATTCGCACCATCAATTTTTTCTTCAACAACTCCATAGCGCTGTTTAATTTCCGCAAAAGGGATATTATCTAACTCTTCATCCCCAGGCTGGAGTCGCGAACCCTGAATGTGATGGGTACGCGGATATTTATATATTTGTTTCATTTCTTTTAACTCTCGGTAAGTTCAATCAAAATTTCAATCAAATTCAAATTCAAAGTTTGCAGCGAATAAAAATAGAAGCGTCCAAAAAGACAACATTCGCGCTAAAACATAAACTTGAGTGATTTGAAGAACTACATATCTAGTTACCGTTTATTTCCAAGAGTTAATATTTTTGTATGTTACATCATAATACAGTTAGCAGTCAACAGTGAGCAGTTATCAATTCCCCATTGCCAACAAATTAATTTGTATAAAATGAACGGTAATAAGTGTTACATTTCTTTATTATGGGAAAAAGCTCGTAAAAAAATTAATCAATGCTTTCTCGTATTAAAGATTTAGCAGCAGAACTAGCACCGCGTTTAATTGAAATTCGTCGTCACATTCATTCTCATCCGGAACTCAGTGGTGAAGAGTTTCAAACGGCCGCTTTCGTGGCTGGGGTTTTGTCTTCTAACGGTATTCATGTTCAGGAAAATGTTGGCAAAACTGGCGTAATTGGCGAACTCGAAGGTAGTGGCGATGATCAGCGTATATTGGCTATTCGTACCGATATGGATGCTTTACCGATTCAGGAATTAGCTCCATTAGATTATGCTTCGCGCAATCAAGGCATTATGCACGCTTGCGGTCACGATGTCCATACCACGGTGGGTTTGGGTACGGCAATGATTTTGTCGAAGTTATCACAAGAGTTGTCAGGAAAAATACGGTTTATATTTCAGCCAGCAGAGGAAATTGCTCAAGGTGCAAGCTGGATGGTTGCAGATGGAGCGATGAATAATGTGGATAGTATTTTGGGAATTCACGTTTTTCCTTCTATAGCTGCGGGTTCTGTAGGTATACGTTATGGTGCTTTAACCGCAGCAGCAGACGATTTAGAAATTATTATTACTGGTGAATCGGGACATGGGGCACGCCCTCATCAAGCAATAGATGCTATTTGGATAGCCGCACAGGTAATTACCACATTACAGCAAGCAATTAGCCGCACCCAAAACCCCCTACATCCAGTAGTATTAAGTATAGGAAAAATTACTGGTGGTAGAGCGCCAAACATTATAGCCGATTCCGTGCGCTTGCAGGGAACAGTGCGATCGCTCCACCCAGATAGCAGCAAGGAATTACCAGGCTGGATTGAAAATATTGTCAAAAACGTTTGCGATACCTACGGTGCAAAATACCAAATCGACTATCGCCAAGGGGTGCCCAGCGTTCAAAATGATTTAGCGCTTACTCAAATAATTCAGTCAGCAGCAGAAGAAGCATGGGGTGGCGATCGCGTTGAAATTTTACCGGAGCCTTCTTTGGGTGGAGAAGATTTTTCGATGTATTTAGAAAAAGCACCGGGTTCAATGTTCCGTTTGGGTGTGGGTTTCACGGATAGAGAAGTAAATCACCCATTACACCATCCCAAGTTTGAAGTTGACGAATCCGCAATTATTACCGGGGTTGTCACCTTTGCCTACGCTGCTTATAAGTATTGGGAACTTAAGAGCGATACTACTGCAACTTTGGCTCCTGTAGCAGTTAACAGTTAACAGTGAGCAGTGAGCAGTGAGCAGTTACCAGTTGCAAAACTCCATTCCTTTGTAAAGGGGTGGAGTTAACTAACAGGATTAACTATTATTAACGCTGCAAGTATATATGGTTTCTTGCTTGCTATTATCCTTTATCCCATATCCTTTTTCTTTTAAAAATTTAATCAGTTCATCAGTTCGTGGTTTATTAATACTTTCATCTAAACCTAACAATAATTTCAGATATTTATTTAATCCTTTTGATGCTTCTTTCTGCAAATTTCTGATTCTAGCATCAAGTTTTTCTTTGTATTGAATCAATTCTTCTTTTTTCGGTATCCTATTTTTATCGTATATAAAAGCAATTTCGCGTCCCGAATATCCACGAAGAGATAAACATAAATAACGCTTTTCAAATCTTGTTAGTTTACAATTCGGTTTAAATTCGCAGTCTCTCTTTATTTCTTGAAGGTTATGAAGTAAGCGGTTGATATCAAGCCCTGACTTTTTTGTAAGGGGGATTTAGGGTAGGGTGTTGACTCCGTACCTTTTTAGCGGTTAAAACTTCATGCAAAAAACCTGTTCTTAGTGACGTACCTACACTGACCTTACGGTACAGTGTAGGCTTCTCAGCGACTCGAATGCAACGACATTGACTGAGCTTGTTTATACAGGTCGTGCGTCCCACGATTCCTGATATTTATAGCCGCGTTCAAGTCCCTGCACAAATTGGTATGGCATACCGGACAATTGTGCATTCTCTGAGACAACGGCTTTTTGACAACATGACCGCAATTAGAACATTTCTGGCTTGTACCGTTTGGAGAGACAGCTATTACCTTCAGCCCAGCATTTTCGGCTTTGAATGAAAGTATATTGATAAACTGACCCCAACCAGCATCATGAATCGACTTAGCCAATCGTGTTTTAGCAAGTCCTTTTACATTCAACTTCTCAACAGTAATTACATCATATTTTGATAGCAATTTCTTAGCTGTTTTGAAATGGAAATTATTACGGGTATCAGCTACTTTTTTATGTCTAAGACCTAATTGTTTAATTGCTTTCTTTCTACGCTTAGAACCTTTCTTTCTACGCGATACTTTACGTTGCGCTGACTTTAATTTTCTTTCAGCTTTACGCAAATGTTTTGGCGCTGCAATTCGGGTATTATCAGAAGCTACATAAAAATCAATAAGTCCTACATCAATGCCGACAATATTATCCGCATTGAAATCAGGCTTAATCGTTGGAACTTCTTTATTATCAAGACTTAGAGTAACATAGTAACCGTTAGCTTTCTTTGTAACTGATACGGTTTTTATAACGAAACCATCTGGTATAGGACGGTGGACAATTACTTTTACATCTCCAATTTTTGACAAGGTAATTTTATTGCCAACAAGATCATGTTGCTTGAATTGAGGATAAGTAAAAGTCTTATATTGTCCTACACCTTTGAATCTTGGTCTACCAGATTTTTTGCCGTTACAATCACCTTTTAACCATCTATCAAATCCAATCTCAACTTTTTTAGGAACCTCCTGCAATACTTGGCTATGAATACCTTTATACCAAGGACGTTCTTTTTTGAGTTGCTTTAACGATGCTTGCTGACTAAAACGGTTAGGTTTGTCTTTTAATTCTGGAAGATGACAAACAAGAGGACATCTGTCAATGGAACATCGATTTTCCTCGTACCAATCAAATCTTTGAGCTAATTCATAGTTATATTGACAGCGCAACATATTGAGCGTGTTGTCAATAATTTCTCGCTGTTCTTTATTAGGTTTTAATCGGTATTGATACGAAGTTCTCATTGATAAATCCCTTGCTGCTCGACCTCTAAACATACTAACATAAATGTAATGATTATGTCAGGATGATAATGAAAAATAAAAAGTTGGAAGTAAGATTGAGCGACCGTAGGATGAATAAACTTCGGTTGTACGCGGCAAGTAAGGACAAATCAATGACAGCAGTAATCGAAGACTTTATTGATTCGTTGGCATCCGAGGAGATTGATAAAAGTCTCGCTGTCCTAAAAAGCTCGTCGTAAACATTGCAATTTAGGACGCAAGACTTTTATCCGCGCATTCATCCCACACTCCCCTATCGGGTGAGATGTGGGACTTCTGCGGTTATTGGTAAATAATACACCTGTATCGGGCTCTGAGGGAATGGTGCTAGCTCTTGCTAATGGTGATATTTGTGCCTGTAACGCTACCGTAGAAACTATTCTTGGATGCAGTATTACTCAAATACAAGGCAATTCTTCTACCAACCTTTGGAAACAAACGATCGATCGAGATGGTTCGCTGATGCAAAGTGAAATGCAGCCAGCAATGGTAGCGTTGCAAACAAGCGAACCTTGCCATAACGTTGTAATGGGATTTTACAAGCCGGATGGCTCTTTGATTTGGCTTAATTGTAGTTCTCAGCCTTTGTTTCAAGCGGGAACATCCGCACCTTATGCGACTGTAACTACATTTAGCGATATTACACGAAAGATTAGACAAAATAATATACAAAATAATATACCTTCCAAAATTTCGGAATCTGCGAGTGATTCTGCTGTAAATGCTGTAAATAATGAAAATGTAGAAATTGGATTATCCGATACTAAGTTTTTTAATATCTCCTTAGACTTAATGTGTGTTGCCGGATTTGATCGATATTTTAAACGGTTAAATCCTGCTTTTAGTAAAACCTTGGGCTACTCAACTGAGGAACTTCTTGCCACTTCTTTCCTTGAGTTTGTTCATCCTGAAGATCGAGATGCTACTATCGCAGAAGTGGAAAAACTGAATACGGGAGTATCCACAGTTTACTTTGAAAATCGCTATCGCACTCAAGATGGTTCTTACAAATGGCTGGCTTGGACTGCGGTTGCCGCGATTGAGAAGCAATTATTATACGGGGTAGCACGAGACATTACCGAACGCAAACAGCTTGAAACCTCGTTACAAATAGCAAATCAGGAATTAAAGCAGTGTCTTGAGAGTCAAACTACACAATTAGAGCAAGCTAACATTAACCTAAGCGAACGAGAAACGCTTTATCGAAGTTTAGCTAAACATATTCCTAATAGCATAGTATTTTTATTTGACCGCGATTTACGTTATTTGTTGTGTGAAGGAACTGAATTAGAAGTTATTGGACTCGACAATAAAGAAATAATTGGTAAAACCCCCAGGGAAATTTTTTCCACTCAAACAATATCGCAAATCGAACCTATATATCGTGCAGCTTTAGCGGGACAAACCACCGTTAATGAAATTGCTTATGACGATCGTGTTTATTCTTCCTATACCGTTCCTATCCTTAACGAGCGGGGTGAAATTTTTGCCGGTATGGTGCTGACGCAAAATATTACCAATCGCAAAAGAAACGAAGCTCTGCTTACCGCGCAAAATCAAGTCTTGGCACTTATTAGTACGGGCGCTTCTCTATCCGAAGTACTAAAAATGCTCGTGCAGTCAATAGAGACACAGTTAAATCAAGGCTTGTGTTCGATTCTGCTGCTGGATAAAAATACTCAAAAACTTTATCCCGGCGTAAGTCTTAGCTTACCAAAAGAATATACTCAAGGGCTAATGTCGGGTGTTCCGATGGGTGCATCTGAAGGCAGTTGCGGTACGGCAGCTTATACGCGACAAACGGTTATTGTGCCAGACATCGCCTGCGATCGCAAATGGGAAAACTACCGTGAATTGGCACTTACTAACAATTTACAGGCTTGCTGGTCTACACCAATCTTTGATAGCAAAAAAAATGTTTTAGGAACCTTTGCAATATACTATCGCACGCCGAGCAGTCCCAGTGAATGGGAATTGCAACTGATTCATACAGCCTCTTACTTGGCAGGATTGGCGATTGAGCGGCAACGAGCCTTAGATATGTTGTACCAAAAAGAATACCAATTATGGTTGATTGCCGAAACTATTCCGCAACAGGTATGGACGGCTTTACCAAACGGACAAGTTGATTACCGCAACCAGCGCTGGTATGACTTTACGGGTATGAAGCGTCAAGATTTAAAAACCAAAAATTGTGATTGTGTAGTTCATCCAGAAGATTTAGGGCGATTGAAACAACTTTGGCAAGAAGCCGTACAAACCGGAAACGAATTCCAAGCAGAGATTCGCGTGCGTTCGGCTGATGGGGAATACCATTGGGTACTTCAACAAGCCCGTCCGTTACGAAGTCAGGAAGGAAGTATTATTAAATGGTATGGAACTAATACCGATATTAGCGATCGCAAAACCACCGAAGCAGAATTAGCGCAAAAAAATAGCATCTTAAAAGCAGTGGTTGAAGGTGCTAGTGACGCTATTTTTGTGAAAAATTTACAAGGAGGTTATGTAATTGCCAATAAAACCACTTCTGAATGGTTGGGTACTACGGTTGAGAGAATTGTTGGTAAGCAGGATACCGAATTGTTTCCCTCAGAAATTGCCGAAAATATTGCACGGGTAGATAAGCAAGTTTTAAGAGAAGGCGAATCGATAACTTACAGCGAACAAATTCCCGCACGCGGAATGCTGGTAACTTTGCTGACAACTAAATACCTTTGGCGCGACGAGCAAGGTAACACTACAGGAGTAATTGGTATTTCGCGAGACATTACCGAGCGTCACTCTTTCGAGGAAGCTTTACGAGAAAGCGAGTTAAATTTCCGAACTTTGGCAAACACCATGCCGCAGTTAGTCTGGACGAGTTTACCCGATGGTAGCCTCAACTACTTTAACCAACGGTGTTATGAATATTTAGGTATGAGTCAGGAACAACTCCAGGGTTGGGGCTGGGGTGATTCCTTACACCCCGATGACTACCAAAGCTCTATTGATGTTTGGAATGAAGCGCTATGTACAGGTGAAGTATACAATACTGAGTTCCGCCTTCGACGCGCTAGTGATGGACAATACCGCTGGTTTCTTGGTAAAGCGTTTGCGCTGCGGAATGATTCAGGAGAAATTATTAAATGGTTTGGTTCCTGTACCGATATTGACGACCAAAAGCGGACTGAAGAAGCTTTGCAAGATGCCCTGCAACAAGCGCAAACTGCCCACGAGCAAGCAGAAACGGCAAATCGCCTCAAAGATCAGTTTCTCGCCATGCTTTCCCACGAATTACGCACCCCGCTTAACCCGATCTTGGGTTGGACTCAGCTACTCAAAAGGCGAATATTGAACGAAGATAAGCAGGCTGAAGGTTTAAAAGTTATTGAACGCAATGTCAAATTGCAGGTTAACCTGATTGAAGATTTGCTTGATATCTCCCGGATTATGCGAGGTAAGCTGGTAATGAAAGCTGCCCCAATTAATCTCGAATCGGTAATGATGGCAGCTTTAGAGACAGTGCGTTTAGCAGCAGAAACTAAAGCAATTGAAATTCATACGGAATTTGTAAACCCTATCGGACAAGTTACGGGTGATGAAGTCCGCTTGCAGCAAGTATTCTGGAACCTGCTTTCTAACGCGATCAAGTTTACCCCCAATGGTGGAAGAGTAGAAGTAAAATTGCATCGCTGTGATACAATAGCTCAAATTACAGTCAGCGATACTGGTAAAGGTATCAATCCGGAATTTTTACCATACATATTTCATTACTTTCGTCAGGAAGACACTTCTATTTCCAGAAAATTCGGCGGATTGGGATTAGGACTCGCCATTGTGCGTAATATTGTAGAAATGCATGGTGGTACCATCGAAGCATCCAGTTTAGGTGAAGGGCAAGGAGCTACTTTCCGAGTCAGATTACCATTAGCTTCAAATCGGAAAATTAATCGAGAAAGCGAGCAGCAGTATATATCTCAAGATTTGAGTGGGATTAAAGTTTTAGTTGTAGATGATGAAGCTGATTCCCTTGAATATATTGCCTTTGATTTGCAACTGCATGGAGCTTCCGTTACAGCAGTATCATCAGCATCCGCAGCACTGCAAATTCTTCCTGACTTAAAACCAGATGTGTTAGTCAGCGATATTGGAATGCCAGAAATAGATGGCTATCAAATGTTACGTCAAATAAGGACTTCCCAGCCAGAGAATTGCAGTCAAATTCCGGCGATCGCACTTACGGCTTATGCTGGAGAAACAGAACAACAAAAAGCCTTAGAAGCCGGTTTTCAAATGCATCTATCCAAACCAGTAGAAGCTAATGCAGTAATTGCAGCAGTTGCTAAATTGGTATTTGAATGATAAAAAAAATGTTCGTAGTAGCGCTTTAGCGCATCCGGATTCCAGATGCGAGTCACCGCGTTACTACGAACCAATAACATATTTGTGTTTAAATAACAACATTCGTGGAACCTCAGTAACGCGAAAGCACTCATAAAGTACACGTGAAATATAAAGAATTATCGCTACTCGAATGTCTAAAAAGTCTTCTCTAAGTTTACTATTACTATTCTTCGGCGTTCAAATTGGCGTTAACCACTCCGCAGCAACAGCACAAACTGTAATACCAACAACTCCTAGAAATACACCTCGGGTTCCTAGTACAACTATACCGACACTTCCGAGAAATATTCCCACTACTCCTAGAAATACTCCCGCACCAGCAAATAAATTTTGCGCTTCTCAACTAAATTCTGCGGTAGATACTGTAACAAATCGCGCCCAGTTTAACAGAACTCATTGGGGTGTTTTGGTTCAAAATCTGGGTTCGCCACAAACGCTTTACAGCCAGAATGCCAGTAAATACTTCACTCCCGCATCCGTTACCAAGTTAATGACAACGGCGGCAGCATTACAGGCACTTAGTCCTAATTATCGCATCCGCACTTCCGTATATGGTGACGGTAATGGTGTAGTACAAGTTGTAGGTAGAGGAGATCCGAGTTTAAAAGACGAGCAGCTTGAAGTATTGGCAAAACAATTGCGACAAAAAGGTGTTAGTCGAATTAATCAATTAATTGCCAATGACGCTTACTTTAAAGGTGAAGCAGTCGAACCCAGTTGGATGTGGGAAGACGTACAGTTTTATTACGGCGCACCAGTTAACAGCTTGATCTTAAATGAAAATGCTGCTGTAATTAGGTTGTTTCCTCAAAAAGTGGGTAGACCTTTATTATTAAAGTGGGATAATCCTTTAGATGGATCTGGGTGGAAAGTTGTTAACCAAACGGTGACAGCAGGTAAAGGTACTAAAAAATATATCGAAGTTAAACGCGATTTGAAAGGACAAATACTGTATTTAAAAGGACAACTTGCTGAAGATTCTCCTCCAGATGTAACCGCGATCGCAGTTTTCGATCCCATCCAAAATTTCCTAACGCATTTCCGTCAAAGTCTTGGTAAACAAGGAATTTCGGTTGCAGGAGCGTACCGGGGAACTCCTAAAAGTACTGGAAGGGAATTAGCAGCAGTGCAATCTCCACCGCTATCGGAATTAATTACAGAGACAAATATTAATAGCAATAACCTGTATGCAGAAGCTTTATTGAAAGCATTGGCTACTAAAAAGCCGTTGGAGAGAAACGAAACTACTGTTGATGCTGGCTTGGAAGTGATGAAATCCACTTTAACAAGCATAGGAGTTGACCCCAGCACATATAAACTAGTAGATGGTTCGGGTTTATCTCGCAAAGATTTAATTAGTCCCCAAGCATTAGTGCAGACATTGCAGGGAATGGCGAAATCTCCTTACGATCAAGTTTTCCGTGCTTCCCTACCAGTAGCAGGTAAAAATGGTACTTTAAAAAATCGTTTTAAAGATATGGCTCCTGAAGGTTTAGTACAAGCAAAAACCGGAACAATGACTGGTGTGATAACGCTTGCGGGATATGTCAACGCACCTAATTATGGCCCCGTAGTATTCAGTATTATGGTGAATCAAACCGAACAGCCAATTAGTACTGTTAGGAATGCAATTGATGAGATTGTGGTGCATTTGAGTCAGTTGAAAAGGTGTTGAGGATTGGGCATAGGGCATAGGTAGCAGCCCGCACTCTAGAAGCCTGGGCTACAATTACAAAGCCCACTATTAAGAGTTATGACTCGCTACTGTTTGCTTTGTCCTATTTGTTATCAAGCTCACTATACATAATTTATACAGTAATTGATAGTGCGTTTTTTGATTTTTTATATTTTTCCTTTGTTCCCTGTTTCCTGTTCCCTCTTTTCCAAATATTTAATCAGCAAGCCCTATGTACGGAAGAACCGAATAAATAAGGTTTTGGGGCGCTTGTCACTAGTCAGATTGTCGGTTGAGTCATAGCTACTGCATAAGCTCAACTCCTTAACTTCTATAACAATTTAGTTGATGAGATACATAGGGTTAGTACTAATTGTTCTCTCCAGATTTATCTGTGGAATCAATCCAAAATTTAGAATCCAAAATTGTTATGACTAGCAACATTTACGCTTTATTAGTAGGCATCGACAAATACGCTGCTCCTGTTAGCGCTCTTCAAGGTTGTGTTAACGATGTAAAGGCAATAGAAGAATATTTACAAACCCGTGTCAAAACAGAAGGATGGAATTTACAGTTAAGAACTCTTAAGGATAGTGAAGCAACCCGTCAAGGAATTATTGATGGTTTTCGCGAGCATTTATGTCAAGCAACTAGTAATGATGTAGCATTATTTTACTATAGCGGTCACGGTTCCCAAGAACAAGCACCAGGAGAATTTTGGCATTTGGAACCAGATAAATTAGATGAAACTTTAGTTTGTTATGACAGTCGATCGCAAGGAGGTTGGGATTTAGCAGATAAGGAATTAGCAAAATTAATTTCGGAAGTTGCTGATAAAAATCCTCATATTACCTTGATTTTAGATTGCTGTCATTCTGGATCTGGAAGTAGAGATCCATACCAAGAAACCGCAGTGCGTCAATATTCAACAGATGAGCGTATACGCCCTTTAGATAGCTTTATTTTTTCACCAGAAGAAATTCGGGATTTAATCGCATCAGATAAACAAGCTTCTGGTTGGAATTTACCTAGAGGAAGACATATTCTATTTGCATCTTGTCAAGATTCGGAAACTGCTAAAGAATATCGTGCAGATGGCGAACATCGGGGAGCTTTTTGTTATTTTCTCACGGAAACACTCAAAAAAGTTCAGGGAAATCTAACATATCGAGATTTATTCAAGCAAATAAACGCATCAGTACGCAGTAAAATCAAACAACAATCTCCGCAGCTAGAAGCGATCGATACCAGAGATTTAGAGCAATACTTTTTGGGTGGTGCAATTGGCGATCGCCTTCCTTACTATACCGTGTCATATCACAAACAACATGGCTGGGCGATCGATGGTGGTGCGGTACATGGTGTACCTCGTCGAGATGGTGAGGAAACGATGCATTTGGCTCTTTTCCCGATTGAAACTCAAGGACAAAATTTACGTGCATTATCTAACAAAGTTGCAGAAGCGAAAGTAACCGAAGTTTTACCGCAATTAAGTAAAGTTGAAATTACCCCTAACTTTGACGATAAAAAAGAACAAACTTTCAAAGCCGTTATAACCAGTTTACCTTTACCTCCGAAGACTGTACGCGTTGAAGGCGATGCAGAAGGAGTGAAGCTATTACAACAAGCAATACAAACCATCGAAGATAATAATCAACCCTCGCTATATGTGCGAGAAACTGACAGCGAAGCAGAATTTAAGGTATTGGCTCTAAAGAATGAATATATCATTACTCGACCTGCTGACGGTGTACCAATAGTTGCTTCAATTCAAGACTACACCAAAGATAGCGCCGTCAAAATTATTCAACGACTCGAACATATTGCCCGGTGGACAAATTTAAGCGAACTTGCCAGCACTGCGAATAGTCGGATTAGCGCTGATGCTGTAAAAATGGAAATTCATCAAGATGATGAAATTTTGTCAGATGGTGAAATCCATCTCAATTATTATCAAGACGATAGCGGTAAATGGAAAAAACCCGCTTTTACAGTTAAGCTGAAAAACACTAGCAATGAAACCCTATATTGTGCTTTACTCGATTTAACCGAACAATTTGCTATTAGTGCGGGCTTTTTTGAAGCTGGTTGCGTCAAACTCGAACCAAATCAAGAAGCTTGGGCTTTAGGTAAAAAATCGATTCGTGCTAGCGTTCCCCAAGAAGTATGGGAACGAGGAATTACTGAATATCAAGATATTTTCAAACTAATTGTTTGCACGGATGAATTTGATGCTCGGCTTTTAGAACAGGATAAACTCGATTTGCCGCGTCAAAAAGATACACGCGGAGAACGAGGAAGTTTGCGTGCGGGTAGTTTAAATCGTTTGATGAATCGCTTGCAATCAAGGGATTTAATCGCTGATGATGAGGTAGAAGAATACGATGATTGGGTAACTTCTCAAGTTGTAATTAAGACTCATAGACCCCTGGAGACTACGTGCGTACCCAACTCTGGGAATGGTGTATCTCTCGGTGCAGGTGTGTTATTGCAAGCTCATCCACAGTTACAAGCACAAGCTCGTTTAACAAATATTTCCTCATCTACGAGAGATGCAGACAACATACATTTACCACCATTATTACGGGAATCCCAACCATTTATACTAACTAGCAGTCGCGGAATCGAACCTGGTTTAAACGTCTTGGAACTAAGAGATATAAATGCCGAAACTATCTCTACACTCACCCGCGAAAATCCTTTAAAATTAATCGTTGACACATCCTTAGCACCAGGAGAAAAAGTTTTACCGATCGCTTATGACGGCGAATTTTATTTTCCCTTGGGAATTGGATATTCTAAAAACGGTAGAACCGAAATTAAACTAGAGCGTCTACCCGAACCCGTATCGGGGGAACGCAGTATACAAAGTGCTGTGCAAATTTACTTCCAAAAAGTAGTATGTGAAAAATTGGGATTAGAGTATGCTTATCCGCGATTAGCAGCAGCAGAAGTAACAGCAGATGAAAAAGTTAGTTATGAATCCGATTTAGAACAAGTCAAGCAGCAAGTTAAGCAAGCAGAAAAAATAGTTCTCTTTATCCACGGTATTATCGGCGATACTGAAAGCATGATACCCGCAATGCAGCGAGCAAAAATGGAAGTAGAAGGTCAGGAAAAACCCTTAGCACAAATGTATGATTTAATTCTTGCTTTCGATTACGAAAACCTAAATACCTCAATTGAAGAAAACGGCAGACTATTAAAACAGCGTCTTGAAGCAGTAGGTTTGGGTGAAAATCACGGTAAACAATTACATATTGTCGCGCATTCGATGGGTGGTTTAGTCTCTCGTTGGTTTATCGAACGCGAGGGTGGTAATAAAATAGTCAATCATTTGATTATGTTAGGTACACCCAATGCGGGTTCACCTTGGGCTACAGTCCAAGACTGGGCGATAATATTACTCACATTTGGGTTAAATAGTTTATCTACAGTCGCTTTACCAGTGAAGATATTAGGTAACTTAGTTGCAACCTTAGAAATGATTGATATTTCCTTAGATCAAATGCAGCCGGAGTCGGATTTTCTCAAATCCTTAGCTGCAAGTCCAGATCCGGGAATTCCCTACACCATTATTGCAGGAAATAACTTAATGGAGTCTGCTACAGAGAAATTGCAGCGATTAGCGCAAAAACTGCGACATAAATCAATAGACTTAGTATTCTTCAATCAACTTAATGATATCGCCGTAACGGTTAATAGTATCAAGAATGTTAATGTTGCGCGGGTTCCTCAACCACAAATTCAGGAAATTTCTTGCAACCATATTAACTACTTTAGCGATGTAGCAGGATTAAACGCATTGAAGACAGCGTTAAAGCCATCCCGCGCAGGCTTATCACCCTTTTAAGATTAGTTCCGGATGAATCACGGTTCATTCGGAATTTGCTTAGGAATGAACATTTAAGTAAATTACCCCTATCCCGCTCTAAGATTACCTATCTCTCTTTATCTCTTTTCTCTGCGCTCTCTGCGTCTCTGCGGTTTTTTTTAGGTAATCTTCTGGCGGAAAGGGAGTAACTTGTCGTCATTTCTTAGGAATTCTTGATTGCTGTTTTGCTGGTGCTTTGCGCCGATCAATTTCCCGACTGCATCAGTTAAAAAAAGTGGCAACTATATCTATACATACACGGGAAATAACAGCACCCACGGTTGCAAACTCCCTATTACCGACCACTTTTTGAAACTAAAAAATAGTTATGCAAACCTATTTGAATATCTTAAAAACATCTGCTGGCTTACTTTCTGCAACTGCTACTTATCTATTAAGCACGAATATTCCCAGTATTGCTGCCGAAAACGTCGTATTGCGTTACGGTATTTTGTCCGAATCTATCTCGGTGACAGAATTACAACAGATTGCCGAAACCGGAAAAATCCAGGGACATTACAAAAAATATACTAACCGATTGCCTGTGGAGAAACGTCAAGCATTATTAACAAAACTACAAACAAAATATCCCGTTAATTTTGTCACATTAAGTCGATTTTTATATACCCCAGGTGCTAGTGCGATTCTCAAGGATTTAGCAAAAGTAACTTTGCATTCGGAGAGTGGGGGAATGCAAGCATTGAGGTCTGCGTTAGTTCATGGTGCTAAAAATAAGAAGGGACTTTCGATTATTAGTTTTATTGATGCTTATCCCAGCGAACAGCTAGAAATAGATGTCGAAAAAGCATCAAAAGCATTTAACCAATTAGATTTAGCTTACAAGCAAACCCAGCAGTTTATGGATGCGATCGCTCCTCAACTGTCTGCGATTAACAATTCTCAATTTAGTTCAGATTTCGATCCAACTCAACCGGGGAATGCGGGTGTAGATGTTCTTAAGCTCAATTTAAAGGACGAAAAACGCTCTTCTCGCTCGGTTCCCGTGGATATTTATTTTCCTCAAGCTTCAACTAAAAAAACCACAGCAAAACCCGTAGTTGTCCTCAGCCACGGTTTTTCGTCGAATAAGTCCGATATGGTTTATATCGCGAAGCATCTCGCATCCCACGGATATGTGGTTGCAGCAGTCGAGCATACGGGTAGCGACCAAAATTATCAAATCAATTGGACTAAAAAAGATGGAATCGTTTCCTTAATGAAGCCGCAGGAATTTCTAGAACGTCCCCGAGATATTAGTTTTATTTTAGATAAATTAACAGAATTTAATAACCAATCTAATCACCCACTTTTCGGTCAAGTCTCTACCGATAATGTGACTGCGATCGGTCATTCTTTTGGTGGTGGGACGGTTTTAGCCATAGCAGGAGGTGAAATGCAAATCGATTATTTAAAAGCTTATTGCCGCGATCTCCCAGCTTCCACGAATTCATCAGAATGGTTACAGTGTATTGCCCAAGATTTACCAGAAAAGAAATATCAACTCCGAGATCGTCGCGTTAAACAAGTAATTGCCCTCAACCCAACAACTTCTGTAATGTTTGGTGAAACTGGATTGGAAAAAATCCAAATTCCTACATTTATGCTGGCATCCTCCGCAGACAAAACCACCCCAGCTTTAACCGAACAAGTGATTAGTTTTAACAAAATTCCGTCACCTAAATGGCTGGTGGGGATTGTCGGTGCAACTCACGGTAGCGTCAAAGATCCAGCATCTATAGCAGGAAGGGAAAGCCAGAATAAAAGTGAAGTAGTGGGAGAAAAAGCTGCCGATATTCGTAAATATATCCAGGGAATTACTTTGGCTTTTGTTTCCAAAAATAGTTCTTTCTCCTCTGACGTATTTCTCACACCCGAATATGCGGTAGATGCATCTACGAAAACATTCCCCATTCGTTTAGTGAGAGAAATTCCAGCAGATGTAATGAAATTAGTTTATCAAGCTGTTGGTAAAAATAAGTAATCTAAAATTAACTCATGGGGAATTAATGCTAAACTTCCAATTTTTTCCAACATTACTAAACTGTTCATCGAAATATGTTCTCCCGCAACCTCGCATTTATCATCGGCATCAACAATTACACAAACGGCATTTCTCCCTTGAAAACCGCCGTCAACGATGCTAAAAAGCTAGTAGAAACTCTTCGCGAAAAACATGGTTATCAAGTTTGGGTATGTTTGGACGAAGTTGCAACTTTAAGTACATTAAATCAATTTTTAGAAAAAACATTACCAGAACAAGTCAGTGAAAATGACCGTTTATTATTTTACTTTGCCGGTCATGGAGTCGCGCTCAATGGTGATGAGGGGCCTGCTGGTTACTTAATTCCCCAGGATGCCAAACGAGGCGATATTGATAGTTATCTGCCGAGGTCAAAGCGAATTAGTTGAAAAGTTACAGAATTTTGTTAAAACTCATCCTTTAACAGTGGTATTGGGTGCTAGTGGTTCGGGTAAATCCAGCTTGGTGAAAGCCGGATTAATTCCTAAGTTAAAAAAAGAAACTACCGATAAATGGTTTATCTTGTCACCGATACGTCCTGGAGAAACACCTTTCCAAGCCTTAAACAATGCCCTTGTTGATGCTCAATTACCGCTCGTAGAGTTAAAGCAACAAAAAACTCTCGCTCAAAGTGTTGATGTTTGGGTCAAAAATAATCCAAATTGCAAATTATTAATTTTTATTGACCAAAGCGAAGAATTAATTACACTTTGTCATTCGGAGAGCGATCGCAAAGAATTTTTTCAACAGATACTCACAGCAATTAATCACCACCGTAATCAATTACGAATAGTGTTAACTTTGCGTTCCGACTTTGAACCTCAAGTTAGGGATGCTGGCTTAAAATTTGTTTGCGATGAACTTAACTTAGGAAATACATTCTTACAAAGACGTTGGCAAAGCGGAAGATTTATTGTACCTGCGATGACGCGGGGGGAACTGCGCGAGGCAATCGAAAAACCCGCAGAAACACGGGTGATGTATTTTCAACCCCATGATTTAGTAGAACAACTAATTGATGAAGTGGATAATATGCCTGGAGCCTTGCCACTACTTTCTTTTGCTTTGAGCGAACTTTACCTCAAATATTTAAAGCGACAACGGGTCGCAGAATACGGTGGTATCACAATTGACCGGGCGCTGATTCAAAAAGATTATGAAGAATTGGGGGGAGTAATGCTTAGTCTCACTCAAAAAGCAGATGAGGAATATGAGACGCTAGTTAAAGAAAATCCAGCTTATGACCAAGTTATTCGTCATGTAATGTTACGGATGGTAGCCCAGACTGGGGGTGAGTTAGCTCGCAGACAGGTACCTTTATCAGAATTGGAATATCCTCCACAGAAAAATATTTTAGTTAAAGAAGTCATCGAGCGTTTTAGTAGAGCGAGATTATTGGTGGAAGGACAAGATGCAGAAGGTAATCCTTTTGTTGAACCTGCTCATGATGCTTTAGTGCGGGGGTGGGAAAAGCTATTAGCTTGGAAGCAAGAGGAAGAAGAAATTTTCATTTTACAACGGCGGTTGACTCCAGCGGCACAGGAGTGGCGAAGTGTTGCAAGCCAAGAAAAACAAGCATCTGGTTTTCAAGCCAACGCTAAACCTGTACTTGATTGGTTAGATCGCAAACTCTGCATCGTCGAAAACTTTTTTAACAAAATTAATCCTCGCATCGACGATCATTTTCTGCGGTTATGGTATGGAATACCAAATGGTGAAGAAGGTTCGAGAGATCAACCCGAACAGTTTTTGTGGAATGCTAATCCTTATCTCAATGTCTTGAATGAAACATTGAACTCTAATGACAATTGGTTAAACCAAGTAGAAGCTGAGTTTGTGCAGGAAAGTATTGTGCGAAAACAGCAGATTCATAAGTGGCGGTGGCGGATTGCGATCGCCGTTATACTGGGATCGATTGGGTTGACTTTTTGGGCTTTAGCTGGTCAAAGGAACGCGCAGATAAAACAAATTGAAGCTTTTCAACAAGCCGCAGACGCAGAGTGGGGATCAAACAAGGATTTAGAAGCGGCAATGGATATTTTGCGGGCAGGAAACGCTCTCGATAAACTTTTACCCTTTGGACTTTTTAAGCCAGATGTAGAATTAGCACAAGTGAGAGGAACGCTGCAAAAGGTGGGTTACACACAGAGAGTGAAAGAATTCAATCGCTTGAAAGAGGATAGCGGTAGTTTATCAAGCGTGGTGTTCAGCCCTAATGGTCAAATAATTGTCGCTGCTAATACTAACAACTCTGTAACAATCTGGAGTATTGAAGGTATAAAGCTACAAACTCTTACCGGACATCGTGGTGGGGTAACAAGCGTCGCTTTTAGTTTTGATGGTCAAACAATTGCTAGTGCTAGCGATGACCAAACGGTCAAACTTTGGAAACGAAATA
>NZ_CAWUDI010000051.1:0-56385 GCF_963920925.1 Calothrix sp. CCY 0018 | reverse complement strand
ATTTACCAAGGTTATCTAAAGTGATTTCGGGGGAGTTGATTTCGATATTGCCTGTGTTGCCTAAACCCGAAGAATTAACAAACAAGCCACTGTTAGCGCCAATAATTGCAACGTAATCGGGAAGTTGAGCTAGTCGATTGTCGTAATTAGGGTCGCTACCACTAATAGTTGTTTTCTCACTAGCATTAACAGTAATTTTACCTGCACTTCCATTGCCTGACGTAATAGCAATCAGTTGTCCTCCGTTGAACGCTTCAAAAATATCTGTATTAACAATCACATCGCCACCTTGACCGTCAGTTTTAGTACGTGCATTTATAAGAGCGCCATCTCGTAATGAGAAAGAACCAGAATCGATAGTAATATTACCTGCATCGCCAACTGTCCCCGTATCTGCAACGCTATAAATCCCACTATAAAAACCGTTTTTCTCTCCAGCAATATCAACCGCTCCACTAACTTTCACCTGAACATTACCAGCATCCCCTTGTCCTGCTGGTTGGGTATCAGTATCAGATGCACCACGAGTAAGAGTTAGCAGTTGAGCGCCATCAGTGAGTGATAGAGTTACCGCATTAATATCAATATCGCCACCCTGACCCACGCCCCCTGCTTCCACCGTGCTGAGAATGAGAGCATTGCCTGCAAGCGAAACAGCATCTGTTGTTGTCACCTGAACATTCCCTGCATTGCCAATTCCATAAGTTGAAGCTCGAAGTCGAGCGCCATCTCGTAATGAGAAGGAACCCGAATCTATGGTAATATTACCCCCATTGCCAACTCTTCCTGTGTCAACATAGCTAAAAATCCCACTAGGAATCTCGTTTTTCTCTCCGGCAATATCAACCAACACAGTAACTTTCACATTTACATTACCAGCATTCCCTTTACCTGGTGGTTGATCGGATGCTTCACGAGTAATAGTTATTAGTTGAGCGCTATCAGTAAGTGAAAGTGTTGCTGCATTAATATCAATATTGCCACCCTGACCTTCACCTCCTGCTTCTACTGTGCTGAGGATGTTCGCGTCTATAAGAGAAACAGTATCTGTTGCAGTAACTTTCACATTTCCCGCATTCCCAATTCCACTAGTTGAGGCTTGAAGTTCAGCACCCGAACCTAAGTTAAGTGTTTTTGAGTCAATGGTAATATTTCCCCCTTTACCCACACCCCCAGCTCCCACCGTGCTGAAAATATTGCCATTTGTAAGGGAAACGGCATCAAATGCATTTACCGTCACATTCCCTGCATCTCCAATTCCAAAAGTTGAGGTTTCAAGGTTGGCATCCCTCATTAATAAAGATCCAGTTTTAATATTTATATCGCCTCCAATGCGTTCTCCTGTAAATTCTGGTGCTGGTACTATTAAAGGATTCACCTGACTGGATACTCGACTAACACGGTTGTTCCTTCCAACTCCGTCAAAAGAAACTAAACCGCCAGCTTCAATATCAATACTTCCTGCATTGCCTTGTCCAAAAGTCTCAGATGAAATTACAGAACCTCCACTTAAAAATACAGAATCATCAGCCTTGATTTTGATATTTCCAGAACTACCTTTGCCTAAAGAATTTGTAATTATCGCGCTCTCAGCAAGCGATATTTCTCGTGCCTGGATGCTAACATCAGCTCCGTTTCCCCGATCTGAAGAGGCGACGAGACTAGTTATTCCGCCGTTAGTTAGTGAAACTTTATCTTTGGCGATGATAGTGACATTTCCTGCATTACCTTCTCCATTAGTAAGAGAACCAATCACACCATTAATAACGTCAAGAGAACCTGTCTTAATGGTAATATCTCCTGCGCTTCCAGAGCTACCGACTAGACCACTGGCTATACCGCTAAAGTTAGTTGCAGTTGTCCCGTCAATTGTAGTTGTATCTGTTGTATTAATTTCAATATTCCCAGCCTTACTGTCTACTCCCCCAGATATTACTCTTGAGACAATAGCACTGTCCAATATGTTTAAATTTCTCGCATTAACAGCAATACTACCTCCTGTAAACATCTCAACATTCGCATTGTTGGTCAGCGATACATCCCCACGAGTCACATTTTCGGGAAATCCCAATTGAAAATCATCACCGTTTATATCTAGCGCTACAGTTCCAGGTGCTGCTAATCCTCCCAACTCAACTCTCCCACCATAAGCATTTAACTCCCCACCATCCATGCTGACATCACCACCTAAGAGCAGCAAACTTTTACCATCGGGAACCCGCAAACCGAATACGTTAAAACCTGCTGGATCTCTTACTCCTGTTGATGCAAATGAACTATTTTGAATCGCAGCATTTTGATTAATTTGATTAAACAACAACGCATCAGGATTCACCGTTAATAAAGGTGGTGCTTGGGGATTTGTCGCACTAAAAAATCCTTGCTCACCAAATTTAATTGCATTAGCAGTTGTCCCCACAAACGAACCATTTACATCTAAAGTGGCATTTTCTCCAAAAATAATTCCGTTGGGATTAATTAAAAACAGATTTGCTTGATTACGAACAAAATTACTACCATCTCGCTGACGAATTCCTAAAGTCCCTAAAATTTCAGAAAGATTATTTCCCGTTACCCTTGTTAAAACATTTTGAATCGCATCATTAGGAACTATAAAATAAGCTCCTCTCCCTTCGCTGACATTTAATTCCTGCAAACTATGGAATAAATTTTGACCGCGCTCTGCTCCACCTTCTATCAGGGTGCTGGGGATATCATTTACATTTATATTATTGTTAATTCGTGATGCTTCTGTTCCTAACGTGTTATCCGGTACAATATTGCTATTACTTTGTGCAAAACAGGGATTTATTGATGTTATGCCTGCGCCTAAAAATCCGATAAAAATCTTTGTATATAATTTCCACAAGCTGTTAGAGCCAATATTTTTCATTTCATTCCCCTTATGCTTCAAAAATATTTCCGAGCAATCAAAATTTAAAGCCGTCTTAATCTACAAATAAATTAACAAAATTTTCTAATCTAAAATACTTTACCTAGCGAATAATGGTGCTTTTCATTTCTTATTACTGGTTCGCTTATCCCTGCAAACTAGTAGAGACACGTTATATCGCATCTCTACAGTTTTTCTCGCGCATTCTCTTACCGTTTTATTAAGAATAATCAACCAAAAATACTGTACATTGTTAATACGATACTACTTATTTATTGAATTAACTATATTAATGTTTCTTATGTTTAGTAATATGAAAAAATAATTAAAGATTTAATGTTTGTTAGTAACAAAAAAAGCATTGTAAATAAAATATAAAAAAGTTGAATTAAATCATGTCAAAGCAATACCCAGTCAGAAAAAGTCGAATCTTGGCAGCCTTTTTTGTAGTGAGTTTTATACTTAGCTTATGTCTAACTCATGTTTCGATTGCCACCAATCAATTAGGGTTTGGTACGGTTGCCAAAGCACAGGATCGGAATGCTAGCCAATTAGTAGAGAAAGGGATTAAATATTATGATGAAGGGAAATATAGAGAAGCAGTACAAGAGTGGGAAACAGCTTTAAATATATATCAAAAAAACAAGCAGTTTCCAGAGCAAGCGATTGTTAGCGGAAATTTGGCTAATGCATTTGAAAAACTGGGCGATTTGGAACAAAATATTAAATACTGGAATGCAGCAGTAAATTTATATCAACAAACTGAAAACTCCCGCGAAAAAGGAAGAGCGCTCGCAGAGCTTGGGCAAGCATATAGTAATTCCGGACAATATAAAAAGGCGATCGAAATTTTATGCGGTGAAGAAGAATCAGAAATAGAGGAAGATAAAATAAATATTTACAAAATTAAACGTAAATCAAATTGTTTGCCCTCAAGTGCTTTAGAAATATCTCGCGCTCAAAACGATATTAAGGGAGAAGTCGCAGGATTAGGAAGTATTGCGGAAGCTTATCGTCTGTTAGCAAAATATAATTTAGCAAATAAATATCTAAATTATGCTGAAAAAATTGGTGTAGATGATTTGTCTTTACAAAAAATATCAAATAGTTTGGGTAACGTATATTTAGGTAAAGCACAACTTTGGACTTTTTATGCAGATTCTGCTAAAGAAAGCGGATTGCCAAAGTTCAACAACATTGCAGTAAAAGCTGATAGTTATTATCAGAATGCTCAGAAAAATTTTCAAAAAAGTTACGGAATAGCAGTCACGCAAAATAATAAATCCGCTCAAATGAAAGCGCTGATCAATTTAATTCAAGTTAATTCTCGCATTCAGAAATTAAAATTATCCCCAGACGAAAATTATCAAACTTCTGAGAGAGCAAATGCAGAGAATAAAACACAAGCTTTATCACTTCTGGATCGATTACCCGACTCTCCACAAAAAGCATATGCAGCAATTGAGTTAGCTAATCTATCTGCCGATGATAGTGTTACTTCACCATTCACTCAATGTCCAAAAAAGCGACAATTACCTGATGAAGAAGTTGTCGGATTACTAAATAAAGCGATCAAAATTAGTAATAATATTAAAAATTCTCGTGCCCAGTCTTTTGCTTTAGGAGCAGCAGGACATTTTTATGAATGTGAAAATAACTATAGCCAAGCTTTAGAATTAACTAGAAAAGCAATATTAGCTGCTGACTACAAGCTGCAAGCTAACGATAGCCTGTATTTATGGGAATGGCAACAAGCAAGACTTTTAGAAAAAAGGGGGAAAGAATCAGATGCGATAGCAGCTTACGAAGCAGCTTTTCAAACATTAGAAAAAATCCGCGCTGATATTATTACAGCAGATAGAGACTTGCAGTTAGATTTCCGCGATGTAATTCAACCTTTATACCGTAAATTAGCATCCTTGAAGCTAGAAAAAGCGAATCCGAAAGTTAGTTTAAATCAAAAAGCAAGTAAACAAGCCGATAAAAATCAACAGGTTCAAGAATTAGATACCGCTCGCAATATCATTGATTCCCTGAGATTAGCAGAATTACAAAACTATTTTGGGAATGATTGTATTTCAGCACTGATTACACCGCAAAAAGTTGACGAATTAGTTGGAGGGGAAGAAGGTAAAACTGCT
Organism: Calothrix sp. CCY 0018; assembly: GCF_963920925.1. NCBI lineage: Bacteria > Bacillati > Cyanobacteriota > Cyanophyceae > Nostocales > Calotrichaceae > Calothrix > Calothrix sp. CCY 0018. Next base: position 51,351 of record NZ_CAWUDI010000051.1, on the reverse strand, counting down.
GTATTTAGCTCTATCATTCTAGAAAACAAAGCTGCAATACTACTTAGCCTACCGGATAATTCGCAACATATTGAGTGGATTAAACAAACAAACAATCAAATAATTACTCGTGAAAAATTAGAATCAGAAATAAGAACCTTTCTTGAGGAGTTAATAAAACAACACACATTTCGCGCAGAAGATTCAGACGAAGCTAAAAAAGTATATGCACAAGCTGAAAACTTTTATGAATGGATAATTCGACCTTTTGAAGAAAAAGGTTACTTAAACCAAGACTTGATCGACACGCTGGTTTTTGTTCAAGATGGATTGTTTCGTAGCATTCCCATGTCAGCTTTAATAGACAAAAATCAAGATCGATACCTAATTGAAAAATATGCGATCGCCACAACACCAAGTTTAAACTTAACAGCACCAAAAGCAGCTAAAGGAAAAACTAATCGCGCTATGCTATTCGGTTTTAGTGAAAAAGCGACAATAGATGAAAAAGAATATCCAGCTTTAGAATATGTAAATAAAGAAATAAAAGCGCTTCAAGAGCTATTTTCTAGTTACAAAGTACTTAATTATCAAGACTTTAGCTTAGCTGACTCAAATGAGAAACCGCAAAAAACTGATTACCCAATTATTCACATTGCAACTCACGCGCAATTTGGAATTATCCCCGAAGATACATTTTTAGTTTTAGGTGATAATAATCCACTAACTATTAGTGACTTAGAAAAATCCTTAAGAAAATTTAGTAGTAATCCCAACGAAATTGACCTATTAACATTAAGTGCTTGTCAAACCGCAGCAGGAGACGATCGTGCTACCCTGGGTTTAGCTGGTATTGCTTTACAATCAGGAGTTAGAAGCGCTTTAGCTTCCTTATGGTCAGTAAATGACCAATCGACATCAATTTTAGTCAAAGAGTTTTATCAAAATTTACGTCAAGGAAAAAGTAAAGCACAAGCTTTGCAACAAGCTCAAATCGCATTGATTCGCAATCCTAACAAAATATCCGATATACAAGAAGAATATAAGAAACCCTATTATTGGTCGCCTTTTATTATGATTGGTAATTGGCTTTGACATTCTCACCGGACTAAAGCCACGGTGATTCCAAGAATTACTTAGGAGGGTTTCCTCTTTCCGCGACTCGACTTGCTTGGAGGAGTTTCCTCACCCAAGCAGAGGATTAAAGTCAGCGACTCCCTTACGAGAGCCGCTGCTCTCCAGAACGGAACGTGAAACTTTCGCTTCATTCCGCTCCTCATTTAACCGCTTCCTTGACAATGGAACCAGTCCGACTGCCATCATTTGCAGTCTTTGTGTCGTGACAATGGCGATGGAGTAATTGTTTGTTAGTCAGGGAGTCTTTCCCTCCCAGACTTTTAGGGACTTTGTGGTCTATTTCTAGCAAGTCTCCATCCATAAAGTTATGGCGACAATAGGTACACTTTCCAATCTGTTGCTTCAGGAGTTTGGCTCTTGTTGCATTTTAAGCCTCTCTCCCGGTGGGGGAGAGGTTTGGAGAGGGGTATTTTCAATTCCTGCGATGTCTATTGGGAATTGGGTATGGGGCATGGGGCATGGGGCATTGGGAATTGGAAAACGTTTTTTGTTTTTCAAGTCCAATAACCTAAATACGTTCCCAGCCTGGAGACTGGAAACGAGACGAAATGGTAAGTAGTGAATAGTAGATTTATTATGACGGGTAGTGCGTTAACGCATTAGCCCGAACCTGCAAAATTAAGAAAAAGGACTACTACTTACTAATCACCATTTCGCTACTTTTCAAGACTAATGTTTTTGCCTAAAACAACTTGTAAATTACGAATTTGTTTTTCAATATCCTGTCTTTTATCGGGAGCAACTTCATTTTTTAATTCATTCTTGTAAACTAAAATTAGTTCTTCGATCAGGTCTGAATTGACTTTTCCTGATTGACCTTGACGAGAAATCTTCGGAGTTTCCTCTAAAGCTTCATACCATAACTCGTTTTCAGCATATATACTTGCTCTTTGGCTGCTGTTTGTAACATTAGATAGTTGTGCTTCTAATGCCTGTGGCTTTTGAACCACCTCGAATTCCGCTTTTTGCATAGAATAGCTGCCATCAGTACATTTAACTGATACCTGCCATAAATATTGCTTACCTGGTGTTAAGGTTTTACCTTGTGGAAGCTTGAATTTATTTATCCCCGCTCTGGTTTGAGGTTTTTCTATCGCAACAGTCTCAAGCTTGCCATTGCTAACTAACTTATAAATGTGAACGTCCGTTTCTTCCGGTTTGGATGCAAACCAGGCTAAAGTAGGACGTACAGAAGCGGTTTTTCCCACAAATGTATGCGGAGCAAGCAGAACAGTTAAAGGTGCTTTTTCTCCACCTGGACAACCTCTAGAACCTCCAGCCCTAGAACTTTCTCTAGGAGGATTTGGATCCACAGGTGAATACTTTGCTAAAGCTACCGTGGGTACAAATACTAATGAACCGAGCAAGAACCCACTCAACAATCTACGATTAATTAATTCAACTTGTATCCGAGACATTAGATGCATCATAATATCAACCGATTACTAGATTTATTTTGGTTTTACACAAAAAGATAAAAACAATTACATTGGGAAAAAGTCACATTCCCAATTTGCTTAACACAATTTTATAAACAGAGTTAATTTGCAGATGATTTTTTTTATGCTTTTTCAAGCACCAAGTTAGTTCGCATAAAGTACCTTTAGGGGATACAGACTCTCGTTTAAAAGTACCATGTAATCTTTGAGCTAAATCTTTACATTGTTTTGTACCCTTGCTTTCAGAAAATGAATCTATACCGCATCCATTATCTTTCACGCTCAAACTATAGCATTCATCGTGAATTTTCCCAATGACTTGGATTCGTTTAGCCCCAAGAGCGTGTTTTCCTACATTACATAAGGATTCTTCTAGAAAATGACAGAGTTCTCGCTTGTCTTCAATATTCAAATATTTATCATCTATTGGCTCAAAACAGCGAGTTCTGGCTCTAATAGCACTTAAATATTTAAAATCTTTTCTTTGCAGAGTGCTGGTATATACTTCATAAAAAAGTTCGTTAATAGGATTTTTTAAATCAAGAATTAAACCGCTTCCCAAACGCAAAATATGTTTATCACTCAGAGCTTGTGTTTTCATAAACTCACCAATATCTCGAATTTCATGGTTGAGTCTTTCAAGTTGTAAGATAAGTTTTTCTTGTGGCAGTTCTTGGGTGCGTAGATAACTCAAAGCATCAGCTAACGTTTGTAAAGGACCGTTATGAATTATAGTAAACGTATGTTCAATAGTGCGTTCTCGTTCCTTTATTTGAAATTTCAGAGCTTGATCGTGACGATAAAAAGTAAAAGCACTCAGTCCAACACCGTTAATGACTAAAATTAATAAAACTGGTGCAACAGGAATCCACCACCCCCAGCAGATAAATAATAAATAACTTACTCCAACTAAACAAATAGTAATAGCACCAACAGCGAATAAATTCTTCCATCCCGATTGCGTCAATCTACCAATTACAATAGAAGAAAAACCCCAAGTAACTATCCACAGGTATTCCCAATTATCTGACCAAGTTTTTAACAATGGTCGTCCATTGATAACTGCATGAATAATTTGGCTGGTAGCATGAGCATGATATTCAACTCCATAAATTTCTCCATTAAGTTCTAAATCAGAAATTGCAGAAGTATTGAAAAAGTCTCCAGCGCTTGTAGCAGTCATCCCAATTAGAACTATTTTATCTTGCAGCCAAGCTGGGTTAACTTGATCCGTTTTGATATCGTCAAGTGATAAAACCCGAAATCTTTGTTTCCCGTTACGAAAATTCATTAAAATTCGGATTCCCCCACTATCTGTATTTACATATCCCCCAGAATTTGAATCGAAAAGAGGAAGTTCTGTAGAACCAAATCGCATAGCTTTAGGGTTATGTTTCCCATTGTCTATAGTAATATTTTTTTTAGCCAATAAATACGCTTCTGCTAAACGTAAAGATAAGGAAGACTTGTGTTCTTGTACATTGTCAGGATTAGGAGTTGCTAGTAAATAACGTCTATACTTACCATCCTTATCTGAAATAATATCTACAAACCCAACTTGTTCTGTAGATAAATTAGGAGGTGGAGAAATTTTACCGGGGTTTAAAAGTTTTTCAATTCCAATGATATTTTTATTGTTTTTAAATACTTGACGTAATTCTTTACTACCAGGCTCTACTGGTATATCTTTAAAAAGATCGAGACCAATTGCTATAGGTTTGTAACTCTGTATTTTTTCAATTAGCGTTGCAATCTCTCTATCTGGTATTGGATATTTCCCTATTTCTTTAATATCAGTTTCATTAATGCCAATAATCACAACTTCTTTATCTACAGGTTCTGAGGGACGCATTTTTAAAAAAGTATCAAGCAGCATCCATTCTAAAACCTGTAGCGAACCATTCAAACGAATAAATATAACAATCAGAATAAGTGCTATTCCAGGAAGTGCTGCACCACGCCAAATCGGTATTTCATGTTTAATTCTATGGACAATTTTTTGCAACATCTTTGATTAGCCTTATCTGAAATATTTTATCTATTCGCAATTAATCAGCCCAGATTTATTTGTTATATGAATAAAACTAGTGCAAGTCGGCGTAAATAAAACTACCATTAAAAATGGCTAAAAAGCGTAGAAAATTAAACTTCTTACTTTTTACTTCTTACTTCCGCGAAGCGGTACTAGTCTATCAATCCTTCCTTTCTAGCTATAATTTCAGTTTGAATTCGCATATTTTTGCCTCCTTGCTTGCAATCATTAGGATAAACATTTAAAGCATCTTGAATTTTTGTCCAATATGCACGTATAGTGCGTTCGTGAAGATGCATTTTTTCCGCAATTACTTTATCTTGCAACCCCTCGTCAAATGCCAAACTCAAAAGTTCAAGCCATTCTGGCTTCAATTCCAATCCAGTTTTGATATCTTTTGTATGAGTTGCTCCCTGTATTGCTAAATTTATGCGAATCAGCATTTCCTGTTCGGAAAGTCCTTTATCAGCAATCACAAAACCTCCTTGATGTTCGTCTATTTCATATTTCACTCTTACCAGTGCCTTAGCATAACTACTTTGCACCATTAAATTTGCCAGAGGATATTTATTTAATAAATCTTTGATTAATTGAATACCTGTATCGATATTAGCAGTCATCCCAGTGTTTTCTGGGATTGATAAGTCCAATATAATCAGGTCAAAAAATAAGTTTTCTTGATTTACTTTTTCGATTTTATTAAAAGCATCTTTTGCTGTTTCTGCAATAAAAATCTCCATATTTGGATATTGCTTCTGCAACATATTAAATGTTCCAGATACGATTAAATGATGGTCATCTACGAGAAGAGTTTTTAGCATAGTTTTTTATGGTAATGTTTCCAAAACTATAGTATGTTATTTTTTAAAGCAAAAATCTAAAAACTTGTTGATTTTGGAATACTTTCCCCTAATTTGAGACTGTCTAGCTATACATAAACCTTATTTTTCGTCAAGTACAAAAAACTATGTATAGTCTTACTTTACTAGATTTGACTTAAGCAATCCATACACAAAAGTGTATTTTTTTTGTGATTCCCCGTGTAAGGGACTTGTAAAAAATGATTTATCTAATAATTTGGTGCGGTCTTCGGAGCGTGTTTGTAAGGACAAGCATCTTGCTGGGTTGGGACATACAGCGAGCAATATCCCTCTTCTGTCACTTTCCGATTATAATAATTGAAGAAATAAAAATATGAACTCTGTAAGTGTCTTGTAGTAATGGATGTAGAACTACAGATACTAAAACATTTGCCCAGAGACCCTCAGCCAACAGTATCAATCATAGATGAATATTGCTCCTCTTACCCCTCTTCTGTCACTCTCCGAATTAAATAAATAATAAATAAGCGAGATTATCCGGAAGGATAAAATGGTTGATATTGATTAATCTCAGCAATCAAACAGTTAAATCCAAGCAATAAATTAGAATTCGGGAAAATATCTAACCAGGGATAAATTAACCATAGTAGTAGGGTTGGTTGGACAATTAAACGAAGATTATTTAAAGTATTCTTCCATCCACCTTCATTATTCCATTGTTGATGTATTGAAAAATTAGCAGAATTATTGATAGTTTTATTTTTAGCTGTATTTTTTTGATTTAAGGATAAAAAAGCTTGAGATTTTAAACTAATCATTGTGTACACACAGAAAATAATCTCCCACCCTTCGGGTTCGCCAGTCGCTACAACGGGGGGAACCCCCGCAACGCGCTGGCGAACCATTTTTCAATATCCTTGAAATTAGTAAAACGATAATCCGTCCAACCTAATTCTTGCTTACATTGTCGAAATCCGTATTCTACCCATGTTCTTAATCCGTAAAGATTACCTAAAGTTTTCTTCACTTTACCTTCTATGTTAGTCATTACTAATGAAGTCGTATTTTTAGGCATAGTCTCTGGGTCTGTGGTCATTTCCCAGAAGCACGCTGGCATCAAACGATTTACTTTTAATTGGGGTTTGGCTACTTGGCAAGAGCTATACAAAGCAGGATGTAAATTTAATTACCGAACATTAAGAACTTTCTTTAATAAGCATCTGAAAACCGAATATAGTTGGATTAAAGAAAAAGGTATTTGCCAGAAAGTAACTGAGTTCGCTTTTGAAGAATTAAATAATGCATTTACCCGTTTCTTTAAAAAACAAGCTGATTATCCAAACTTTAAGAAAAAAGGTGAAGATGATTCTTTTACAATAAACTGTGGCGGAAAACCGATGCCGTTCGGAGGTAAATCAATAAAATTACCTACCATTGGTTGGATTAAGTTGCATGAAGTTTTGCCTCATGGAGCTACATCTAAAGTCACAATATCTCGGATTGCTGATGAATGGTATATTTCGTTTACTTATAATCAGAAAAAGCCCTCTGTAATTGAGCCAAGAATACCGACAGTAGGTGTTGATTTAGGAGTTAAGACTTTAGCCACATTGTCAACAGGAAAGGTATTTAAGAACGCTAAATATTTAAGATCTATCATGGTCGGCTCCTTCTACTTCCAACCCCAAATATTCCTCTTCAATTGCTCTTTGTGCCAACATCGGATTTCCCCCAGCCCGTTCTTGCAGTTTAGATAATTCCGATGGTTTTAGATTTATCCCCCGCTCTAGTGCTGCTTGTTCCATCAATTCCCGAATCGCGTATTCAGGCAATGGCTGCAACTCTATACGCGGAATGTTAATAAAGATATCGGTTCTGGGTGGATTGGTAGCAAGCAACAACATCGGTACTTGCAGCTTCCGCAACTGCTTGAGCCACATCCGAAATTTCGCCTCACAAAACTGCACGTCATCAATTACCAAAAACGCCGTATTGTTTTCTAAGTAATTTGCGATCGCTCTTCTCAATTGTTCGGCACTCAGCGCTTTCCCCTCCAAACTTTGGGTTTCTACTCCTAGTTGATAGGCAATTTCGAGCAGCATCTGCTTGGGTGTAGTTGGTTCAATGTGTGCCACCACAAACCCATCTCCTTGTAGTTTCTCAACTACTGCCGATATTAGTACAGACTTACCACAACCTTCCTCTCCGGTAATTAACAGCGAGCCAGAAGCTAATAGCGAGGCAATAATCCGATTTAATTCGGTTTGGCGATACAGTCTAAAGCTAGTCGTAACTTCGGTACTAACGGTTAAATCTTCAATTTCAATAGTTGGATGATTAATTGGAGTACTAACGGTTTGGTCTGGTGGTTCGATTTCGGTTTTATTTACCTTTTTGTTAGACCTAACTACCAATTCCCCAATTGACATTGTTAATATCGCAGCAATCAACGAAATTGACGATACTCCATTAATTGCTATAACCATAGTCGCCAACACGATCCCCGACCAATTTAAGCTGCTACCACCCCAGGCTTGGCGAAGTTCACGAGCGCGTTGGCGTATTCTAAAGGGTCAACTTCAGGTATCCTTGCAGATTGCTGAATCTTTGCTTTAAGTTCATCGGACAACATCTCTGGATTGTTGATAAACTGTTCCGCCAAAACATTCTCAGCTATCAATATCCCCGCTGCTTTATTTTGAGCATTGTTGAATATCTGTTCGCTTAGCACGTTCATCTGCGATATTTCATGCTGGCGTACATCGATAGATTCATTCTCGGTCACGCTCAATGTCTGCTCTGAGGATACGGTTATTGCATTTGCTGAAGGCTGATTAACTTTATTTTCATCAACTGCTGTCGGCTGCGTTTTTTCTGCTACGGGTCCTGATGGTTCCGGTATCAAATAGCCTTCCATCCGTCCGGTAGCCTTAATGTGTTCGTGCAGTCCGTCCATCTGCTCTGCTTGTTCTGCATCCAGATAAGCCTTGTTCTTTATCTTGTAGGTTGTAATCTGCAAATACCGCATCCGACTGTACAGCGGATCGCGACCGATGCCATATTTTTTTAAAAATTCTGATATGGGAATTCTTGCAAAATTATCAACACTTTGACTGTCATCTGGCGTATTGTCTGGCATACTGTCTGCTACAACATTATAGTTTTGCAACGAACTATCGGGTAAAGTTTGGTTATTGTCGGGTAAACTATCGGGTGTAATTTTAGTAGAAGAGTGCAGATTATCCGGTGTAACAATTGTGTTTTCTACCGTACTATCTGCCGATAATGATTCATTATTTTCTACTTTGTCTGCCATAAAATCCCAGTTAATTTGTGGTTGTATATTCATTGTCTGCTATACATTACAGAATTTAGTACAGTACAACTACTGATTGTCTGGCAGACTGTACTGCTAACTATTTATCTGTCTGGTAATCAAATTATTTACTATTATATAAATATATAAATATATTTAATTAAGTTTTAGAAAATTATCAGGTTAAATTATTATTTAATATTGAGTATAAAGTATTAGCTGATTATGCTCAAAATTGTTTAGGAACTAATAATTATGTTGCGATCGCGTATGCGTAAGCGCAGATTCGCGCAAGCATGTCCCCTTGGGACTGTGCGAGTAAGGCTGTTCAGTTCGCTCTTCGAGTAAAGCTGTTAGATCGCCTGTACGGCTGCCTCAATCGCGCTGATAGCAAATTGAAGAAATTATTATTGATATACCGTTACGGTATTGACTTCACCTATGGCCTACATAGCAAACGGGACTTCTACCACTGGGGCGCGAATAAGCCGAACGTTTACCGCAACTGCGACCTCGGCTGTCAGTATCGTAGGGACAATCACATTTTCCACTAACCGCAGCACGAACTGCTGCATTGGGGTCGAGTTGAGGTGTAGTAACTGGTTCGGGAATATTTTGTGGTGGTGCTTCTCGTGAAGTTACCCTGTGACTCAGATTTATGCGATGCCTACGGCGGAGCAAAAGCTCATCGCCGCAGTCACGATTGGTAACAAATCAACACTAATAATTAAAGCCTTAAATCAGTGAACAGTTAACAGTAAACACGGGCATATCGCGTGTGGGATTTAAACCCGCTACCAACGCTGACCACCTTCTTTGTAGGGGACTTAAACCCGCTTGTATAAACGTGACTGATAACTAATAACTGTTAAAAATGGGGCTAATAGAATAACCCAACAATGATTCGTAGTCATTACTGGGTCAATTGTTCACCTGCCAGAACGAGCTTCGTAGGAACGTGATGGCAGAAATATAAAATTTTTCTTACTCTTATGTTACCAAATAATTATCAACAAATCTTGTCTGGAAACTACATTGGCGTTCCAGCTACAACCGATATTCCAACTCCCCAAGTTGGACAAGTACCAACATATTACGATTATCTAGCATTACTACCAGCAATTTTGATGGCTGCAACTCCGCTGATTTTAGGACTGAAGAAAAAGGATAAGGATGATGATGATAAAGAATAGATAGCAGTGGGGGTGCGATCGCCGATCAAGTCGTTATAAAGGGTGTTCGGCGCAGCCCTGCGGTTGATCGCTATCTTGATTATGTCGGCGATGCGGAAGCCTGAGCCTATGGCATCGCGCTGTACTACTTTACTTTTGGGAGCAACCCCTGCACGTTACCATCGCGGTCAAAGCTTTTTGATACTAAACAGGAATAGCCGCAATTGTCACAAGACTTGGGTGGTGCGTGACACTACAAACCTTATTACTACGTTGACAATTAATCAAAGTGCCACAGCACCCTACAAGAGAAATATGCCGGCGTTGCTAAGCCCTACTAAAGATATGCAATCGCCCTCATGAATTTAATCCAAGATCATAAGCGATAGCCTATTGGCAACTTGATCGGCATATTGCACGGGAGCTTTGGGACGAGCTATTATTGGCACAATTTTTTGCAACGGGTGTGTAGTTTAGAATAAATTTGAACGTAGCGATAAGACTTATAGCGTCACGCACCAACCAGTCTCAAATTTAGTGCTTGATAATTGAGGTAAATTATTGGATATGACCAACCCAGACTGAGCCTAGCCAGACTGCGTACAAAGTATCCCCGTCAGATGTTTGAGTTATGTGGTAGGCTGTTTTTTGAAGATTTTCCACTTCTTGGGGTGTCAATTCATCCATTTTTTCATAATGCTCAATATCATCTATACGTAATTCCCACTTTACATCATGCAGATTGTAGTGATTTGAAGCATACTCGGAATAGGGAAATGGTTCATATTGATTTTCTGGGATAGGAAAAACATTTTCGTACCAATCAATTCTTTCACCTATTCCTGCAACGACTTGTGAATGGGAAAAACGTGGATGAAACAACCAAATTTTTAAATAAAAAGGCTCTCCTCTTTCAATAAGTTGTTTTTTCCAATTGTGGTAAATTTCCAACAGTGCTGATAAGATTAACCGTCTGTACCACAATGGCGGTGATGGTTTTCCAAAACTTGACCAAGGGTGAATCCAGATTTTGACATAATCATAGTTAAAATTATTTAAACCCAGGTTGAAATTTTGCTGTTTCCATTTTTGAATGTGTTTAATCCGTCTTTTCCAACCTCTAATCTTCTTTTTATTTTTAGACCTGCACCTATTTGCCATAATTTCCTCCGTTATCGATTGGTATTCTCACACTAATTGCATTGATTAATCAAATGCGGGGTGCTATTCCAGACACCAAACAATAGTACAGATTTCTTGTTTTATTCTGCTATTTCGGAGTTTTCAGAGCCGGACAGCAGGTTTTTGGCAGTATCGTTCGCCTTAATACCTAAACGTGTTTTTGACACTCCCCTTCAATTTATTGATGGGGATTCTTGCTTCATCCGTCCGCCCTAGAAATCTAAATAACAAGTGGTTGAGAAATCTTAAATTGTTCTGTATTCTTTATCTCAAATTTCGTCTCCACCGTTCCTTGATTAGGGATAGTGAAATCTAAATCCACAGAAGCCCGTTCCTTAGACATTGCTTTATCTGGAAATCCGGTAATTCCCACAGCTAAAAAACAGATAATTAAGGAAATTTTACTTGTTTTCAACTTTTTATACTGTTGTATATATACAACGGTTGAGCGTATCTAACAACTTTTCCGAATGGCATGAGTAATCATACGGAATTTAGACAAAAATCTATTTGATAACTTTTGGGCAATATCTCTGAAGCGCGAGTATAAAAGAAAAAGCTAGTACTGTTACGGGGAATTTAAAGTCAAAGATTTATAAAGTGATTTAAAGGGCTTGCATTGTTTTTATCGCGATCCAAGCAATTTAAGATTTCTGATTGAGTAGAAGTATCTTTTGTGACCCGAATATAGTTTTAACAGTGGAAAAAAACCAGCAGAGTCAATCCAAAACTCGAAATCCAAAATCCTCGCCTTCATCAAAACCATTAAAAGACGGTAAAGCGCAGCCCAATACTAAGGTTCGCAAGCTTCGTAAAAGAATCAAAAAATCTAAACAAAATCTCAAAAATAAAACTGCCCCTACCAAAGAAATTCGTTCCTATTCGAGCGATCGCCCCTTAGTCAAAAAGCGCAAAAGTATAGCAGCATCAATGTTTGCTATGGCAATCTTGCTTTCAAGTGCGGGTTTAGTTGTAGCTCTTAGCTGGATTAGCATTTTATTTATATTTAATCCGCTTTTTGTAACTTGGTTAAATCCTGTTTTACCAAAATGGGGTAAAATTGCCTCGAATTCCGAAGATAAACCCCATACGGTAGAGCAAATTCAAGCAGAAATCCAAAAACAAAAGCGTATAGCCGGAAAAATTTTGCCTTTAGAAAGCGAAACTGACGAATCTTTTTTATTACCTATTTATCGCGAACGCAACAATTGTAGCTCTGAGTGTAAATACATAGTCGAACTGAGAACTTACCAGCTAGCAACAGATTTTGAATGGCAGTCGCGCTCAGAAAAATACTATCATCTCACCAATCAATTCCCCGTTACCGGGCCAGAAGAATTTGAAGTCATAGCTCCATTAGTAGATGCAGGTATAGAAGAAAACGCTGGTTCGAGCATTGCTTTACCCATAAATGAAATAGGACGCTTTGAAAAAGATGCTCCACTACCGGGAATTTGGTACTATCTACGCGGACAACGTTCTTCAGGTTCAAATCTGACAGCTTACGGCTATATCCTTCACTACAACCCGGAAAAACGTAATTTAAAAACGATGATATCTTGGACAAGCCCTACCGGAGATTTACCCGAATGGCAGCAGGTAACTGGTAGCGATGAGAAAGAATTAGTAGTACGTCAAACAGTTGGTTTAGAACCAAGTTTGCGAATTTACCAAATTGACGAGAGTGAATTTGTTGTCAATCCAGTTAAATTATCTGAAATTACCCTAAAAACACCAGCTTTAGAAGATGGAGGTTACAAAGACGCGCTGTTAATTGCGAAAAGTGGACTGTGGACACCATCTTACAAATGGCTGCAATTTATCAAGAAGCAGAAAGGGGAAATATCACCCGCAGCGCAAGCACAAATCGATTTGATTCGCGAACATTCTCAACTTACCAAAAAATTAGCCGATACAAGCTGGGCAAGCCCTTCTCAAGAAGTATTAGCTGACTTAATTGATGGCAGATGGGGAGAAGCTTTAAAAGTATTTGAAGCATCACCGGAAAATCCCGCAGAAATTAGAGATTTGCTCAAATCCGATACCGGAAGAATAGAAAGTCGCATTGATGCAGCATTAAAAGTAAACCCCAATCGTTCTGAAGTACAAACGTGGAAAGCTTTAGTCATCGCATCCCAACAAGGTACAAATGAAGGTTATTACTGGCTCAAAACACAATCTAATATTTCCGATAAGGTACAAACCTATATTCAAAAGCTTTTGGCGCTAATTTGAGGGAAAGGGAATGGGGAATAGGGAATGGGGAACGGGGAATGTGCCGATTAAAATTAATTATTTTGTATATAGCGGTTTTCAGTTGGGTGCAATACAGGCTCAACCTCACCCCTCTCCTTCCACCCCTCTCCGCTATTTTGGAGAGGGGAAAGGGGTGAGGTTCAATGTGTACTCGACTCAACCGAAATTCGCTATATAACAAGGATTATTGCGTTATAGAACTACATCTTAAACTAATACCATTTTCTTCCTCTATTCCCTGTTCCCTATTCCCCGTTCCCCTTTTACATCTATAGCCAAAAATAACAAAAATAAATCAAACGTAGAAGCAAAAAAAATCACTTCTACGTAACCTAGCTATGACTAATAGTGCTAAAGTAAAATAAAGCAATATTAATCAACATCAATAGTTAATATTGAGTGCGATAGCGAAAATAGCAGTAAAGCTAAAAATCGCTCTACTAATAAAATATAGCCATAAATATATAATCAAAATATAGTCAAACGCCGTAGAAAAAATCAGCGTTTCAGCTAGCAGTGCTTGCCATCGGTTTAATCAAATACAAGTATAGACAAGCACGCGGAGCAACAATTTAACAAGATTGTTCGTGAGTACAAACATCTTTTTGCTGTTTAAGCTGTTGCAACTGTAACAACAATAAATCCACCTCAGCTTGCAAGTCCATTAACTTAACTTGCTGGTCAACTTGATAGCAAGTACTAGTTGAGGTGACGACGGAATGTTCGGGTTTGCGTTCTGAAACACTAGATACAGACATACTACTAATTAAGTCCAAAACTCTACTCAACACCATTAGAAATCTTATAATAGTGTAATTTAAAGAATTATTAAATCTTTGTATAGCTGGTATTAGTTGCTGCAATATAAACAATTTATTTTGCTATGCAACATCTTTGAAATGACAATATAGGTAGGGATTTTGTTCCGAAAATAAAAATAGAGAGGGGGAAGAGGGGGAAGAGGGGGAAGAAAAATTAATAACTCCTAACTCCTAACTCCTAACTCCTAACTGCTAACTGGTTACTGATTACTGCCCAAATTGTGATAAAAGTTATCATAATACTTCCCACCGATACAGTAAAAAGGATAAACTGTCATTCGATATCGCAGTAAAAAATAAGTAGCTCTATAAAATCCCGTGACCTTAAGCCTGTCTGCTGTAAAATCTCATCGTCAACCTTGGCAAGGATTAATCGAAGAGTATCGCCAGTACTTGCCTGTGAGCGAAAATACGCCGGTTGTGACGCTTTTGGAAGGAAATACCCCTTTAATTCCCGTGCCATCGATTGCGCGTCTAATTGGCAAGCAAGTACGTGTTTTTGTAAAATACGACGGTTTAAACCCTACTGGTAGCTTCAAAGATAGGGGAATGACGATGGCGGTTTCTAAAGCCAAGGAAGCAGGGGCTAAGGCTGTGATTTGCGCGAGTACTGGCAATACTTCAGCGGCTGCTGCTGCTTATGCAAGACGCGGGGGGATGCGTCCTTTTGTAATCATTCCTGACGGTTATGTGGCGCTGGGTAAATTGGCGCAAGCGTTGGTATATGGTGCGGAAGTACTGGCAATTAAAGGAAATTTTGACCAGGCTTTAGAAATTGTCCGGGATATAGCCGAAGAATATCCGGTAACTTTAGTTAATTCGGTTAATCCTTATCGTTTGGAAGGACAAAAAACCGGGGCTTTTGAAGTCGTAGATATTTTGGGTGATGCTCCAGACTGGCTATGTATTCCAGTAGGTAATGCGGGAAATATCACGGCATACTGGATGGGTTTTTGTCAATATCATCAACATGGTAAATGCGGACGTTTACCCAAGATGATGGGTTTTCAAGCTGTGGGTGCTGCACCGTTAGTGAATGGTGAAGTTGTAAAAAATCCGGAAACCTTAGCTACGGCAATTAGAATTGGTAATCCTGCGAGTTGGGATAAAGCAGTAGCGGCACAATCGGCAAGTAAAGGTGAATTTAATTCCGTTACCGATGAAGAAATTTTAGAAGCTTATCGAATTTTAGCTGGGGATGAAGGTGTTTTTTGCGAACCAGCTAGTGCGGCTTCCGTGGCAGGTTTATTAAAGGTAAAAGATCGAGTTCCTACAGGTGCGACTGTGGTTTGTGTATTAACTGGTAATGGTTTGAAAGATCCAGATACAGCGATTAAACACAATAAAAGTCAGTTTACCCAAGGTATTGAAGCGGATATTAAAACTGTTGCGAAGTTGATGGGGTTTGAATAATTGGTAATTAACCTCTCTCCAACCTCTCTCCGGATGCGGAGAGAGGCTTTAATCTTGCTCCCCTTCCCTTGCTCTTATGGGGCTGGGGGTTAGGTTTAACTACTGTGTAACTACAAATTCTCAATTTCTACCGTTTGTATTTCTTCAACAACATTAAACCCAAATACCCGCGAATAAAAATAGAATTCTGCTTCCAAAGCGCGTTTAATATTCTCGGCATTGCGAAAACCATGTTGCTCTCCCGGAAAGGGAACGTAAGCAACGGGTAATCCTTTGTTTCGCAAAACTTCTATCATGGTTTCAGCTTGATTTGGTGGCACAATTTTATCTTCCAAGCCTTGTAGAAAAATTACCGGGCAAGTTAAATTCTCTGCAAAGTTGATAGGGGATCTTTGTACGTATATTTCCTTCATTTCTGGATAAGCACCCACCAATCTATCTAAATATCTGGATTCAAATTTATGGGTATCTCTGGCTAAAGCTTCTAAATCGCTGACACCATAATAACTTGCACCAGCTTTAAAAGTATCGCGGAAAGTCAACGCGGATAAAGTTGTATATCCTCCCGCGCTTCCACCAGAAATTGCTAGGCGATCGCCATCTACTAAACCTTGTTCTACTAGATATTTAGCACCATTCGCGCAATCATCCACATCGACAATTCCCCAGTTTCCATCCAGACGCTGACGATATTCGCGCCCGTAACCCGTGCTACCACCGTAGTTAACATCTAAAACGGCAATACCGCGACTCGTCCAATATTGAA
This sequence comes from Calothrix sp. CCY 0018, assembly GCF_963920925.1. Classification (NCBI taxonomy): domain Bacteria; kingdom Bacillati; phylum Cyanobacteriota; class Cyanophyceae; order Nostocales; family Calotrichaceae; genus Calothrix; species Calothrix sp. CCY 0018. The sequence continues at coordinate 35,017 of NZ_CAWUDI010000051.1, read as the reverse complement.
TTCGATAGCTCAAACTTGAAGATGTAGCCGCAGTGGGGCCACCATGACTTTTGACTAATAATGGTGGTTTTTCGTTTGTAGGTGCCGTGTAATCTTTGTTTTGCGGTGGGTAAAATAATCCATAAGCTGTTTTCCCATTGCTGGTAGGAAATTCTATCGGCTGTATTTGCGAAAGATAGCCGTCATCTATGGCAATATTGCTGGAACGCTGCAAAACTTGTATTTTCTTTGTAGTTAAATCAAACTCAACAAGTTCGCTGGTTTGAGTAGGTTGTCCTCCGTTGAAGAAAACCTTACCAGGTATTGCTTTTATCCCGCTAAAATCAGTATAGGGTAAATCGAAAGTATCGAGTTTATTTGTGTTTACATCTAAGGAGGCTAAATACCAAATTCCTTTCTGGGTATAGCTGCAAATGATTCTATCTGTTGATTCAATTGCGTAGGTAGAGGAGCCTAAACCCCACTGTGGCTTACCAAATTCTGCTTCAATCGGAGTTAAATTTTCTACCTTCGCCTGTTGCCAAGAATATAAATTCCACCAGCCAGTTTTTTCCCAGATAAAATACAAAGTTCCATCACTCGACCATTCCGGTTGACTGGCAGATTCATCCACACCACCGGCAATTTTTTGTCTATCATCAATCGAACCATCATCTTGAACCATACCAACCCATAATTCGGCGCTATCCCAAGGCATATTTGGGTGATTCCAAGTCAACCAAGCCAAGTATTTTCCATCGGCACTCAAACGAGGTGCAATATAAAAATCATTTCCAGATACAAGAACTTGCGGGTTGCTATTTTCCGTTAAATCAACAGCAACTATTGTATTTGTCGGTTCCTTCGCCTGTTGCGTATGGTCTTCACAAATACAGATCATTCGCTGCCGCTGATTGTCAATAATTCCATCACCGTAGCGCATCGAGATTTCTGGTGTTATTGGTTGCGGTTCTGAGCCGTGTTTTTGCTGATAAAGACGCTGGTCAATAAAATTAGAAAAATAAACCGTACCATCAGCCACCGTGGAGGAACCACCACCATATTCGTGAACCCGACTACGCACGTTAAAACCATCCGGTGTCACATCTTCAGTTTCACCATCGGGGTTGCGTCGGACAATAACAGTACGTCCCTTATCCCAAGCCCGTAACTCGCTCCAGTAGATATTTTCGCGATCGATCGCAACTTGTCCGAGTCCGATTGCTGTAGAGGTAATTAAATCGGTAGTGATGGGTGAAAGCCAGGAGCCGTAAGGTGCTATTGTCATTTCAATTTAGGATTTTAGATTTTAGATTTTGGATTGTTTTCTAGGGTGATGCTAGAACTTTATTGATTTTACAGGAGGATGTTTAAAAAGTATTCGGCGATTGAAACCACACGCCATTTGCTACAACGGCTTTGTACCCCCGTTGTAGCAATGGCTCTGCTACATAGGCAAAGTTCACCTGCGTGGACTAGTTGATTTGTAACCCGCGCAGGCGGGTTTTGGATTGTGTAGCCGTGGTTTCAACCGCCAGGTAACTTTCATTTCAAAACCTGGTAATGCTCCATCTACCTATGAACAAAGAATCTCTGCACTTATAGGGCAAAGAGTGTTAAAAAGACTAATTCCATCCAATTTAGGCAACATCAAATAAACATAAAATTAAGTCGAATTCCGTTGCTTGGGTGTATTCCCAGCCTTCAACCCCATCACCAGCAACCTCCACCGCATGATGCTGATGCTTTAAGTCTTCTGCATCATGTTTAACAATGCGATCGTCATCTTCGATTATTAAAATTTTCATCTTTTTTATAATTTCGACAATCAGTAAATTAATAAAACAATATAATCGCTACTTTGATTATCGTTGATTTACAGTTGCAACCCCCGTGACTTCGCTTTCCCATACCAGAAAAATAAAAAACCGAATTTTTCAAAAAAAATCGGTTCCTCAATAGTTCAAACTATTACAACTCATATAAAATTGCTATAGAAGTGTTTTCGCTGGAAGCGCGTGAGCCTTTGCTCGGCATGACTGCGAAACGTGTGACTGAAGGTAAAATTTAAATTTATAAAGATAATTAAAGGAAAATCTTGCCGCATATAGTGTTATAACTATTTGGATTAAAATTTTGAGCCAAGAATTGGAGGTTGATATCCTCTCTCCATCTTCTTGAAAGTCTCCTGCCGGAAAAAAGATGAGTAGCAATTATAGAAAATGGAAGCTGTAAAAAAAAGACCCATAAAACCTAAAAACTATATATCGTTCCTATACACCTACTCAACTAGTTGGGGAACTGCTGGTGATATCTGTTTAATTCGCGAAACTGTCGCTGAGGCAAGTACATCTAAATTCGTAGGTCGCAAAGTCAAGCTATCACTTCCCAGGGGAATGGAAAAGCATCGTGTGGAAGGCTATCAGGTAATCAAAATTGCCGGTCATGTCGGTGAGGGACACCCGAAAGACCCCGGCTCCGAATGGGAACCTTATGAAGGTATCGAAAGAGATGTTGCCATGATAGTTTTGAAGCCTTGGGGATTCAAGCTGGCCGATCCGGAGTAAAACCCTTGTCGGGGCAATTTGCAACTAATTATTAACCGGATGTTGCCCGTAAAAAGGTAAAGCTTCCTCCCATTCCGGACGCTTCCCTCGCTGCCAATCCAAATAAGCCAATTGCAGCATACTCGTTACCGTCGCAGCTAATCCAGAGTTTGCTTCAACAAGCCGATAATTACCATTCCAATCGGCTAATTTTTCTTCCCATACTTCTGGGGTTAATACCACATCAGACATTACAGCCGTAAGTCCGCTACCATCTGGCACAACTTGATAAATCGCACCATACAACATACCTCGTTGTGCTGGCATTTGTACGGCAATAAAATTATCATCATCGCTTCGGTTATCCCATGCAAATGCTGCCAAAGTAGAAACAGCAAACACCGGAATATTCAATTGTTGCCCTAAAGTACGAGCAACCACAACCCCGATACGAGTTCCCGTAAAACCCCCAGGTCCCTTCGCTACAGCAATAAAATCTATATCCGTCCAAGTTTGAGGTTTTACAAAATCTATTAAATATTGATGCATCAAATTAGAAATATTACGGTCTAATTTCCATACATCAGAACGCGAGTCATCAGCAAAATTACTGATAGCTAAACCTAATTCCGGAGTTGTGGTGTGTAGTGCGAAGGCGTATTTAAGCATGAGAGAGGGGGAGAGGGGGGAGAGGGGGTAGAGGGGGTAGAATACTTTTAAATTCCTAATTCCTTGCTCTAACCCTTCAAAAGATTTTAAATCTAAAATCTTTTAATTCCTAACTGCTCACTGTTCACTGTTAACTGATAACTGTTAAGTTGGCACCAATTCACCGGGACGTAATTTAGCCCATTTACCTTTTTCTTCTTTAAAACTCAAACATCCCACAACGTCCCATTCCATTTCAATTACTTCGCCTTCGGTGCGGATATTTACGTTTATACTGGGTTCGTTGGGATCAAAGGTTGGTGTTTCTGTTAAATGAGGTTGTTGGTGCTGTGTTTCTACTGCATTGTAGGTAGCACAGCGGTCTACATAATGACAATTTACGCAAATACACATATTAAAACCAACTTATATTTGTTTTGCTCTGCTTTTAATCTAGCTCAAGCCACACTGTTGTTGCCTAACCTTTGAGTTTATTTTTATTACAATGTACGGTTCAATTCTGTCTAAATTTACACCAGATTCTTTACCTTTTAATCTGGAATTATTGCCAAAACCAGCTTATTTGGTAGGTGGTGCGGTACGAGATGCTATTTTAGGAAGAAATCGGGAATATCTGGATTTAGATTTTATTTTACCTTCAGAAGCGGTAAATGTAGCTCGCAAAATAGCGAAATATCATCAAGCTGGTTTTGTTTTACTTGACGAGCAGAGGCAAATTGCTCGCGTAGTGTTTCCCAATGCTACCGTTGATATAGCCCAACAGGAAGGCGATTCTCTAGAAACTGATTTGCATCGACGAGATTTTACAATCAATGCGATCGCGTACAATATTCATACTCAAGAAATCCGAGATCCGTTACATGGTGGTGCAGATTTAGAAGCGGGTATTTTACGGATGATATCACCTGCTAATCTGGAAGATGACCCTTTACGTTTGATGCGGGGATATCGTCAAGCTGCACAATTAGGTTTTAGTATAGAAGCAGAAACCCATTCAACGATTCGCGCTTTAGCTTCCCATTTAGAAAAAGTTGCTGCGGAGCGAATTCGGGTAGAATTGGGTTATATGTTGGCAAATCCTCAAGGAACACCTTGGTTAATCAAAGCTGTTGAAGATGGTTTACTAAAAACTTCTTTTAAATATGCAACATCGCATTGTACTCTAGTTGCAGAAGTTGACAAAGTAGCTTTGCAGCTTACAGAAGAATTTCCAACTTTGAAGGAAATACTGCAACAAAATATTAGAGATACTGTAAAAACAACTTGGTTGGGTATTGCAAAATTAGCTTGTTTAGTTAATTCCAAGCCAGAAATAGCAGAAACAGAGTTAGAAAAACTTACCTATAGTAAAGCGGAAGTTCAAAGCGTAACTACAGCCTTGAGAACATTTCCCAAACTTGATGCACAATTATCCTTGAGAGAACAATACTTTTTATTCCGAGAAGCGGGTAGCGTATTCCCGACTACAGCCATTTTAGCAACAGCTTATGGTAATGTAGTCAGGGATATGTCTGAAGACAAGCCACTGACAACATACGCATCTTTACTTTCCCGCTACTTAAGCCCTGATGATCCGGTTGCACATCCCACTCAATTGGTAAGTGGGACACACATTATATCATCATTAAACATCCCTTCGTCACCACTTATAGGTAAATTACTGACAGAAATTGCAGTGGCACAAGTGGAAGGCAAAATTTCGACATTTGATGAAGCGATAGAATTTGCACGGAAGATGGTAATTGGGAATTGGGGATTGGGAATTTGAGATGATGAAATATGAAAGATAGTATCCGGCGAATAGAATTCGCTGCTACACAGGCAAAGTCCACCTCCGTGGACTAACTAATTTGTAACCCGCGCAGGCGGGTTTTGCTTGTGTAGCAGCGGTTTCAACCGCCAGGTTAAGAATCAAATTAGACTTTTGAAACATCCTCCTAATTCTTTTCCCCCTGTTCCCTATTCCCTGTTGCCTGTTCCCTCTTAAAAGCTTAATTATTAGCTTTTTCTACTAATTTCTTAAAACGTAAATACGCTTCTTCGGGTGTTAGCGCTTCCGATTTGTCATCGTGAGCAATAAAATATTCTCTGCTGTCAGGAAAAAAACGCACGGTAAAGCTGGGGATTAAACCTAGTTTCAAAGCTTTTTTACCTAGTTCATCGGTTGCGTCAGCTAAAGAATTTCCGTCGTGAAACTTGGCAGTAGACATTGTTTTTCCCCTGTTTGTTTATTTATTTATTATTTATCAATCTATTAATTAAAAGTTTTTGATGCCAGAATTAAGACACCAAAAACCACAAAAATCACATTTCTTGCTGATATTTTTCTAAGATATCTACCAAACTGACTTGGCACTGTGATGGAACCAAATCGATTAAAGAGATTTCACTTTTACCGCCACCTATCTTGATAGGAATAGACTGTAAAACATGAATGACATCTTCTTCGTCCACGGATTTATCAGAACTTATTAAAGGATAAACTTGTTCGGCGACGACGGTATGCAGTTTGGCATCGGACAAATAAAGGTGCCACTTAGCAATATCTATATAGACATTTTCGCCAATTTCAGCAGCTAGGGCTTCCATGAATTCTGCGTTGTTACTCATAAGAAAATCCCGGTAGTTTGCAAACTCACGCTTTTTAAAGCGCTCGTGGAAAAACGCCGCGAGTGGTTTTAACCACCGTTGGCATTTTTCTTTTTTTTTGGATGGTTAGTCCGCAATTAAGTAATGTTAGCCTCGATAATGTTTAGAGTCGGCTTCAAAAGGAAAACACTGGCAAAACTGGCGTTACACCTGTTTAATTTTCCAGTTATAGTGCTTGAAACTGGCTACGCATCTCAAGGTATGATTTTTAGCACTTGCTCTAAACGTAGGAATTTAATCCTTAATCTGGTCAGCTAAGAGTTTCAGAACTATGCCTGAAGCTCAGTGTCTTGAGACCTGAGTTGCTGACAGCCTCAAATTTACAAGTTACTTAAGAATTATGCTGAAATTCTCAAGTTAACTTTACCACCACAAGTTGCGATCGCTTTCACTTTGATAATCCATCTTCAGGTAGATTTTGTGGGATTATCTGAATAATCGGCAATGACTGAAATATAAATCAGATGGGAGACTAATATTCCCAACCAGCTTAATGTGAAAATGGGCAACCATTCCCAGTTAGTTGAAAGAAAATTGTGAAAAAACCACAAGCCAGAATTGAATAAAGCAAATGTCGCCACATGAACGGCGAAATTCATTCTATCTTCCAGTTTACGGTAAGCTGGGTCGTTTTTACGGTCTGGTTCGCGGGGCCAACGTGGAGGCATTATATTAATTAGAGTAAACAATAATTTTGGTGTAGAGACGCGGCATTGATGGAAGATGTAGCACTGCGCCCCGTCTCTACATTATTAATTTTAATGTTATCCGCGTCACAAATCTAATTTACTTAGAATAGAAGCAGCAATCTAAAATCCAAAATCGCTAAGTGCCAACATATTCGTAAAGCTTGGCAGCGTTTAGAAGAGCAAAATTGGCTATCTATTACCTCAACATAATATACATCTTTGGAAACAACCAAAGCCTTACAACCACTAGCTTTTTAAGTGCGATACACATGAAGGTGTCGGCTAAGCCGCACAGTAAGGTGAACGCCTATCGCTAACCCGCAGAGGTAGCTAATTTATACGTAAAATTAGGCATTTAAGATGCTCATAATTAATAATTAATTGTAGATATTAAATTCTATATTTTGGATTTCTCAGTAAGATTACAGCTAGCTATAGATTCATTACTTTTATCTCTCTTTACCTCTTCCCTCAGCGCTCTCAGCACGCCACTTGCCTGACTGTCGGCGGCACGTTTTGGGGGGAAGCTTCCCCCCAAAAGCTGCCTTGGGAACCCGCCCCTATCAGTGGCTTGTCTAGTAAGGTTTTTTTAAATCGATAATCTTCTGCTAAAAACGAGCAGTCTAAAAAGACACAACCTGCTGAAATCAAAAATCTATTTTCGCCTATTTTTCGGAATTCGCCAATGTCAAACCTGTAGTTATCAATTAAACTGAGTCGTTATCAGGAAACCATTAATATTACTATGTCGCGCAAAAAGAAAGAGCCAAGCGGGTGCGGATGTTTAAATATTCCAATATCAGTAATTATACTGTTTTTAGGAGGTGGTATCTGGTTATTTACTCAGAGAGATAACTTAGGTATCAGCAAAATTATTCCTAATAGCGAGCAATTAAATATTCCTTTCATTTCTCCAAAGCCGACTCCAACTTTTGCTTCAATTCCTAAACAATCAACTCCAAAACTTCCTTCAAATCCGGCTCCAGTAGTTTCTTCAGTTCCTACCCCAACACCAAAAGCGACTCCAACACCAACACCAACTCTATCTCCAAAAAACGAAACTCAAGTTAAACAAGCTTCTCCAAAACCAACAGCACCACCTCAAACACCTTGGGAGAAAAAAGAAATTAGAGGAATTTATTTAAGTCGCTATCAAGTTACAAATAATGCCAGCGAAGAAATGATTCGTCGAAGAGTTCGTTACTACAAGAGTAAAGGATTTAATACAATTATTCATGGTGTTTGGGGTAATGCTTGTACCATGTATAAAAGCGAAGTCATGCAGCAAACCCTGGGCTTTAAAAGTTGTCCAAATCTGTTTCAAGATAAATGGTTGGATTGGTTAATTGATGAAGCTCATAAACAAGGAATGGAAGTTCACGCTTATTTTGAAAAAGGGATTAAAATCGATAAAAATAGTCCGATATTCGATTTAGCAATTTCTAAAAGATGGATTGTCCCCGGTGTAGATAAAACCTATGCAAGAATAGATCATTACGTGCTTGATGTTGAGGTACCTGAAGTTGCAAATTTCTTCAGAGACATATTAGCCGAATTCGTCACAAAATATCCTAAAATCGATGCAGTACAATGGGATGATTATTTAGGTTATCATGCAGAATTACCAGGTAAAGTTAATCGCACCGATAAATTAACAAAATTTACCCAGCAAATGATAGCTGCAATGAAACAAGCTAACCCATCAGTTAGTTTTGATATTTGCCATCATAATCCTTATTGGGCTAAAAGATATTTCGCTGCCGATTATCAAAAATGGAAAGTTGATAGAGTATTTATTCAAGCTTATAACGAAGATGGTTTTCAAGAAGAAGTTAATTACGCTAAAAAAGTTGATGGCATTGCCATAAGTGACAGACAATTTCATCGGGTAGAAGAATTAGTAAATAATAAAGAGATTAAAAGTATTTTAGTATTTCCGATTGCTGGAAAGCCGAAAGAAACAGCTGCTAAATTAAATCAATTGATAGAAACAAAGGGAACAGATAAAAAATGACTCTTGGCTCGTAGTAGCGCTTCAGCGCATCCTGATTCCAAAATATGATGCGCTGAAGCGCTACTACGAACCTATTTTTTAATTTAATTCCCACATTACTGTTTTAGATTCTTTATCCTTAACTCGACTAATAAAACTTAATTTCTCCAAACTCCGCAAATAAATTTTACAAGTATTACTATTTAATCCCGTTCCCGTAACTATTTCTTCCGTACTTAGTTTACCATCCGAAGTTTTGCGAATTACTAGAAGTATATGGTTAGCAGTATTTATATAAGAAACAAAACATACATTAGTTATTTCCGAAGGTTTAACCAAATCCTGCTTTTTTGCTTCCTTTAAGATTGAAAATACTTTTTGCTCGTCTGCCATTTTTAAATACAATCCTTTATAGGGATTCTATCATGTTTCATTGCGATCGCTATTGCCTGTTCCCCATTCCCTATTCCCTTTCTCAAAGAATTATTTTATGAATCAAAACGAATTGATATAGCTAGAGACATTACGCGCACGACAAGAGACACTTAGGGCACAACAGGAAGCACAACGCGCCGATATTGCAGAACAAAAAGCCCAACAAATGGCGGAAAAGTTGCGCGAGTTAGGGATAGAGATCCACCAGATAGCTTGAGTTAACAAAATAATTAATTATAAATTTCTCTACGATGTCCAACTTGATGAATAATAATAATATTCGGCTCGTTGCTGAATCTGTAGAGAACGCGATAGTCACCGACTCTCAACTTATAAAAATCTGCCGGCTTCACCTGTTAAGGGTTGAGGAGTTAACTGCTCGAAATTTTCTGCAAGCCAATTGATTTTATTAATAATTCGGATTTGTATAACCTGAGTTAACTTTTCTAAGTCAGTGACGGATTCTTCTGTAAACTCCAGTTCATAATTCATCTAAAGACCTCCGGGAGTTTGGAAACTTCGTCTCTTTAGAGCGAAGAGGAAAAACGACACGAGCAAATTTATTTGCCGTGAAATAGCACTAAAAAGCATAAGAGTATCCGTCCTTTCTATGAATAGTTTTGCAGTGTTTATGTGAGATGCCTTGTACTAGTCTTTCACGGGTTGAAATATTAAAGCTACCAGTACTTCTAGTGGCTATTCTCCCTATGTATTCGCCAACTTTTTTACCTGTTGTTACAACAGCTTTTACAATGTCTCCTGTCTGGAAACCTTTAACAAATTTGAATCTAGGTACATATCTTGCAGGGAATCCATACTTGTCTGTTCTGCACATTTGACGTGTTCCATGACCATTACATTTTATTTTCAATGGTTGGTTTGTCAGTAGTTTTATATTGTTAATATCACCAACACAAGCAGCATCAATCCAATGTTGTTTTTTAAGATTTAACCTAGTTCGGTTGTATTTTGTTTGGGCTCCTGTCGCAGTTTTTGTTGGTAATAAACTAGATAAAACCGTTACTAATTTGTTTCTAGTTGCATTAACTGCGGCAGCATCTAAAAGCGGTTTTTTAGTCTTAGATTTAATCTTTTTAAGTAAGTCAGGCTTCTTTTTAAGAAACTCTTCAACTAGCTTATTTCCTTTCTTTTGATTACATTTTTCGCAAGCTAAACAAAGATTACTTATTCTATTACTACCTCCTTTTGACTTGGGAAGAATATGTTCTATCTGCAATGGAACATCTTTTTTGCTGCAATAAGTACATTCTCTACTCCATTTTTCAAGTAGATATTCACGCACCTGATAACCTTTTAATTCCCCTTGTTGATATTCGACTCCACTCCTAACTGGGTTTTGCATCAACGCCATGTCAAATTTAACTTTTTCAATCCATAACTCTGATATTGGCACATAACACACTAAGCGTTTTACCCACGTTTCAGTTGTTAGGATTCTATGTTCTAAACTTGGTGGCAGCCAATTATCTTTACGTTTGCGATTATCAAAACGTGGTTTTCTGTGCCGAGTTTTTCTATTTCTGCGGCTACTCCTTAATTGTCTGCGTGACAACAAAGCAACTTTTATCTGATAACCTCGGTGTTCTAAGTCAGCAGCCCAAATCACATTTTCACCGTCAAGCAATGCAATACCTGTAAATTTACTACCGGGGTCAAGTTTTAACGTTAACGGTCTAATGACTGGGTTATCAATTGCAGTTTTTAGTATTAATGTAAACGGATACATTCGGTAAACTGCTGCCTTACCCTTTTCTAATAATCTACGAGCTTGTTTTGGCGTTACTGGGTTTAATTGTTGTTTATTTGTATCAATTATGAAAACGTAGTTTTGTTGCATTGTTAGTGCCTTAATAGTAATGTTAGCTTCGACATTGTTAACGGTCGGTAACTGTCTAAAAAGCACTTCCTTAACCCCTTAAAGATGTTTAACTTATTAGTTCTAGAGCAAGGAACTAGCTACGCATTCCTTGGTAGGTTCTTAAACACTTGCCGTTAACGATAGTCTGGTCAACTTGGGGCTACCAGTTTTTAGGCTGGATGCCCCGTCTCTTTAGAGCGGGGTCGTTGACATCTTTAATTTGCATATTAATCCCTTAATGAATTTAAAAAGCAGACTCGAAAGCCTGCTCTACAAGAATTATAAATCTGTTTTAAAAATTGTAACTAAAAACCTGAATGGTGCTATTCTCTGGTAAACTACCGGGATTCACGCTAATCGTATCGCTCTCACTACGATTTACTTTCATTCCACCCATTAACGTCAGAAAATCATCTACGGGAGCAATATCACAACTATTGTTATCCGCAGCTTGAGTACGATAATGAGTAGGAACAATTAACTTCGGATTCAGAATCTGAATTGCTTTCCTAGCTTCTTCGGCATTATAAGCCTTATCGCTACCACCTACAGGTACTAATAGCACGTCAGGACGACCCATCAAAATCTTTTGTTCTAACGAAATAGGTGCAGCAGCCCCCCCTAAATGCAAGATATTAACCCCTGCTTGCTTCCACTGCCAAGCCGTATTTATACCAAAGCGTTTTCCACCAACGCGATCGTGATCGATCGCTATTCCTTGAAACTTGATTTCTTTAAACTGGTAAACCCCAGGCTGATAAATTAATTTAGGCCCTCCTGGCAAACCTTCAACCGCACCTTCATCCAGCAATTGACTGCTGATTAATACCAAGTCGGCGGCAACATTTGGTGGACGATAGCCAGCAGTACAGCCTATAGTACGAAAAGGGTTAACTAAAATTTTTGTGCCGCCACCTGTAAACAAAAAGCTAGTATGGCCTAACCACTTAATTGACAGCGAATCACCAGATTGGGCATTTACTCGCAACCCAGAACCCAGATTAGCAAACAACGCACCTGCTAACCCCGCTCCAGCGTAGCCAATCAATTGTCGTCGTTTCATTTACTCTCTCAAAGGTAATTTTTCTAGAAAGTTTTGCAATAATTGCTTTCCCGAATTTGTCAGGATACTCTCTGGGTGAAATTGGACACCTTCTATGTGAGGAAAGTTCCTGTGTCGTACTCCCATAATTGTCCCATCCTCAACCCAGGCAGTGATTTCCAACGTTTCCGGAATTGTTTCTCGCTCTATTACTAAACTATGATACCTGGTTGCGGTCATCGGATTGTCTAAACCGCGAAAAACTCCTACCCCAGTATGAAAAACTTCAGAAGTTTTGCCGTGCATCAACTCCGGAGCAGGAACTATTTTACCGCCAAATACTTGACCAATACTTTGATGTCCCAAACATACGCCTAAAATTGGGTAGTTGGGTGCAAATTCTGCAATTAATTGTAAAGAAATTCCTGCATCTTCCGGTCTTCCAGGCCCCGGAGAAATTACTATACCATCAGGATTTAATGCCCGAATTTGATCTAAAGATATTTTATTGTTACGAAATACCTTAATTTGACTTGCCACAGGAAAATTTACAGCCAGTTCACCCAAATACTGTACCAAATTATAGGTAAAGCTGTCGTAATTATCTATGACTATCAGCACAGCGATTAAAATCCTAAGTTTTATCTCTGATGCCAAGTTTATCCGATTGTCTTAACCGTTTATCTCAACTGTAAATTACAAAAATTACAAAGACGATAAAATCAACTCGAACAAAGGAGGCAATATCAGAATAGCAGCTACTAGCAACGCCACCAAAGCCGAAACCAACACCGCAGCAGCAGCACAGTCTTTAGCAATTTTCGCTAATTCATGATACTTTTGCTCAACTGTCAAGTCAACAACAGACTCAACGGCTGTATTAAGCAACTCCAAAGCTAAAACTAAACCGCTAGTAACTCCGATTACCGCAATTTCTACCGGCTTCAGATGCAAAAAAACGCTTAAGCCAATAGCCAAAGCGCAAACAGATAGGTGGATGCGGAAATTACGCTGAGTTTGAAAAGCGTAAGTAATTCCAGCCCAGGCATATTTAAAACTAATAAACAAGTTCGAGGCAACTGCCCAAGATAATTCTCTTTGTTTAGACACTACGGTTTCTAAACGGTTTGCTTTAGGTGAAGATGAAATTTGTTGGGACATAGGCTTTCTAAATATAGTTGCTACAAACATAAGATGAAATTTTTCCCGAAATTTAAAGGTTAAATCAATATTTTGGCAATTTTCTAAAGGAATATTTTAAAGATGAGATCAAAAAAAGCTCATAAGCGAATCTATTCTAGGTCTATATCAATACTTAATGTCTTCAGTAGCATTACCTGCTTTTCTAGCATTCTTCGCAAACTCTCTTCATCAGGATGATCCCAGCCGATAAGATGCAGCAAACCATGAGATGTTAGCCAAGCTAATTCTGTTTTCAAGGGATGTCCTTGCTGCATTGCTTGCCTACGAGCAGTATCAATGGAAACAACAATATCACCCAAATATAAAGGCTCATCCTCCGTATCAATTTCTGTAACGTGTGGCGAATCTACTTCTAAAGCTGCAAAAGCCAAAACATCTGTAGGCTTATCTTGATGACGGTATTGAGAATTTAAGGTTTGCATTTCTGAGTCATCTGTCAAACGCAGCCCAATTTCGTAAGCAGAAACTAGGGGGATATCGGATTGCATCATATCCACCCATTGACAAAACCATTTTTGCCAAGTTTCTGCACAAATGCGGACATCTTTATCCTCATTCTCCACAGCCTCGTTCGGAGAAGATTTATAATAATTATCCTGCACGTAAACTTCAACGGAAAGCCGTTTATCCACTCAATCTCCCCTCGTCAATGAGTTAGATAAGCAAGACCAATTAAAACAGCCAACAGTCCAAAAGTAGTAAGTGCAAAATGCTGTAGCGAGGTGCCACCCTTTTGCACCATATTACGCATCGCCAGTTTCGTATAGCTAGGTTTATCTTCCTTGGTAGAAGAGTCGTTCATAAAAATTCCATAACAAACTCTTCTTCCAATGTAACAAATTGTTGAGAAATGGAGCGCCAATTTGGCATTTTCTAAGAATTTGGTAATTGGTAGTTGGTAATTGGGCAAATACAGATCAAAGGTTAAAGGTTATAGGTCAAAGGTGAAGAGTTAGGAATTAGGAGTTAGGAGTTAAGAATTTTTCTACCCCCTCTACCCCCTCTCTCCTTGTCCCCTTGTCTCCCTATCTCCCCATCTCCCTATTCCCCATTCTCAGTAATCTGATTCTCCTGCCTTAGATAAGCTTGAATGAAGGAATCTAATTCTCCATCCATTACGTCTGCTATGGCGGTTGTTTCGATATTAGTACGCAAGTCTTTCACCATCTGATAAGGATGGAAGACGTAGTTACGTATCTGGTTTCCCCAAGAAGCTTCTACCATGTCACCGCGAATTTCGGCGACTTCTTGGGCGTGTTGTTCTTGAGCGACAATTAATAGCTTCGCTTTGAGACGAGCAAGGGCTTTTTCTTTGTTTTGCAGTTGCGATCGCTCTTCGGTACATCGCACTGCAATATTTGTGGGCAGGTGAACAATTCGGACTGCGGTTTCAACTTTGTTAACGTTTTGTCCGCCTTTACCACCTGCTCTAGATGTAGTAATTTCTAAATCCTTATCGGGGATATCCAATTCTACATTGTCATCTATCTGCGGCATGACTTCTACGCCAGCAAAACTAGTTTGTCGTTTACCGTTAGCGTTAAAAGGAGAAATTCTTACTAAGCGATGGGTACCCATTTCCGAACGTAAATACCCGTAGGCATAACGCCCCGTAATTTCCAGAGTCACCGATTTTATACCAGCTTCATCTCCGGAAGATTCATCGGAAATTGTAACTTTATAGCCGTGACTTTCTCCCCAACGGGTATACATTCGCATCATCATTTCTGCCCAGTCTTGAGCGTCAGTACCGCCAGCACCGGCCATGATAGTTAATAAAGCGCCTTTGCTATCGTAGGGGCCAGAAAGTAACTGCTGTAACTCCCACTGGTCGAGTTCGCGGCTGAGGGTTGTAACGTTAGATACAGCTTCATTCAGTAGCGAATCATCGGTGTCGGACTCTAATAATTCAACAACTGCCCTGGTATCCTCTAAGCTAGAATGCCAGTCATGATACTGTTGCAGATGCTCTTTGAGTTCGTTAAGCTCTTGCATCGTATCTTGAGCCTTATTTTGATCTTCCCAAAATTCCGGCTGTGCTGCGATTTGTTCTAAATCTTGAATCTTAGCTTTGAGTGCGGGTAAGTCAAAGATAGTCCTGAGTTTTACCCAGGCGTAAGGATAGCGTTTCGATTTCCCGTTTGATTTCTAGAACTTCCATATTTGTTTGTGATTTTTAGCTTTGATGCTTCTAGAATCTGCTTGACACTCTGCCCTTTAAAAAGAGGCAGATTCTTTAAGACTCGCTTAAAAGGGATAGTCAAATATCCCCCTAGACGCTCAAAACAACTATCAAAATTGATGTTGCAATTGCGCTTACTTGTATCAATACTATGCGATCCTACGTCCATCACTTCTGCCAGTTCGGTACGCTCAACATCCTGCCATTACTTGCTCGTCTAGTCGTTATGCATCTTGCATCCGGTTCTTCGTTGCGGGGATTTCACCGTACTAGGAATGCTTCTTCACGTAGATGGTTGTTCCTACTTGCTACTAATATTTTACCACAGCAGATAAATCTGCTTGGGTCAGTTTTCCACCCTGCTTTAAAAAGACAGGGCTACCAACTTCCCAGATGTTTTACGTGTATTTTATACTCCTTTATGATTCTAGCGATTGTCTGGAAAATTTTCCCGTTTTAATGTTTTTTGATGTATTGAGATTTTAATTACCCTCAGACTGGAAGTCTGGGGCTACACAAGCAAAGCCCACCTGCGTGGGCTGGAATTTCTATGATTTTGATTTTATTAGGACACATTACGTATCGTAGTACGAAAAAGGGAATTGGGCATGGGGCATAGTTAGAAGTAGGGAGTAGGAAGTAGGGAGTAAAGAGTAAAGAGTAAAGAGTAATTATTTTCTCCTTGTCCCCTTGTCCCCTTGTCTCTCCATCTCCCCATCCCCCATCTCTTCTTAATCTCTACCGCCGCCGCTAATAGCAATCAATAGGCGTAAGATGAAGATGAATAAATTGATGTAGGTAAGGTACATCGATAATGCTGCGGGTAAATATTCATCATCTTTATAGGTACGGGGTAGTACGTAAAAGTCAACTACCGCAGCACCAGCGAATAACAATACACCTAAGCCAGAAATACCGATTTCCAACCATCCAGGGGTATATACGCCAAAAAAGGAAAGTCCTAATTGCAGTACCAAAACTACAAGTAAGGCAATTACACCCAAACGGACGGTTTTAGTTAAAGCCATACCGTCAGAGTCGGAAAGGTTTGAACCAATCTGACGGGCGGCGATAAAGGTAACGCCACAACCAAGGGCGGCGATACCAATGCCCTCAATGCCTACTCCTTGAGTTCTCAGCGCTACAAATACTAAGCCGCTAAGGGTGTACCCAGATAGGAGGCTGTAGGCTGCTAGTAGAGGTAATGCAACTTGCTTGTTACCTTTAGCAGCTACATTTTGAGCGACGAAAAACAAAATTAACTCTACGATTATCGCACCAATAAAGGTGGGGAAAAATAATTCGGGATGATTGCGGATAACACCTAGTCCACCATAAGTTCCCAAAGCAGTAAGTACTAATCCACCACCTACGTAAGGAAGTGCATTGGCGATTACGTTTGGCCCTATAAGGGCTTGATTTTTAGCGTCGCGAATGGCGTTGCGGAAATTGCTCGTATTACTCATATTTACAATAAGTTCTTAATTGAGATATTGTTCTTCTCCTATTTTTACGCAATTTATTTAATTCATGCTCAGTCATTGGTTCAGTTATTGGTTCTCTTAAGAACAATTTAATAATCTTAAAAGTCACTCCAGTTAAAGTTTTGAGGGAATACGGCGGAAGTTATCTTGACATATAAACAAATTAATGAAGATAGTTTTAATGCGTACAAATACGTATGTGAGGGGTCTGGCACCTTGTAATTTCAGTGAAACAACGAATGGTATTAAAAAGGATTACCTTAGAAAATAATTACAGCTTTGATAGAACTTTACTCGGCTCGGCTTTTAACAGGAAAAAGAGTCCCTAAAGGAAATTATATGGCAGTAATTCAGTCTTCTCTCCGATCTGATGGTATGGAATTATTATGTATATATCATCAGAATCCCTCTATTAGACTTCGTAACAGACTCGTAAAATTGCATAGTGGTTTAGTACGTAAAATGGCTCATAAATTTAGCCATCAATGTAACGAACCTTATGAAGATTTGGAACAAATTGGTTACTTTGGTTTAATAAGAGCAATCGAACGTTTCGATCCCACTCAAGGATACGCATTTAGTTCTTTTGCTGTGCCCTATATTCGGGGTGAAATGCTGCACTTTTTACGCGATCGCAGTACTTTATTGAAAATTCCCCGTCGTTGGCAAGAACTATACAACGAAG
Organism: Calothrix sp. CCY 0018; assembly: GCF_963920925.1. Taxonomy (NCBI): domain Bacteria; kingdom Bacillati; phylum Cyanobacteriota; class Cyanophyceae; order Nostocales; family Calotrichaceae; genus Calothrix; species Calothrix sp. CCY 0018. The sequence continues at coordinate 17,582 of NZ_CAWUDI010000051.1, read as the reverse complement.
GGCAGAAAATACGTAAAGATTTAGCGCATATCTTAGGAAGACAACCATTAGATTTGGAAATTGCCCGCGAGCTTAAAGTTTCGGTGCAAGAATGGCAAGAAACCAAGCTAGCGGTGCAAAATCGGATGCCTTTAAGTTTGGATGCAACCGTAGTTAACTATATCGATTGTCAAATCACATTGGGTGAAGCATTACCTTGTCCCCAAACAGCGGCTCAACAGCATTTAGAAGAAGAGCGTCAGCAACTCCACGGCGCTATGGGTATGTTGGAAGAAAAGCCTCGGATGGCTGTGGAATTAGTATTTTTGAAAGAATTTTCTCGTAAGGATGCAGCGAAGAAAATTGGTACTAGCCCAATGACAGTAACGCGGTACCTGCAAAAAGGAGTTGACGATCTAATGAATTTAATGCAGCAACCACAGCCTGTAGCTACGGTCACATGATAGATCGAAAATGTTACACAATAATTTATCAATTTAAACATGGCTTTGACTTTTCTTGTGGCGTGCTAATTGCACAAAGTTTTACATCTTCCCCCAACATCGACAACGAATTTTTTACTAAATTGAATAATTATAAAGAGTTAGGAGTTAGGAGTTAGGAGTTGAGAGTTGAGAGTTAGGAATTATTAAAAATTCTACCCCCTCTCCCCCCTCTACCCCCTATACCTCCTCTTCCCTTCTCACTCAAGAACTAGGTAATAACAGTAGGCTCATCTCTTCCGGTATTAGCTTTAATCTGAGCTATTTCATCGGCGAGGGTAATTAATTCTGCTAATCCTTCTTGCGGATCTAAGTTATGTTTTGTACTATCCGGCTCGTAGCTTTCTAAGTAAACTCTCAAAGTCGCTCCTTGAGTACCCGTACCGGAAAGTCGAAATACAATCCTGGAACCATCGGTAAAACCAATTCTAATTCCCTGCTTCTGGCTGACGCTGCCATCTACGGGATCTGTATAACTAAAATCATCGGCATACTCAACTGTATAATTACCGAATTGCTTGCCCTTCATTGAAGATAACGAAGAACGCAGATTTTCCATTAAGGTATTGGCTTTTTCTGTTTCTACCGCTTCATAATCATGTCTTGAGTAGTAATTGCGTCCGTAGGTTTTCCAATGTTCTTTGACAATTTCTTCAACTGATTGCTTGCGAGATGCTAAGATATTCAACCAAAATAAAACAGCCCAAAGTCCATCTTTTTCCCGTACATGATCTGAACCCGTACCAAAACTTTCTTCACCGCAAAGAGTCGCTTTACCTGCATCTAAAAGGTTGCCAAAGAACTTCCAACCAGTCGGAGTTTCATAACAATCAATTCCCATTTCAGCAGCAACTCGATCGACAGCCGCAGAAGTAGGCATCGATCGCGCTACACCAGCTAATCCCGAACTGTAACCCGGTACTAGTTTGGCATTTGCAGCTAACACCGCCAAACTATCGCTGGGAGTTACGAAGAAATTACGTCCCAAAATCATATTGCGATCGCCATCTCCATCGGAAGCAGCACCAAAATCGGGAGCGTTGTCTCCAAATAAAATATCAACTAATTCATGAGCATAAACTAAATTTGGGTCTGGATGTCCGCCACCGAAATCTTCTAAAGGCTTACCGCTACGCACGGTTCCTTCTGGGGCACCCAAACGCTGTTCAAATAAATCGTAAGCATAAGGCCCCGTTACAGCGTGTAGGGAATCCATACACATCCGAAAATCACCCGAAGTTAACAGTTGACGAATGCTGTCAAAATCAAACAGCGACTGCATCAACTCGGCATAATCTGTTACTGAATCAATGACTTGAACCGTCATCGAACCAATTTCAAAACTGCCTAACTTGCTTAAATTTATATCGTCTGCTTCTAAAATCTTGTAACCATCAATGGTTTTACTACGATTGTAGATAGCTTCAGTAATCTTTTCCGGTGCGGGGCCACCATTATCGGTATTGTACTTGATGCCAAAATCTTCATCGGGGCCTGCCGGATTGTGGCTAGCAGAAAGGATAATCCCACCAAAAGCCTTATACTTGCGAATAATGCAGGAAACAGCAGGAGTAGAGAGAATACCGTTCTCACCTACCAATACACGTCCAAAACCATTAGCCGCAGCCATTTTTAAAATAATTTGGATAGCTTCGCGGTTGTAAAAACGACCATCACCACCCACAACCAAAGTTTGTCCTTCATAGCCTTCGAGACTATCAAAAATCGATTGAACAAAATTTTCCAAATAATTAGGCTTTTGAAAAACCTTAACCTTCTTCCGCAAGCCAGAAGTACCGGGCTTTTGGTCAGTAAACGGTTGAGTTGAAACTGTACGAATATTCATAAATACGAATTCTTGGGTATTAATTATAAAAGTACCAGCGAAAGGGTAATTTGTAATTGGGAATTGGGAATTGGGAATTGGGAATTGGGCATGGGGCATAGGTAATTGGGCATTGGACATAGGCAATAGGTAATAGGTAATTGGATTTCCCCTTGTCTCCCCATCTCCCCATCTCCCTCAACCTGGCACTTTCGCCAAAGCTTCCCGCACAACTTCGGAACCAACTCCGAAACGACATGAGTTTTCTGTAATGTGCTGCTTCCATGCTCTACTACCAGGTATGCCGGTGAAGAGTTGCAGCATATGTCTAGTAATTTTATTCAGCTTCAATCCTTTCGCGGCCCATTTATCTATGTAATCATACATATTCTCTACGACTTCACGTCTATTAAAAAACGAGGCTGCTTCCGTGTAAAATTCTTTATCTACAGTAGCGAAAAGGTAGGGATTATCGTAAGCCGCACGCCCAACCATCACGGCATCAACTGACTTTAAGTGCTGTTCTACCTGAGTTAAAGTTTTAAATCCACCGTTGATTTCAATAAATAAATGGGGAAAATCTTGTTTCAAACGATGCACATCTTCGTATCTTAAGGGTGGAACATCGCGGTTTTCTTTGGGACTCAATCCTTCCAACCAAGCTTTGCGAGCGTGAACGGTAAATCGTTGACATCCAGCTTGAGAGACAACTTTAACAAAATTTACCATGTCCTCATAACTGTCTAAATCGTCAACGCCGATACGATGCTTGACGGTAACGGGAATTTTTGTAGCATCAATCATTGCCGCTACACAATCCGCTACCTGTTGCGGTTTCGCCATCAAACAAGCACCAAAATTACCGCTTTGTACGCGACTGCTGGGACAACCTACATTCAAATTAATTTCGTCATAACCCATACCTTCGGCAATACGAGCGCATTCTGCTAAATCTGCGGGATTATCGCCCCCCACTTGTAGCGACAATGGCTTTTCTTCTAGGGAGAAACCCAACAAATGCTCTTTATCCCCGTGCATAATTGCCGCACTCGTCACCATTTCCGTATAAAGCAAAGTGCGACGGGTAATTTGGCGCATAAAATATCGATAATGACGATCTGTTCTATCCATCATTGGGGCGATGCTTAAGGGATTGGGCATGGGGAGGAAGAGTTAGGAGTTAGGAGTTAGGAGTTGGGAATTGGGAGCTATAAATATAATTATCAGATAATTGTTAATTGGTAACTGATTACATATAAATAAAAGTTAGCTATGCAACAATCTTAAAATCAGGGATTGTGACAATTTATCAACTGTCTACTAAAAGTGGCGATCGCATATGTTAATTATTTTATTTCTAAACAGGTCTTGATGATACTTGAAACTGTTGCTGAAAATAGAAAAAAGTTTTTCTCGCTTGCTATTCTCTAGTAATTATCGATCCTTTTCTTTGAGACAGTAGAGCAAACTGTCTACCATTAGAGTGGTTTAGGATGGCTTGAAGATAAAGCTATTAGAGGCAATCATACAGAAATCCTCGAATGAATACAGTTGACAATCAACTACCATTTGTGCTTAAGGCATCTAATATTAACAAAATTCAGAAGCGCAACGCTAGGGTAGATAGTGATTTTACGAATAGTAGTTTAAATGGCGTTGATTTAGGCGATCGCGATAGCTCGTTAAATTGGAATTTACTCAAAAATAATAATTTGTCAGGTTTTGATTTTAGTAATGCAAACCTCAGTCTTGCTATACTTCGAGGTGCAAGTTTGAAAGGTGCAAATCTTTGTCTTGCTATTTTGCGCGGTACCGATTTACAAGAAGCAGACTTACAAGGAGCTATTTTAAGCGGTAGTATTCTCCAAGGTGCCAATTTGCGAGCCGCGAATCTCAGCAATGCTTACTTATTAGGAAGTAATCTTAGTCATGCTGTTTTGAGTCATGCTAACCTTAACGATGCTCATTTACTCGGTGCAAATCTCTCCGATACCGATTTATGTGGCGCTACGGTTAATAATGCTCGATTTGGATGGAATACAGGTATTTCTAATCGGATGAAGGTTGAATTGCAGTTGCGAGGCGCGATTTTTGAAGATTAGGGAATTGGGGATTGTGAATAATCGTAGGTTGGGTTAGACGCACGACAAGATTTGATGATTAACCAATAAATTTACATTGCGTCGTAACCCAACATCAGCGCGTTGTGATTTCATCGGAAATAAAATCCAAATAATACCGAATATAATCGTATTTGTTTATCTAATAAAATAAATGGAATACCGTAGAGCCAAAATAGAAGGAGGTACCTTTTTTTTTACGGTTGTCACTCAGAATCGCCGCAAATTTCTGTGTAATGAAGAAAATATTGTATTGCTAAGAAAGATATTTAAACGGGTAATGCAGCAGCACCATTTTACAATCGACGCGATCGCAATTTTACCCGAACATTTACATTGCATTTGGACTTTACCCAGGGCAAACGATGATGATTTTTCAATTCGTTGGAACTTGATTAAAGGTGGTTTTAGTCGTCTGTGTCATCCGAAATATAAAGGAAAAATATCTGCATCGCGGCAGCGCAAAAAAGAACAAGGAGTTTGGCAACGTCGTTTTTGGGAACATCAAATCCGCGACGAAACAGATTTTATTTACCATGTCGATTATATTCATTACAACCCCGTGCGACATGGATATGTAAAAGCACCCAAAGATTGGAAATATTCAAGCTTTCATCGCGATGTTAAACGAGGTATTTATGATATTGATTGGGGTGCAGGTGTGGAATTAGAATTTCCCGATTGGGTAGGGAATGAATAACAATCGTAATCGTAGGTTGGGTTAGACGCACGACAAAATTAAATAATTAACCAATTAATTTACATTGCGTCGTAACCCAACATCAGCATTTTGATTATTGTTACCAAGAATTGTAGGTTGGGTTAGACGCACGACAATATTTAAAAATCAACCAACAATTGAAATTGCGTCGTAACCCAACATCGGTATTTTGGTTTAATAATTTATTATCCAACATAAATTTATGAATGAAGTGAATTGTTTCGTTGGATGTTTAATATTTATTTTGATTTGAATTATTTCGTTGAGTTTTCTAGATTGTGTTGGGTTTCGTTCCTCAACCCAACCTACGAGCTAGCCGATATTTGTAGGTTGGGTTAGACGCACCGCAAGTTTTAACAATTAACCAATTAATTTATATAGCGTCGTAACCCAACAAAGCGCGTTTTGATTTCATACCAACCTACATTTTTAAATGAAGCGCGTTGTTTCGTTGGATGTTTAATCTTGTTTTTAGTTGAATTATTTTGTTTAGTCTTCTAGATTGTGTTGGGTTTCGTTCCTCAACCCAACCTACGAGCTAGCCGATATTTGTAGGTTGGGTTAGACGCACCGCAAGTTTTAACAATTAACCAATTAATTTATATAGCGTCGTAACCCAACATCAGTGATTTGATTTAATTTTAAATTAGCCAACATATATTTATTGATGAAGCGTATTGTTTCGTTGGGTTTCGTTCCTCAACCCAACCTACGAGCTAGCCGATATTTGTAGGTTGGGTTAGACGCACCGCAAGTTTTAACAATTAACCAATTAATTTATATAGCGTCGTAACCCAACACCGCAATTGTGGATAAAGCGATATCATCATAAAAATTTATGTAAACGTTGATGTTGGGTTACGGCGCAATCAAATTTCGGGTTGAAAATCATAACTCTTCGTGCGCCGTGAAGCCAACCTACAAATAATCAATTACCAATTACCAATTACATTCTCATATCTGCAATAGCACCCTTCGTCATGGCGGCAATGGCTTTATCTGTGGCTTTCGGCAAATGATAATATTTACCTCCAGCGTTCTTTGCTAGCTCTTTCGCGAATCCTGTAGAGACAAATTTGCTTTCGGTGTCAATTACTAACAATTGCATTCCTAAAGCGCGAATTTTGGCGGCTACTCCTAATAATTCTCCTTTGATATCTGGCTTTTCTCCGGGTTCTTGGGGTTCTCCTAGTGACCGAGATAACGGAATATTACCGCGTCCGTCGGTAATTGCAACTATAACTACTTGTCCGATGTCTCCGCTTCTTTTAGCGTTTAAACCGACGTGTGCGGCTTGGGTTAAGCCGTGGGCTAAGGGTGAACCGCCGCCGCAAGGCATTTTTTCTAAGCGGGTGCGGGCTAAGGTGATGGAACGTGTGGGTGGTAATACAACTTCTGCTTGTTCTCCTCGGAAGGGTATTAAGGCTACTTGGTCGCGGTTTTGATATGCTTCTGTTAATAATTGCATTACCGCTCCTTTGGCTGACTGCATTCGGTTGAGTGCCATTGAGCCGGAAGCGTCTACAACGAATATTACTAATGCTCCGGCTTTTCTGGCTAAGCGTTTGGAGCGAATATCGCCTTGTTCTACGATGACGTTTCTACCGGGATGCCGTTGTCGTCGTGCTTTTTGATACGGTGCAGCGGCTCGCAATGTGGCATCTACGGCGATGCGACGAACTTTTCCTTTAGGCAACATTGGCTTGATATAGCGTCCCCTATCGTCGGAAAAGATTAAACCGCGACTTCCGGAGTTTCCTTGACGCTGTGCCATTTGAGCAAAATAAAGCACGCTTTCATCTAAGATTACACCTTCTGGGTCAAAAACGAATTCTTCGGGAATGCCTGGTGGTTCCTGCTCTTCTTGGTTTGAATCTTCTTCTTTTTCTTGTTCTTCCTGCTCGTCTTGCTCTTGTTCGGATTCGTCTTCGGGTTCTTCCTGGCTTTGTTGTGGTGGTGGTGGTGGTGGCTGCTGTTCTTCTTCTGGTGGTGTTTGGATTACTGTTGCGCGGGGTACTATGACTAATTCCACCGCACGGCGCAAATCGTCGGGGTTGACTTGGTTACGCCCGTCGAGTGCTGCGGAAGCTTTGGCTACTCTTACCGCAAATAGTTCGGCACGATGCCCCTGCACTACGCCGCGAATTGCTTCTTCAACTAAGTAACTAATTTGTTCTTGGCTGATGGTAACTTCTTTCAACCATTCCCGCGCCAAAACAATTTGAGTTTTGATCGAGTCTATATCTTCGTCGTACTGCTGGAGAAATTCTTGAGGAGAACGAGAATAAGCGATCGCCTGCTCTACTGCTTGTACTCTGTCATCTAAACCTAAAACGCCGTCTGCTGAAAGGGAAATGGCAATGCGATCGAGTAAATGCTCTCGTAAACTTCCTTCTTCGGGATTATAGGTAGCGATAAATAACGATTTGCAAGGATGCTGAAAACTGATTCCTTCGCGTTCGATTTGGTTGCGCCCTTCGGATAATACACTTAAAAGTTGATTGCTAATTTGCTCATCTAAAAGGTTAATTTCGTCTACATACAGCACACCGCGATGTGCTGAAGCGAGTAAACCCGGTTGAAATACTGTCTCTCCCTGCTTCACCGATTTTTCCACATCTACCGAACCCAAAAGTCGATCTTCGGTGACTCCCAAAGGTATTTGTAAAAATGGTGCGGGGATAATTTCGGTTTCGACATCTGAGATATTAGAAGATAATAAATCGTCATCCCATTCTTGGGGATTGTCGGGATTGCAATTACTAATGGAATCTTTAACAACTTCAATCGGCGGTAGTAAAGCGTGAATAGCCCTTGCCATCACTGACTTTGCCGTTCCTCTACGTCCGGCGATCGCCACTCCTCCCAATTCTGGATCGACGGCTGCTAATAGTAAAGCTATTTTGATCGCTTCTTGACCAACTACAGCAGTTAAGGGAAAAGTAGTAAAACTAGAATTAACAGTGGATGCAGCCATTTTTTATATAATAGTTAGTCTAATCTTATAGTTTACCAAATTAGTGGTCGATTATTACCAAAGCAATAATTTGAATTTTCAAGTTTTTTGAGTAATTTAAGTTAAAATAATCACTGCATTATATGTGACTTAAATTATTAAAGATGGCTATTAGCGATCGCGAACGGGTTGGTAGAGGTTTAACTGAAAATAAAAATGCACGAATATGGTGAATGCGATTTTTAAAAGCTATATCTGCATTTGAGAGGATGTTTTAGAAGTATTATGTTTTACCTACAGCATCTCGGAAACCTAACACCCCTACCCCCTTCCCGGAGCAGGGAATGGGGGTTTAGAAGCCTCTCTCCTTGTAGGAGAGAGGTTTGGAGAGAGGTTTTTAGTATTTTTATTGACTTTTAAAACATCATCTGAAGTAGAAATTGCAGAATTATATTATTCTTGAGAATACTTAAAACTTTATTTTTATTGTCCCTTAAATTAACAGAAATGGTTCGCAAACAAGAAAAATTAGTAGAAATAATCCAAAAAGCTAAATTTAATGATGATTCGCTTTTACGTAGTGCGCTGACTCATCGTTCTTACGTTCACGAACATCCCCAAGAAGGGGAACATAACGAACGTTTAGAATTTTTAGGTGATGCTTTATTAACTTATTTAAGCGGAGATTATCTTTATAATCGTCATCCAAAAGTTGGAGAAGATGAATTAACGCGCAGACGTTCGGCATTAGTAGATGAAAAGCAATTATCAAGGTTTGCTTTGGAAGTCGGTTTAGATAAAAAGATGCGGTTGGGTAAAGGCGCTATCCGTGAAGGAGGATACCAAAACCCAAATTTACTTAGCAGCACTTTTGAAGCGGTAGTTGCAGCTTTTTATCTAGATAATAATTCAGATATTGAAGTATTACGTAATGTGATTGAACCGCTATTTGATTCGGTTCCTGAAGAGATAGTTGAATTTCGTTCTAATCTCGATCCAATAAATCAGTTACAAGCATGGGTTCAGCGCCACATTCCCCAAAATCCGCCCAATCTTCCTAAATATATTGTCACCAAAACAGGTGGTGTACCTCACGCTCCAGAGTTCCTCTCCGAAGTATTTGTAGATAATAAAAAATACGGTAAAGGTATGGGTAAAAATACAAGAGGGGCGAAAAAAGCGGCTGCAATTGATGCTTTGAATAACTTAGAAGAAGAGGGTTTTATTTAGAATTGGTAATTGTTTTCTATTTCCAGGGGTAAAATAACGTTAAAAGTAGAACCATCCCCCAATTTAGAATCTACTTTAATTTCACCTTTAATAATTGTAACAAGTTGTGAAACTATTGCTAAACCTAAGCCAGTACCATCAATAACGCAAGATTTACTATTGGGAGCAGCACGATAGTAAGGATTAAAAATATTTAGTAAGTCTTCCTCGGAAATGCCTATTCCGGTATCTGAAACTTCAATGTTCCATCTACTCTCATCTACAGTTTCACAATTAATTTCAATTTTACCGGATTCGGTATAGCGAATCGCATTACTTAAAAGATTAGTAATAACTTGTTGTAACTTTAGTGTATCTGTAACTACTTGTTTTGGGGCTTTCTGACAATTAATCTTAATTTCGAGATTCTTATTTCCTAAAGAAGGTTTTAACATATTATGCACTTCTTCAATTAATTCACGTGGATTAATTGGTTCTAACTTGAGTTTTGTTTCTCCTGATTCCAAACGAGAAATTTCTAATGCGTTATTAATTAAGCGTAATAATTTTCTACCGCTATTTAATACGCGATCGATATGTTCTAAATTTCCATAGGTACTTTTAACTTCGGCATTAGTTCTTTGTATTCGTAAAAATAAATCTGAATACCCAATGATTGATGTTAAAGGGCTTTTCAGTTCGTGCGCTAAAAAAGAAAGATTTTCTTGAGAAGCACGAACAAACCGAGTTAATTCTTGATTATGCAAACTTAACTGATTTTGTAGATTTTCTAACTCGTCAATTCGTTGCTGTGTATAGCTGTCAAAGCATTGAGTAATTGCTTCATCCACTACGCTATCAATCGAACGCATAGCTCGTATAACTTCCGCTGCTGATGCTTTTAGTAAGTATTCTTCCAAAGTGGAAAATATAACTTGACGAAACAAATGGTATTCTCTAGCTATTTCCGATGCATCATAACCTTGTTCGGCACGGAGAATTCCATGACTTAAGCTCGCTTCTACTATCGCTGGAAAGTCATCTTCCCTATTATTGGCAAGAACCGTTGCTAACGCTGTAAGCACATAATTAAGATGGTCTATTATAGCTCGACGAGATAAACCATCAGTACTTTCAACTCGACTGTCTTCACAAACTTTTTCCAGCCACCTTTCGATGATTTTCTCTTTGTTATCAATAAGTAATTGACTAAAATCTTCCATAAATTACGCTATTTTAAGCAAATTGAAGCTAACTTTAAATATATGGCTCTTCATTACATAGTATGCTAAATCTTCAGTTAAAAAGCCCGAAACACTTGTTATGTAAGAACTTTAAAGTATTTATTCATATAAAATACCTTCTACAACTATTTTTCCCTTCTGCCCTCTGCCTTCTGCCTTCTGCCTTTTTACGACTATTTAATTAGCATACCAAGTGCTGAAGAACCAAATATATTTGCTTTTATTATAGTGAAGTAGGGACAATATTTAGCTAACTAAATATTTGATATATTTCGTTACAAAATATATTAAAGTCTAATTTTATGTATTATATTTTTGATTATCGTAAAAAACTTATCAAAACAAGTAACTTTTGCATTATTTAATATAGATGAGAGTATAGCGCTTAGAAACAGTAAAAAAGAGAAAAAAACAATAAATAATCTAATTCATCGATTTTTGCTTCTTTTCACAACTTATGTAGCAAAACAAACAAGTACGTTAGCCGATCAAAATGTTCTCGGCTTATCTCAGTAGTTTAGATAATTTTTTTTGCATGGTGAATGCAAGAATTAATCGAGCAAGAGATGCGACTAAAAAATGGTGATTTTATTTGCAAAATGTAGTTAATAGTACTTATCAGAAGAATAAGCGTTTCCAATGTATAATCTAATTTCAATCTTAAGGAGGATGATTTTTTCGGGTAATTTTTAGGATGTTAGTTTACTCAATAGTAAAAAAAACAATCCAGACTTGAGTATATTGGGATACGCTTGTAGGATTAGCGAATGATGAAATTACGGGAACAGGAAATATAGATTAGGATGTAGCAGAAAATGAAATCTTCAGAAGAATACGATAATAATTCGGCTGAAATAGGGCAAATGGTATCAAGCAAAAATATCAGTAAGCCAATAGAATATAATAATCCTGAGATTCACGAAAATAATAGCTTAAGTAAGGTTCGAGATATTTTGGTTGGCTCTCAAATGCGGGAGTTAGATAAAAAATTTTCTCGTTTGGAAGAGCGTTTAGTTAAAGAATGTACGGATTTAAGAGATGAGACGAGAAAGCGACTGGATACGTTAGAAAATTATATTAAAGAAGAAGCAGATTCTTTGAGTTCCAGGGCAAAGAACGAGCAAGTAAAGCGCGATGAAGCGGTAAAAGCAATTAATGAAGAACAAAGAAAACTTGCTGAATCTTTAGAGAAAAAGATGGGTGAACTTGATGAACAAGCAGATAAAACTCAGCGGGAGTTGCGTCAACAAATTTTCAGTCAATCTCAAAGCTTACAGGATGATATTCGACAAAAATACGAAGAGATTGTCGGTTTACTAGAGCGGGAGACTTACGAACTCAAAAGTGAAAAAACAGATCGGACTCAATTAGCGGCTTTATTTTCGGAATTAGCATTGCGTTTGAATTCTCAATAGTAATCACTATAAGTCATTCATTTGATTATGATAATGAATGACTTATTATTTTACCGATCGTTGATATATAAATCCGATAATTTTACAAATGAGCGATAAAAATGGAAATCGAGTAGCGGAAGAATCCTTAAATAATAATCAGATTGAAAGTAATAATGATAATAATATAGATGAATTGGGTGAATTGCGGAGCTTGCTTTTAGGAATTGAGCAGCCGAAACTTCATCGATTTTACGAAAAACTGGATAATCCTGACGTAGATGCTGAAGATATCAGTCGCATACTTCCGGAAGCAATTATTTTGCGAACAATGAAAGATGAGCAGCTATCGGAAGCAATGGTTCCTACAGTTGAGCAAGCGATTGATTCTTCTGTTAAGAAAGATATTGACGTACTTTCCGAGGCCATTTTCCCGATTATTGGCCCCGCTACGCGAAAGGCGATCGCCACTGCTTTGGATGAGATGTTGCAGTCGTTCAATTATGCTTTGGAACACAGTGTTTCACCGCAAAGTTTGAAGTGGAGAATAGAAGCCAGACAAACGGGGAAGTCGTTCGCAGAAGTTGTAATGTTACGAACGCTGGTTTATCGAGTGGAGCAGGTATTTCTGATTGACAAAAACAGCGGATTGATGCTGCAACACGTTGTAGCACCGCTGGTATCCGCTCAAGATCCGTCTTTAGTTTCGGCGATGTTGACAGCGATTCAAGATTTTGTCAAAGATTCGTTTGATGTGCATAAACATGAAGGATTACATACTTTAGAGTTTGGAGAACTCACTATTTGGATTGAAGAAGGACCAACAAGTGTTTTAGCGGGTATTATTCGAGGAAATGCACCGGAAGAATTAAGGTTCGTATTTAAAAATACAATAGAAAAAATACATATAAAATTAGGTAAAGAAATCCATAATTTTTCTGGAGATACCGAGCCTTTTGCAGCCAGTCAGCCGTATTTAGAAGCTTGTTTGGAATCTCGTTATAACATTCCGCTTAAAAAAAATAATTATACTTATGCATGGGCTGCTTTGGGTATAGTAGCGGTAATATTAGGTACCTGGGGTTTTTTTGCAATTAGAAACAATAATCGCTGGAATAGTTACGTAAAAAATTTGTCGGAACAACCTGGGATTGTAGTGACTAAGACAGGTAAAAGAAATGGAAAAAGTTTTATTGCAGGTATGCGCGATCCGTTAGCAATCCAAACGGATAAGCTAATGGAAGAAGCTAATCTCAATCCTAAAAAAATTATCCACCTGTGGAAACCTTTTATATCTCTGGAACCCAAAATTATTGTTAAAAGAGCCGAAAAGTTACTGCGAAACCCTAAAACAGTTACTTTAAAGCTGGATGAAAATAGTGTTTTGAAAGCTACAGGTTCTGCACCTCGCGAGTGGATTTTGTCAGCAAGAAACCAAAAACCATCGCTCTCTATTCTTGGTATTAGTAAATATGAAGATAAAGACTTAAAAGATTTAGATATTGACCAGCTTAATGCTTATAAAAAAGAAATTGAAGAAATAATAGTACTATTTGAAAAAGGTACAACTCAATTTTTACCCGGTGAAGTAGAAAAACTATCAAAATTATTGTCAAAATTACAAAATATTATTAATGCAGGGAAATCCTTAGAAAAAAATTTATTAATTCAAATTACTGGACATACAGATAGCGGAGGAGATAAAGCAGCTAATATCAAACTGTCTCAAAACCGTGCGGAGAGAATTTCTACCTATCTTACATCTCAAGGTTTTGATCAAAATAGATTTAGTACAAAAGCATTAGCTTCTGGACAGATTTTACGTCCCGAATCAACACCAGAAGATAAAAAGTTTAATCGTAGAGTATCATTCAAAGTTATTATAGACGACGTTGCTAATTAGAAAGGGGTATAAGTTTAATGCTCCAGAAAAAAATCTGTATGGTGGGTGCATTTGCCACTGGTAAAACAAGCTTAGTAGCTAAGTTCGTTTACAGCATATTTTCTGAAAAATATCAAACGACTGTGGGGGTGAAAATTGATAGAAAAACATTAACGGTGGAAGAAAAAGAATTAAATCTAATTTTGTGGGACTTGTATGGAGAAGATGAATTTCAGAAATTAAGAACTTCTTATTTAAGAGGTTCATCTGGCTACTTATTAGTTGTGGATGGAACGCGAAAAACTACCTTGCAAACGGCTTTTGATTTACAAAAACGAGTAGAAGATTCTATAGGTAAAGTACCTTTTATTTTAGTATTGAATAAGTGGGATTTGCAAGACGAATGGGAAATAGATTCTAAAAGTATCCAAGCTATTGAAAATAAAGGATGGACTACGATTAAAACGAGTGCAAAAACTGGATTGAATGTAGAAGAAATTTTTCAAACACTTGCTACCAAAATTCTGGAAGGATGAATGTATGGATATCCCATTACCTGTAAGTAGTTATATTGTTAACTTTATGAGAGAAAGTCGTTCTCTAGCATATCTTTTTGTAGGTAAAGATGGATGTTTATCTAGTTGGGGTGGAAAGTTAACAGTATATGGAGTAGCTAATTTACAGCAAGGAGAAGATGCTAGTCAGCAAATTTTCTTTCTTGAAGGACTTTTACCGCTTGATGACGTTCCATTGTTTTTACCCTGCGTCAAAACCGAACCTGGAGTTTGTGTGGATGTACATTTATTTCCAGAAAAAGAAGGAGATTGGGTATTATTATTAGATGCAACTTGGGATGAAATACAAATATTTAAAATTCAACAGGAAGTAAACTCTGCTCGTTTAATGTAACGTAAGTAAGAGTAATATTACATCTGTAATAAAGCTAACATAAAAATATTGCAGACAGCGACTGTTTAATTATGAGTGAATCTGTAACAGCAGAAATTTTTGCCGCTTTAAATATTTTAGTTTTAGAACGGCTTGATGTTGGCAAATTTAAATTTATCGGACAGATACCAAAGTGGATTAAGCGGTTTTGCCGTAAAAAATTAGAACCAGGAATGGAAATATTAATTCCTGAAGAAAACTTTCCTTTTGTAGAGAACTTTTTAGTTGATGCAGAAGAATATTGGCAAAGTAATGATGAGAAACCTTTGAAATCGGGAATCTGGAGCGATTTAGACTTCGCTGGGAATGAATTTCATTTTGAAGCTTCCGCTTTGCTTGCAGATGAAAAAAAAATATTACTAATTGAAATGATGAGCGATGCTTATCTAGAAAAGCAAAGCTTGATTCAGCAAGCTAGAGAAAATAAGCTAAATTATCAACATATTATTAAAGAAAATCAGAAAAAAGAAGTTTTAATTCACTGCATTATACATGATGTCGCCGGACAATTAAGCGGTATAAACTGTTGTTTGGCTCTATTAGAATTAGAAAGTTTATCAGATAAAGGTAAACAGCGTTTAGAAATTGGTAGAAAGCAAACAGTTCAACAAGAAAAGTTGATTAGAGAAATTTTGAATGCATTTTCTACAGAAGTAAAATCGCTAGAAAGCTTTAAAGATGAAGTTGAGACAGCACCAGACGCTTTAGTAGCAGTATCTGATATTGTTCAACTACTAACGCCGACTTTCGTATTAAATAAAATGCACTTGCTACTTGCTAAAGATATAGATACTTCCGCAAATTGGCAAGTAGTTGGTGATAAATCACGTTTAGATAGAATATTGGCAAATTTAGTAGAAAATGCTTTTCGTCACAGTCCCCCAAACTCTACTGTTACTGTAAACTTACAGCAGCAAGAAGAATATATCCTTGTTAGCGTGGAAGATGAAGGAAGCGGCGTACCCTTAGAAATTGCCAATACTTTATTTCAAAAGTTCACTCAAGGACAAAAAAAATCCGGTAAATCCGGAATTGGACTTTATTTTTGTAAAATAACAGTCGAGCGTTGGGGAGGAAAAATCGGTTTTACATCTCGTGAAAATGGAGGTTCCCGGTTTTGGTTTCGTTTATTGAAAGCTAATTAATGGGAATTGGGCATTGGGCATTGGAAAATATTAGAGCGGGATTGGTAATTGGTAAATCTCAATCCAAAATTGTTTAACTCCTAACTCCTAACTCCCACTTCCTCAACCTTATTCAGCGAGTAAACATCGACACCACGTCCGAAAGCGAAGCGTAAAGAAGCAGGTAAATTTTTACTTGATAAAGTAATGAAGATTATGATTGCTGTAAACGTAATAGCAAAATTAAATCCGAATATGTTGCGATAACCTATTTGTTGAGCAACGATACCGAAAATTGGGCCAGCAAGCGCTACACCAACGTCAAAACCTACCATGCACAAACTGAAAGTTCGTCCTCTTTCGTGAGGATAACTTCGATCTGTTATCATCGCTGCAATCATGGGAATTATCGTACCACTACCAATTCCTTCAAATAGCGCTGCTAATAAGAAATCCGTAGAACTATTGGCCGTCCATAATAATACCATTGCCAATGTGTAGCAAATTAAACTGATGGTAATAAATAAACCACGACCAAATTTATCGCTAGCTCTTCCGCAAAAAAACCGAGAACAAAAACTGGCGATCGCTACTGCCGTGTAAAATAATCCAGGGTTTAAATTTGCTTCGGTCGATTTGATAAATAATGCTACGAAGGTATGTAAATTTCCCAGCGTTAAACCGATTATTAATAATAGAATAGCGGGAATTCTCATTCTAGGACTAATCAACTTTTGCCAAAATGGACTCTCGCTATTTATAACTTTCTCCTGTGCTTGAACTATCGGATTAATAATCGGTATAGAAAATAATAATCCAAGACTTGCCAAAGTAGTAGACAATATAAACAATGGCGTATAACCATATGCTTCCATTAAATAACCGCCTAATGCAGGCCCAATCGCTAAACCAACCGGATTAACTAAACTCATATAGCCAATTAATTCACCGCGATTTTCTACAGGTGCGATATCTGCAACTAATGCTAAAAATGCAGTAGAAAAAGCAGCAATACTAATACCGTGGAAGGCACGAATTACAAGTAACAGCGGTATAGATTGCACAAAATTGTAGCCAATGGGAGCAATTGCGGCTGATAAAAGACCGATTATTAATACAATTTTTCGACCTTTTTTATCTGCTAATTGACCTAAAAATGGACGAAATAATAACAATCCAATAGCAAAACTACCCATTACTAAACCGATTTGCTGCTTTGTTGCTCCAATATCTTCGATATAAATCGGTAAAGTTGGCAATAACGAAGCCAAACTAGCCCAAAATAATAAACCTGCTACAAATAAAACCAGCAGGTTTCGCCGTAAATTACTATCGAGTGAAAATAAAACTTTCACGGGTAAATGCAAGTATTGTGTGAGGTTTGCGATTTGTAGTTTTTATTTATCGTTCAACAATTCGAAACAAATAGAAGACTACAAGCTCTATGTTACATTACTTCACATAACATGGTCGTGATGAGAGAATTAATCCTACTATAGCGATAGTGTTTTAGTAGAAGCACTCAGAAGCTAAAAAAATCTACCCTTGTGAGGTGGTAGCCCGCACAAGTAGGAAGCTAAAATAATACGCGAAATTTAGTAATAGCAGGTTAGAAATATACCTGTCAACGACCCAGGTCTAAAGACACTGGGCTTCTAGCCTAAGAATTTAGATTAT
>NZ_CAWUDI010000050.1:0-57249 GCF_963920925.1 Calothrix sp. CCY 0018 | reverse complement strand
TATTAAACTATGTATGATTATGTTTGACTATATTTTCATTAAACTTAATATATACGTAAGCTTTTAAATTTTATTTATGGGGGATTAATTACGAATTAAGAATTAAGAATTATAAATATAAGATTTTTTCAGTTCAAGTGTTTTACTGATGTCAGTATTCCTTAGCGGTCACTTCACAAGGCAAAAATAAAAAGTAAAAAGTAAAAAGTGCATAGGAATCAAATTGGTTTGAAGCCCCTAAATTTATTTATGGAAAAGGAAATAAAGATTTGTTGCGAGACACGTAGTGCAAGAAACAAGGTGTCCTTTTTTAATCACCATTATTTATTCATGGGGATTCTCTTTTTACTTTTTAACCTACATTTTTCTTGATAAAGACGATCGTACTGGGGCTGCGGCTAATGGCGATAATATTTATATTTTTAGACCCGACCTGATTAAACGAGTCATGTTTTTTGCCTTAATTTACCAAGGAACAAGCGATTTTAAATCCGTACAGGGGCGCATATTGTTCAAAATCAGTAATGGTGAGGAAGTATTTCTTGAACTTGATAACCCGGACAGTAATCGACGTTTCTGTGCTGCTGCAATGATTAAAACCGTCCGCTCTCAAATTGTTATTAGTAAAGAAGAAAAATACTTTGCAGACCATGAAGAGGCAAGTAAAAACTACAGATTTGGAATTAAATGGACTGCTGGTTCTAAATAAATTTATTTGAAATTTATTTAGAACCCCTCTTCTCCCTCTCCATACCTTATTCCCCGCTCATAATTTTCGGTACTTTGAAATATTCCCCTTCTTGTTCTGGGGCACTTTGGAGAATTTCTTCTCTATTGGGATAGGGCTGTAGATTGTCTTCACGGGTTACATTGCTGACATCGATTGCTCGGGTTGTGGGTTCCACGTTGGTAACGTCCAATTCGCTCAATTGCTCGAAATAATCTAAAATATCGCCTAATTGAGTGGTAAATTGATCTTCTTCTGATGCTGTTAATTCTAAACGGGCAAGATGAGCTACTTTACGTACTTGTTCGCGGTCAATCATGTTTTTAGTAATAAATTAAGAATTAAAGTAATGGTAATTGATCGTAGATAAATAAAAAGCACACGGGCAAGATATCCATACTGCAAAAATCTTATAGACTCTTGTGGTACGGGCATCCTGCCCGTTTTTATATATCTCGTATTTATTAGTTTTCACAGTTAAAAGTTATTAGCGATCGACCACTAACAACTAACCACTAACAACTAAAAATATACGTCAATTTGCGATCGCCCTGTTGTCTTGAGCCAGTTTTGGGCTTCGATGTAGTTGTTGGGAGCCATGCGAATAGCTCGAATCCAGTAATCGGCGGCTGTATCGAATAGCGCTTCTCCCCCATCGCGATCGCCACCTTCGATGGCTTTTTCACCTTTGTAGTGAAAAATAACGGCGATGTTATTCAAAGCTTGAGGTAAACGGGGATTATATTCTACTGCTTGATGATAAAGTTCGAGTGCTTTTTCATGGTCGCCGTTACTGGCGTAGATTAAGCCCATATTATAGAGGATATAGCTCTTATCGTTAGTATCTTCTTCTAGTTCTAAAGCTTCCTCATAGTTTTCCAAAGCTTCAGCATATTCACCGTCTGCTTGGGCTGACATTCCATCTCGATAATAAACAAAAGCTTCTTTGGCTCTTTTGTTCGCTGGCAGAAGCTTTAATATAAGGTCTGCCATTACTGTAAAGGACTTATCGATAAAGTTATCGTTCTTCTGAGTTCTTGGCATATCTGACAATAATTATGATCGTAAATATTAACTGGTAACTAGTAACTAGTAAACCGATCGCTGATAACTGTTAATTTAACCAAATTTTCACGTATTTTCTGTTAACTTTTCTCTCTTTTGGGCGTTATGCATTCGGCACTGGTATGATGCGGACTATTAACTTTTGTGCTGACTGCGGTCATCGTCATTTTTTCGGCTTCAAATGGGCGCAGTAGTTTCTGTAATAATTCGGTATTCTGTTGCTGCGGATCTAGCCATGTTTCGTAATCTGACTGCTGGAGAATCACCGGCATTCGATGATGAATTTGTTGTAATAATTCGTTAGCTTCTGTAGTAACAATTGTACAAGAAGTTATCTTTTCGTCCTCGGTAGATTGCCATTCTTCCCACAAGCCCGCAAAGGCAAAAGGCTGTTTATCTTTTAACTGAAAGTAATATGGCTGTTTTTTAGTTTCGACTTTCTTCCATTCGTAAAAGCCATCCGCAATTATTAAACAGCGTCTGCGTTTAAAAGCAGAACGAAAAGAAGGTTTTTCTGCCAAAGTTTCCGCTCTAGCATTGATCGTTCTTGCTCCCATTTTAGAATCTTTCGACCATGAAGGAATCAATCCCCAACTTCGCTCTCGACATTCGCGTTTTTTGCTTTCGGAATCATATAAAACAGTCGCGATGTTCTGCGTTGGTGCGATATTATATCGTGCTTCCCACTGACAGTTACTTATATCCGAAATCTTAAAAACTTGCTTTACCTTGTCAGGTTCTGCTATCAAAGTAAATCTTCCGCACATATGATTGTTAACTCTGGAAAATATATGTCTATTTTAATACCTATGATAAATTATCTTTTTTAGCATAAACCGGAGAATAACTACATAGATAAAATAATTACATCTAAAGGAGTAATTAAAGATATAACTTATGTATAAGCAGAGGGAAAAGTGAATAGGGAACAGGCAACAGAAAATGTACCTTCGTTTTTTATACTTAAGAAGAGAAGCTTTGCTAAAAAATATCCTTTAAGAGTCCTATATAGCTTGTAAAACGATACGTATAATCAAAAAGATCAAGTTAAAAATATGTCATTAACGTTGGTATTTTTAGTTTCAAGAATGTACGTATATCCATCAAACAATCATCAGGGCATGATTTTTAGAGATCAAAAAAAAATTATATGGTTTTATCAGTTATTGTGTATATTATAAAAATTTTATAATTTATGTTTTGTTTATTGAGCAATTTATTATAATTTAACTCTTGATTGAATAATCATTCCACTTTTATATTTTTTAGCATGGAAACGCCGCGTTTGTATGATTTCTTACCATCGGGTAATGGCTATAAAATACGTTTGTTGCTGACGCAAATTGGTATGCCATTTGAAAGAATAGAGATAAATATATTAAAAGGAGAAAGTAGAACCTCGGAATTTTTAAGCAGAAATTTCAACGGTAAAATACCAGTTTTAGAAGTTGAAGAGGGTAAATACTTAGCCGAATCAAATGCAATATTAATGTATGTAAGCGAAGGCACAGAATTTCTTCCTTACGACCGTTTTTTTAAAGCACAAGTATTGCAATGGTTATTTTTTGAACAATATAGCCACGAGCCATTTATCGCTACATCTAGATATTGGATTTCTATTCTAGGTAAAGAGGATGAATATAAAGAAGCATTAAAAGAAAAACACGAACGCGGTTATGCAGCACTCGAAGTAATGGAAAATCATTTGACCGGGAAAAGTTTCTTCGTTGCAGAGCGTTATACAATTGCTGACATTGCTTTGTTTGCTTATACCCACGTTGCGGATGAAGGAGGATTTGATTTGAGTAAATTTAAGGCAATTCAAGCTTGGATCGAAAGAATCAAAGCGCAACCAAGGTTTATTAGTATTGGTGATGTTAAAGAGGAATGGGAAAAGAAGAGTTAGTAGCTAAAAGTTAGGAGTTAGGAGTTAGGAATATATAGTTGATATTTTTATTTACAAAATTGGAAATATTGGCAACTTTTGGTACTGATAAATTGAATGCATAAATAAGCCTCGAAATCAATTTCGAGGCAGTTAAATTTCAATTTTTAACTATTTCTATCCACTAACACTATTAGCCATCCGAGAAGGAAGGAAACCTGGATAACATTCTTTACGACGTTTATTTCGTTGTTCAATCCGTTTTTCTATTACTTCCAAGCGATGCTGTAAACCTCTAAGAACCCTAATAGCTCTGGGATCTTGAAAACTGTTTGTACCAAAATCTGTAAATGCCTTCGGGTCGCGTTTGGTACCAACTAACGACATAAATTGGACTTGAGTAAGAGCTGGTTTTACTCCAGGAAGGAAACTAGTAAGGCTGTTTTCTTCGGCGAATTTTCCTTTAGCTGTGGGAATAGGCTGATAAAGCGCTCCGGGCATATTAGGAATAAAAGCCATATACTGATATTGAATCCAAGCAATAGTTGAGTGTTGCGGACCAGCAGTGAAAATAATTATTGTCAAAATGTCAATCAATTGGTCGCGGTTTGTTAGGCTTTCTGGTAGAGAAACTATACCAAAACCACCTTCACTAACTGGTTTACGTAAAGTTTGAAACCAATTTTGTAGCTCGGAATCCTGGCGGACATCTTGATCGGATTTGTAATATATTCCGATATATCTACTTACATAGTCTTCCAAGGTATTCCAAACAAGCAACCCGTCGTCTCTGTAGGGAAAATCTTGCAACATAGAAGAATTATCAACACCGCGCTGACGTAAATAAGTCGGAAGTGCAAAGTCGCTAAAGTTGTTGAAAAAATCAGATACACCTTGTTCGGTAAGCTGTAGCGAGCTTTCTAAAGTTCCCCCTAAAATAATATCTATTGCTCCCCCTGGATTAATTAATACCTCATCGCCAAGGCTATTAATTGCCATCGTGAACTCAAAATGAGGCTTTAAAAGTACGTTCACGGGATGGCGAGCAGCTAGCTGGCGTACTGTCGCTAATGCGATTGGTTCCATTACCAGATGAGTTTGCCCTAAGTGCCGGTAAATTTGATTGACGTAAAAATCAGCCATCTGGGCAATTAGCTTGGCTAAAGTCCACTCAACACCATCCAAAGGCGTGCAAAGCAAACTTTCCCTAGGTACCTGTCCCAACTGGATAGCAATGGGAATTAACTGCCAATTTCCGCGAATTCTTTCAGCGAAATAAAGCGCTATTGGAGCAGTGATAAATTTATTTTCTCCCGGTTGAATGCTATCAAGCATCGCATAATCGGTAACAAATAAACCGCCTTCTTGAATAGCTCTGTCAAGACTTTGATTAATGCGCTTTCTGCCTCTTTTCGCGCTTAGTACGGCTTGAAAAATCTCATCAGTTATCCCAAATTTGTCACGAAGATTGTAATCAAGTGTGAGAACATTCCTCAGTTCCATTGGATTTGGGCCAGAAAGCCGCTGTTGGGCAAATACATCGTCGTTACGAAAATTTTTAGCGATATCAGGTAACGGTAAAACGGGAAACAGTGCGGCATAATCATCAAAGCTTTGAAATGGTTTAGGATTATCCAGAAATGCTTGTTGATTGGCTCCTATTTTTTCCGATAAAGTTGCTCGATTATTGTTATATCCTTCAGAAAATGCTTCTTGAGCGGGTAGAGTCTCCACTTTGGGTGAATTGGGCAGTCGCAACCCTAACTGATATTCTTCACGAGTCTTTGCCAACTGCATTTGGCGTTGTTGTTGAGTGGCAGGTGAATCCTTTTGAGGTAAGCTCGGGATGGTGGGATTATCTGGTGGCTCCGGTATGTCGGGTTTAGTTTCGTTGTTAATTAAAGTTTCTAAACCAGGAGTACAGACTAAAGCCATTAGCCCCATCATGGTACGGCGCGAGAAAACGTACTGCTCGACTAACTCTTGTCGTCGTTGTTTTGGAGTGGGCGATCGCATAAAATTATTCCCCTAAAAAATTAGCAGTTCCTGACTTAATGAATAGGTATGATTAATTTAGACATATGCACTTATAAATATAATTCGAGTAATGCAAGTAATAAAATATTCGTGGTAAAAATTAATATCAGTAACAGATTACTTCAAAGCTTCGTATTTTATTCCTAAAAATCGATACATTAATTAACAATAGAGATAAACTTGTCAAAATATAGGCTTTTCAAAGAATAGTAAAGAAAGAAAGAAATCCATAATAAAAATCATCACCCAACTGCTGACAACAGCTTTCGTTGCTGATTCTCCGACTTCCTTCGCACCTCCACAAGTAGATAAACCGTAGCAACAACCGATAAAAGCAACTAAAACCCCAAAAATAAAGCCTTTGAACAAAATAATATATAAATCCGATGGTTCTAAAAACTCTCTCACCGATTCTAAAAAGATTTCTGGAACTACCTGATAAAATTCTACTGCGGCAAAAATTCCACCAATAATTCCCGTAACCAAGGAAAAAATCGTTAATATTGGTAATAGCAAACAACAAGCAACCATTCTAGGAAGAACCAAGTAATCTATAGGATTAGTTCTCAACATATAAAGTGCGTCAACTTGTTCGGTGACAATCATTGCACCGATTTCCGCAGCAAAAGCCGAACCTACTTGCCCTGCAATTATACTAGCCGTTAAGATTGGGGCTAACTCTCGACAGAAAGCCAAAGCAAAAGCACCACCAACAGCATTGACAGCACCAAATTTAACTAATTCTCTTGCAGTTTGAATCGTAAAAATCATACCTGCAAAAAAGCTTACAAGCAGCACCGGAGAAATCGAACCGGGGCCAACTTTCACCATATGTTCTATAATCCTTCGGTAACAGGTTCTTCCTTGTAACAAACGCAACCAAACTTGACCAAATAGCAGTAGAGCGGAAATAAAACGCACAACCTACATTTCCTACTTATTTTTGGTTGCAATTTTAACGTTATTCACTGTTTAGATGCGAATAATATTATCGGAAGAGGGAATAGGGAACTCTTAACAGGGAATAGCGAGTAGGGAGTAGTAATAGGTAATTGGTAATTGCTTTGTTGGGTTCCACTCTGTTACACCCAACAAAGCAACTTTATAAGGAACTAATCCGTCTCAATTTCAATTAACTTTTGACGCGAGGAAGCCCCAGATTTAATCCGGATATAAGATTTTGGGACGTGATATTTTTTTGATAATACTTTGATTAACTCTTGATTCGCCTTACCGTCTACGGGTGGCGATTTTAAACGTATAGTAAGACTACCATCTTTTTCTTCAATAATTTGTTGCTCTTTGGAATTAGGTTTAACTTTAATTATTTTTTGCATAATTTGCATAAATTTATATCTCCTCAACCCCCACTAAATTATATTCCTTTGCATAAGTCCTAATATTGAAATTATGGTTCTTCAGCACTTGGTATGCTAATTAAATAGTCGTAAAAAGGCAGAAGGCAGAAGGCAGAGGGCAGAAGGGAAAAATAGTTGTAGAAGGTATTTTATATGAATAAATACTTTAAAGTTCTTACATAACAAGTGTTTCGGGCTTTTTAACTGAAGATTTAGCATACTATGTAATGAAGAGCCGAAATTATTTAGATAACATCATTAATACACAAAAAGTGCGCTATTCACCATAACGCACCTGACAAATTGATATTTGTTAATTGATAATTGATAACTGAATTAAACTTCTCTTGGATTACCGTTACCAATTACAGAAATTTTATGTCGGTAAACTAATTCGCCACCATACCAACCGGAAACACCAAGGAGTGTAGCAACAACAGTGGAAATTCCTAATCCCCAAGGTAATACGGCTCCTACGGTAGAACCCAACCGCAATCCTAAATTAACTAAAGTTAATAATAAAGCAGCAATATTAAGAGCCATATGCGCCCAACCAGCGGTGCGTAAACGGGTTCTTCCTATTCTGAAAAAGTCTAACATTCCAGTTATAGCAGCAGCAATACCGGCTAAAAAACCACCTGCAATTAAATAGAAAGATGCTCTTGCCCAAAATACATCGCTGGTGAACCAGAAAACACCATCGGATAAAAACGCACCAACTAAAAAGGCAATCGGGAATTGTACTAAAATCGGGTGAATTGGATGACCTAAAACAGCTACGGTACTAGGTACGCCAGCATCCCGAAATTCTCTATCGTCGGTTTCTAAAACATTAGGAATATTAGGAAACGGCGATGTTCTTCTGTCTTGAGTTTCTGTCATGATTAAAAGTTAAAGGGTAAATAAATTTTGGATTTTGGATTTTAACAACGGATGCGTTTCTTTTGGATTTTGGATTATTAGTAAAAGATAACTGATTACTATGTAGGGATTTTTTCAACGTAAGCTTCGGCTTGCATGATTAATTTGCCTTTTTCGACTTCTAAACTTTTGACTGTTAAATCCATTCCATCTAAATCAAAGTTGCTTAAATTCAATAATTCGCTGGTTTGATTTATTAATGCTTGTGTTAATTCAGATGAAGTTTCTTCTTTATCGCCATAATCAACATTTTCCAAAGTTACAGTTTTGCCATTACGACTTACACGCGGTACTGCGGAAAATGCAATTTTATTTGTTTCCCCTGATTCTTTTAATATAATGGTGGCCTCTAACTCTACTTTGCCTTTCCCCGGTAAACGAAAATCTACTTTTCGAGGAACAATGCTTGTTGTTTTTCCATTAATATTAATTTTCTGGCTCATTAACTGTTGCTGCACGTATTCCGAATAAAAAGCGCGGTTGATATCTTCTTCAAGTAAAACAACTCGCGTACTACCTTTAGTGGGTTTGGTAAGTTCAATTTTCCCAAAAGCCGCAGTCATGGGATTTATAGCGACGTTATCAATATGCATATCCAATTCCTCCATACGGAGGTCTTTTTGCATTACCATACCGTCACCATCAATATCAACTGATTCTACTTCACCCTGAACCGCATGAAGAGGATCTGTTTTGATATGAACATCTAAATCTTCTACTTCATCTAACTGACTAGACATTCCTACTTCTGCGGCTTTATTCAGCGCTTCTTCCCCTAATCCTTCTTTAGTTTCTGGCATTATGATACTTTTTCCAATAATTGCTTTCCTTAAGTTAACTTATGAGATTTATCAACAAAAGTTATCTCTCTAATGGGGTAGGGAAGGTGATGTATTTATCTGTCTTGAAGGATAAATTTGATTTTAGAAGGTATCTAACAATTCGGTGCGTTACGCTCCGCGATAACACAACGGCAATATTGCCCGAAGAAAATCTACACCCGGACACTTGCTTCAACCGTGCGTGTTCCTCGGCAACGCAGTGTCCTCGCAATTTGCCTCCCCTACAATACAAAAAAAAAGACTTGCCACAGCAAGTCTCTAAATCATTAATGGGTTTATTCAAAAAATACCGTTGTCTACAGATTTTCTAACCCAATTTACTCACCCAATAGCTAACATCAACTTTTAACTTTCTACCCAATTTCAAAAGTTGACGCAACTGACTTTTATCGCTATCGTTCAATATTTCAGCGATGGTTTTCGGCAGTATTTCAGCGTGCAGACAGTTGAAGTACAATTCTTGAGAACGTTCTAAGGAAATACCTAAACTCAGATGTTCTTCTACTTCAATCAATCTTTCCAAGCGCTGTATCTGAAATTCAAAACTACCCTTGGCATCGTACAATAATTGCCATAACAAACGCAAGCTCAATCTTTCTAATATTTGCTTTCCTTCAGGAAGATTTAAGTTACAGTGCAAGTGTTTGGCTTCGTTGGCGATCGCCTCTAATTCTACCAGATGATTCCAGCTTAACTGCGATTCTTCAATATCTTGCTCTAAGCTACGCAGTGTCATCATACAGCGATATTCTAAGGCGATTTCTGCTGCTGCCTGTAATTCTTTGGGTGCTTCTAATCCGTCTCGGTGGAATGCCATCAAAACACCGTAGTTATCCCGATAGGTTTGGGTATAAAGTTGGTCAACTCTTGAAAGTGTTTCCTGACTCAATAACCGCATTAATCTATGGCGTTCTTCGGCAAAGAGGTTTTGTAAGTTGAAGGATTCTTCGCCAAATAATTGGGTCATCACCAAGATGGTATGAGCGGCGCTGCCTTGCTGTAAAGCAGTTAGCAGTTTATCTTTGAGTTGGGTGTAGCTTCGTTTACCTTCAAATGGTTGGATGCAGCAGTGGAAATCCCAACCACCCAAGTGAAGCACGGCGAATGCTACTTGCTGACTTTCCCAAGTAACTTCGGACACTAACTTTAAATGACCTATTGCTAGCGTTATCGAACCCAAACGCTGTAATTGATGGTCTAATTCGCTGGCTGTATAGCAATAAATCTGTTTGTGATGCAGTTGCGAATCTTGATTATTTTTGTCCGTAAGCCCCGACCATTTTTCTACTGGTTGATGTCCGTTAAATAAGGAAGTAATCGCGTAGTGTGCTGCTACCTCTTTGAAGCTAATCTGGGATGGTAACACTAATTGACGATAAACTTCTGCACCAGTTTTAAAACTCTCGATGTTGGTGGGAGCAAGTTCAAGTAGTTGTAGAAAACCTTTCTCTAATTGCACCCCTGCTACTTCTGCTGCTAATTCCATTGCACGGGCTGCATAGCGGAGAATTTGGGTTCCTTCGGGACGGGAAAGTTCTTCAAAAAACCATCCGCAACTAGTAAACATTAATAATGAATGACGCTGCATCTCTAATAAACGTAAAGCGTCTACCTGCTCGGATGCTTGTAGCTTGTGCTTTTGATGTCGATTCAGGAAGCTGTAAATATTGCTAGGACTGCGATCTAATAAAACTTCGACATATTCATCCCGTGCTTTCCAAGGGTCAGAAAAATATTTACTACCCTGTTCTTGATATACTTCTACTAATCGATCCCGGAGCCAGTTGAGGGAATCACGCAATGGTCTGCGCCATTTTAAATGCCAGTCGGGGGCACCACCGCAGCCACAATCATCTTGCCATCTATCGACACCGTGGGCGCAACTCCAAGCAGTTACGGGCTTTAATTCAACTTCCCAGGTAGGAGTATTTAAGCTGAGATAGTGAGCATAATTAGTTACCGTCCAGCCCCAGCGAGGGAATTCTTGGGTGAAGGCATAAGCTAAAGTTTTCTCGGTGCCCTTTTTATGGTGCCCGAAAGTTTCTCCGTCTGTCGCTACCGAAATTACTTGAGACTGACGGCGATCGCCACGAACTGCCGCACCTACACGCCCTGCAAAATGGTTGGAGTTGTAAACTACATCGCTAAAACCCATATCTCGCGAAATTGGGCCGTCATAGAAAAATATATCGATATATCGACGTTGGGAATTAGTATTTTCTGAATCTGGTAAATAGCAACGATAAGGACGAGTGGGATCGATTTGATTTCCCCCTACTTCGTGCCATTCTTCCAAGGTTTCGTCATGTGTGGGGATCGGACGACAGCGCTCGGCTTGGGAAGGTGCAAGAATTATGAAGCGAATACCTTCGTTAACTAAAGCTTCTAAGGTTGCATAATCGACAGCAGCTTCAGCTAACCACATTCCCTCGGTATCGCGTCCGAAACGAGAACGAAAGTCTGCTTTACCCCAGCGAATCTGCGAATATTTATCGCGTTCGCTTGCCAACGGCATAATAATGTGATTGTATACTTGCGCGATCGCATTACCGTGACCGTTCAAACGCTCGCTGCTTTTCCTATCTGCCTCGATAATTCGCTGATATACATCAACATCGTAGTTTTGCAACCATGACATCAATGTAGGGCCGATATTAAAGCTCATATACTCGAAATTATTTTCGATCCCCACCACTTCACCATGCTCGTTTAAGATTCTGGCGAATGCATTGGGACGATAGCATTCATGGTGAATTCGTTCGTTCCAATCGTGAAATGGTGCGGCACCGGGCTGACGCTCAATCGCGTTTAAATAGGGGTTTTCCCGTGGCGGCTGATAGAAATGACCGTGTACCGTTACATAGACTCCCACAGCCGTTTTTAATGGGTCGAGACTGCGGGGATCGGTACTTGCATTATCAATCAAATTTGCACCAACAGAAGTTGGTAACTCAGCTCTCAAAGTCATGTAGAGTTATTCCTTTTAGAGGTAAAAAAGGCAATTGCGCCGAACAAAACTTAAATCGTTTTCTTACACAAAGGTATTTTCAGAAATTGTAGATGAATTACAAAAATAATCAAATTTTTAGCTTGTTTGGGCGCTGTTGGATTGGCAGACACATCGAAATTTATACTAAATGCCTACCTGGTTTTTGATCGAGAAGTTCTTTTACAAAATACAACAAAGAATTGACTGTTTTATTTATTTAATCTCACGAATCTTACGAGGAAAATCTTCCCCGGCGATCGAGTAGGAAAATTTTAATTCTCTTTTAATATATTAGAGCTAGTTATCAGTATATGATACAAATCGGAAT
Source organism: Calothrix sp. CCY 0018 (assembly GCF_963920925.1). Lineage (NCBI taxonomy): Bacteria > Bacillati > Cyanobacteriota > Cyanophyceae > Nostocales > Calotrichaceae > Calothrix > Calothrix sp. CCY 0018. The sequence continues at coordinate 45,097 of NZ_CAWUDI010000050.1, read as the reverse complement.
TTTGGATTTTTGCTCTTTTGATTGCTCGCACTACTTAAAACGTAATCTTATTTTATATATCCGGAAAAAAAACCAAAACAGTAAAATCCCGGAACCGCCTAAGCATATTATGGTGGAGTATCTTGGAGTGTGGTCGTCCTAGTATCGAATATATTCAAGTAATATCAAGCATTGATGTTTGAATAAGAAGTAAGGAATTAGTTTCCATCGCTCCCGTTCAAACCTGCGGGGGAAGACTACTGATTGTTTAGATGATAGTTCTTGTTACGTTCATACTTGCGGCGACTAACCCACGTCAACTTCAGGTGACAAATGTCTGGAAAAAAGATTGTATTTTTGGTTCTGCTGGCTTTTATCCCGGTTTCTCTGGCAGCTAAGTTTCTCGAATGGGGAGACTTAACCATATTCATTGCGGCTGGATTGGCAATAATCCCATTAGCGGCTTGGATGGGTACAGCTACAGAAGAAATTGCAGTAGTAGTAGGACCTTCCCTCGGAGGGTTGTTAAATGCCACCTTTGGTAATGCTACAGAATTAATTATTGCCATAATTGCGCTTAGGGCTGGTTATGTAAACGTAGTAAAAGCGAGTATTACAGGTTCGATCATTGGTAACTTGCTTTTAGTGATGGGATTTTCGATGTTGTTAGGCGGAATCCGCTATAAAGAACAAACATTTCAATCATTAATAGCGCGGATGAATGCAGCAGCCATGAATTTGGCAGTAATTGCAATTTTGGTACCAACAGCGGTTAATTATACTTCAGAAGGAATTAGCGAAACAACTTTGCAAAACCTTTCTCTTGCTGTGGCAGTAATTTTGATAGTTGTTTATCTGTTGACTTTGCTATTCTCAATGAAAACTCATTCTTACTTATTTGATGTAGGAGTAGCAGAAACAGAAGCGATGGAAACTCCCGAAAAAAAGCCAAATCTAACGTTATGGGCTGGAGTATTACTTGTATGTACTTTGTTCGTAGCCTTTGAGTCAGAATTGTTAGTTGATTCTTTAGAAGTAGCTACATCAAAACTCGGTTTAACAGCATTATTTACCGGAGTAGTAATAGTACCTATAATTGGTAACGCCGCCGAACACGCTACAGCCGTTACCGTAGCCATGAAAAATAAAATGGATCTTTCGCTTTCTGTAGCCGTTGGTTCCACAATGCAAATTGCCCTATTCGTTGCTCCTCTTTTAGTAATAATTGGCAAAATAATAGGACAACCAATGGACTTAGATTTCCATCCATTTGAACTAGTAGCCGTTGCTGCATCGGTATTAATTGCCAACAGCATTAGTTCTGATGGAAAATCAAACTGGTTAGAAGGAACTTTACTGCTAGCAACCTACGCTGTCTTAGCATTCGCTTTCTACTTTCATCCGGTAATTGAAGGGATTGGGTAATCAGTGAACAGTTATCAGTTATCAGTTAGGAGTTAGGAGTTAGGAGTTAGGAGTTAATAATTATTTTCTCCTTGTCCCCCCATCCCCCCATCCCCCCATCCCCCAATCTCCCCCCAACGGGTACTTTAAAGAGTTATGGCTCTGAATTACGCTGTAAATATGAAATCGTAGTTCATGGAGGTGTGAACTATAACCACAGATAAATATTTATCTGTGGTTTTTTCTGAAAAGGATTACATTAACTAATTATTGGTGTAAATTTAATTAACTTTAAAAGCTATTCGCACACAGAGGCAATTGCTTGGCTGTCTAGATAAGGTGTAATTAAGGATTTTTATGAAAGAAAATTTCAATCGAGAACTATCTATGATGTTACAACCAACTGCCGTGAATAGATTACCTACTTTGCGTTTTGGGGATAGAGGTAATTCTGTGAGAATTTTGCAACGGCTTTTAATCGCCAAACGCTACCCAATTGGTATTGATGGTGATTTTGGCGTTTTAACTGAGACGGCTGTTAAAGCTTTTCAAAGCCGTCAAGGTTTGGCAGCAGATGGTATTGTTGGCCCTAGAACTTGGCGAGCTTTATCGACGACTTGAAAATTAAGGGAATGGGGAATAGGGAACAGGCAGCAGTAAACTTATTAATAATACTTTTAAATAATATTAATAACTATATAACTATTTATTTATGGTGCATTGCGCTTTGCGACAACGTACCCTAAAATTTGCTACGATTTGCAGTCAATCAAAAAAGCTCTGAAATACTTGTTATAACTAATTTTCTAAACTAATACCTTCTTTATTCCCCATTCCCTGTTCCCTGTTCCCTACTCCCTCCCAATTAATTAATTCCTACATATTTTTCAAAACATTTTTTTTTAATCAATTGCGATTCATTTGATGTAGTAAGCGGCAATTTAACTGTAAATGTAGAACCGAGTCCAATTCCGGGGCTTTCTACAAAAACGCTACCGCCGTGCAATTCTACTATATGCCGTACAATTGATAATCCCAATCCTAGTCCGTTATGCGCTCTGGTGCTGGAACTATCACCTTGACGAAAACGGTCAAAAACGTAAGGAATAAATTCAGAATTGATACCCATTCCCGTATCGCTGACTTGAATTACCGCATAGGATAATGAATTATTTGTTGTTTTCTCTTCTAACAAACGTACCTCTATACAACCGCCACAAGAGGTAAACTTAATCGCATTAGAAAATAAATTCCATATTACTTGCCTTAAACGTTCGCGATCGCCTGCCACTAAGAAATTACTATTATTGTGTATCGGATCATCAGAAGCAGCAATTGCCGACAGAGATGAAAGCTGTTTTAACGACTCAATAGTATCTGCAAATTTTGCATTCTCTATATGTTTATCCATTTCCAAACTTTTGAAAGATGATAATTTAATTTCTATTTGCTTGGCATGACTTGCCGAACGTAAGTTTTCAATAACTGTGGCAATAATTGAAGCTAAATTACAATTTTCGATATTAAGCTGCATTTTACCTTGAATTGTCTGCGACATATCAAGCAATTCTTCGATTACATTATTAAGTTCTCTACTATTACGCTCAATAGATTCTAGAGCTTTTGATGTGGTGGTTTCGTCAAGCTTGCGAATCTGTAAATACTGTGCCCATCCTAAGATGCTATTTAATGGCGATCGCAATTCGTGAGATAAAATAGCCAGAAATTCATCTTTGATGCGATTGGCAAGTTGTAGCGAATTGATTAAATTAGCCCGTTGAATCGAAGAAGCTATTTGATTGCAAACTGCCTGCATTATACCTATTTCGTAATCATTAAAGCCAGAATGAGTTCGGCTTCCAAAGCTAATCGTCCCTAAAAGTTGTTCTTGAGCTATCAGGGGAAAAGAATAATAAGCAACCATACCATTACTACGAATCGATTCTGTTTCCACGTTGGAGTGCGGTACATTTTCTATATTTGTAACGCAAAGGGATTGTGCTACAGTACCGCTAATTCCTTGACCAAATTTTTGCCATTCCAAATCTTTTGCTTGAGAACAAGTAATCCCACTGTAGGAATTTAACTGTATTTCTTGAGAATTCTTATCTACCAAATAATATAAGTAGCAATCCAAATCTAATTGAAGAGCAATTTCACGATACAAGACTTCAATTAATTCTTCTGGCTGTTGAAAGGATATTAAATCGTTAGTTGTTTCAAATACTAATTTAAGTCTATCATTTCCTAATTTTAAAGATGCTTCTAACTGCTTTAACTGAGTAATATCTTGGAATAAAGCGAAACAAGTAGCCGAATAACCATTTATTGGAGGTAATGCATCTGCAAATACCTTGACTTGGTAAATATTATCTCCTTGATGCCAGTTGATATCAACTCCTTCGAGTCTCTCACCTAATGCAACCCGTATCATCGGTGCAAGTTCGTTAGGAATTGCTTTTCCTTGGGCATCGCTAAAACGGTACAACTTGCTGTATTCTTCCTGAGATTGCGCTCTTTGAAATGTACCACCAGCCATTTTGTTCGCTGCTTGATTCGCAAAAGTTACTTTAGCCGTTCCCGGTTCAATTAATAACAGCGGTGCTGGAATCATATCGAGTAGATGCTCCAACCAATGCTGCTCGGAAATAATATTTTGTTCAGTTTGATTGCATTCGCTCACATGAACAATATATTTAGGTGGCTGCTGAGGATCTTCTACATAAGTACAGTCCACTTTAACTTTAACTTTAATTTGTGTACCATCAGCACAAATCAAATTTTTCTCATAGGGCTTGCTATTTCCAACAGCTTTGGCTTGAGAAAAGCATTGATTCTCTAAATCTTTATGTTCTGAGGAGGTAATATCAAACCAGTTTAATTTACCAGCTTGCAGACAGGAATTTGAATAGCCTGTTATTCCCAGAAATTCGTCGTTTGCGATACAAATACTACCATCGATATTCACTTCTAGAGTACCGATAAAATTTGCATCTAGAAAACTTTTAAACTTCGCTTCATTTTCTCTTAATGCATTCATCGCTTTATCGCGTTGAATAAAAGCACCTTCAATTATCTTGGTACCTTGCCAAATCAACACTATAAAAACTGCTATTACGATAATTGCTTCGACAACAATCGAAATAGACGAATCAGATAGTAGAAATTTTTCATCCCGAGTAAATAACCACCCTGTTTCACAGAGAATAGCAATAACGATAAACGATACTAATATACGTGCAATTTTAAAAAATTGTGAATGCACTATATTTTGATCCGAATTAGTTTGGCGTAAGTGGTTAATATAAAACATTGATTTTTCATCACCGCATCTACCTAGCGCGGTAAATTTTGGTAGTTCTGTTGAATGGTATATAGAGTTTCAATAGTATGATAAGTTACCCCTGGGTGGATGTTGCATCTACCTTTGTACATATTTTCTTTTTTTTGATAGAAAGTAAGAAGTTTATGTAAATTTGAATGAAAATTTTTTCGCTATTTGCTATATATTTAACTGCAAAATGCCTGTATTTATGATTAATTTACATAACTTTAAGTATTCTCGTTCACTAGCAGCTTTTCGGTTATTATTATCTAGGCACAGCAGGGAATGCTTCGCAACCGAGGAAAGGCAAGCCGAATAATACAGATAATCATTTCACTCGTATTACTTAAACTTATAGCTAAACAGGTTTAATTTGTAAGCATTTATTTTTAATTAATGCTGCCTATTATCCTTTAAAGTAATAAATTAAAAAGTCATTAATCGCCCTTGACATTTAAGGCAATAATAAGTAGCAAATTATATTTATCGAATTTATAACTATTAGAAAAGGGATAAATAGGAAAAATTATGCTGTTATTCTGGTGGAATTGTAGAGATGCCCACACAGGTTTTAGTCGGAACTATAAGTTATTAAAAATCGTCTTTAACGCAGCATCAATCGTAAATCAGAAAAAAATTACCGACAGACAACAATTGTTACTAAAAACCCAGAGAAATTTTGAGATAGTTGGAAAAAACGATGAAATCGTGCTTATTTTGGGAACAGTTTTTCGTCGATCTTGCGTCATCAGGGGAAAGAGAATCGTTTGTTCTACCAAAGTTAGATTGCTCCGAAATAATTCGTAGTTCTCAATTGTTAATTAGTAATTACAGCTAACAGTAGTAATAACTAAAAACAAATTGCTAATTACGAGATTTCAGCATACCTAATCCTGTAAATGTTAATATTTTTTTCAATATCCGGGTTTTTTCCCCTTTCCATTAGGGCAACAGGTGGGTTAACAATGTGGTGTATGTGTCTCAAATGATTCAAACGTTATGCCTAGAAGTGCAAGTGAATACGCAGTATACCTATTAATGGAAAGCGGACACCGGGAAGAAGTGCGTTTTCCCACAATTCAGGAGTTTCAGAAGTGGTACAGCGGCGAGCTTATGCCCAAAGCTGCTTCTGATGACTTTATAAACGTGCCAATTAAAAATATAAGCGGCGAGTACATGGTACTTCGTCCGTCTCGGGTTGTTGCGATTCGAGTTGAGCCGATATTTAGTTCTAGTATTGAAAGATAGATTTACATAAATCATGAGAAAAACCCTTGCTTTGTTTTCCTTGAGCCTGGGAATTGCTTTAGTTAGCCCGGTTCGTTCAGTTGTCGCTCAGGTGTCGATTATGACACGGCCTCCGCTACCAAGTTCTTCTATAAGAACAGTACAGCAACCGCCGCGACCTGTAATAATACGGACTATTCCTATAACAGTACCGCAACCGGAACCGCTAATGAGCATAGCTTCGGTACCTCCCCTAAAACCAATGGGCTTACCTAATGACTGTACGCCTAACTACGCTTGTTTGGGTTGGGATGAGCAGCTTTTTTGGGGTGGAAAAGGCGAAGGTGAAGCTGGCGATCGCTTGGCATTGATTCAATCAATCGATCATAGTTTGGGTTATTTAGAAAAACCCAGCGTCGCCAAAATTTATCAAAATTATCCCGTCAAGGAAATTACGTTGGATCGCGTGCGTCGTAGCTTATTACGGTTTCGCGAATTGGTGCGTACATCAAAATCCGCAGCAGAATTGCAAGATGCAGTTAGACGCGAGTTTACGTTTTACAAATCAACCGGCAACGACGGCAAGGGTACCGTTAAATTTACCGCATATTATGAGCCAGTTTATGCAGCAAGTCGGGTTCGTACCAACGAATATAAATATCCCATTTATCGATTACCACCTGACTTTGAACAATGGCAAAAACCCCACCCCACAAGATTACAACTTGAAGGGAAAGATGGATTATTAGGTAAAGATAGTCGTTTAAATGGCTTAGAACTATTTTGGTTCAAAGACCGCTTTGATGCATACTTAATTCATATCCAAGGTTCTGCCAAACTCAAATTAACCGATGGCAGCGTTACTAGTGTGGGTTATGCTAAGGCAACCGATTATCCTTGGACGAGCATCGGTAAAGCATTACTTAATGACGGAAGAATAACCCAGAAACAAACCACAATGCCGGGTATTGTTGAATTTTTCCAACGTAACCCCGGCGCTATGGACGAATATTTACCGCGTTGGGAACGTTTTATATTCTTTAGAGATAAAGGCAATACACCAGCTACTGGTAGTATCGGCGTGCCGGTAACACCAGAACGTTCCATAGCTACAGACAAATCTTTAATGCCTCCCGGTGCATTAGCGTTAGTTAACACTAGTTTTCCTTATGTGGGATACGGTGGAAGATTAGACTATCGCAAAGTCAGTAGATTTGTACTAGACCAAGATACAGGTAGCGCCATCAAGACACCCGGAAGAGTTGATTACTTCATGGGTACTGGTAAAGTGGCAGGCGATCGCGCTGGAGTTACAGGTGGTAACGGAACATTATATTATTTGCTGCTGAAAAGATAAAAATGGGCATGGGGCATAAGGCATAGGGCATAGATTCACCTTTTCTAAAGCCTTCCCATACGAAAACCTATCTTTCCTTCCGAGGAGTGAGGAGTTACTAAAAATTTGTGACTCTTCACTTCTTATTTTTGTAGGTAAATTGTGCAATACTTTTCGATGTTCGGTTTAATTTTTCACTTTATGAAATGTCTGGTTAATTACTCATACAACTGTATATAGAAAAACTGCTTACTGTTCTTGTTGCTTTAGCCCGTGCTTCTTTCTGTTGCCCATTTCCTACCCCTATTCCCTGTTCCCTGTTGCCTATTGCCTTAGAGGATGGGCGGAAAAGTATTATGTTTTACTTCGGGCACCTCGGAAACCTAACCCCCCTGCCCCCTTCCCTCATAGGGAAGGGGGGTAATAAGCCTCTCTCCTTCTAGGAGAGAGGTTTGGAGAGAGGTTCCGAGTATAGTTATTGACGCATTCTTACACCCTCTTACAGAACAAAATATCTACCAAAAACGACAAATTAAAAAGCCTAATCTATTAAATTCTCACTCAAATTGCAAAAATGAAATTCAGCGAAATAGTCAAAAAACTGGGTGAAGCAGCTACTAATTCTAGTCTCGCTAACTTACCAAACCTCGATCCAGAAATTAAAGAATTAGCGGCGATTGACGAAGCAGAAAAGGGCACTATCAGCTATATAGAAGGTGCTAAATTTGCTAGTGCGGTAGATACAACAACTGCCAATGCTTTGATTTTACCTGCCGACGAATCATTACAGTTAAAAGCACAAGAAAAAGGAATTGCTTGGATAGCAGCGAAAGAGCCGCGACTGTTATTTGCTAAAACAATCAATATATTTTATCAACCTTGGCAGCCCGCTCCAGAAATTCATCCCAGCGCCGTAATTCATGAAAGTGCAAAAATTGGTCAAGATGTTTATATCGGTGCCCATGTTGTAATTCAACCAAATGTAGAAATTGGTAATAACGTCTGCATCCACCCCAACGTTGTTATTTATCCAGACGTAAAGATTGGCGATCGCACTGTTTTACACGCTAACTGTACCATTCAAGAACGTTCTCGCATTGGTGCCGATTGCTTTATTAATAGCGGTACGGTTATCGGTGCTGAAGGCTTTGGTTTTGTTCCTACAAAAGAAGGCTGGTTCAAAATGGAGCAATCCGGCTATACAGTTTTAGAAGATAAAGTCGAAATTGGCTCTAACAGTGCTGTAGATCGTCCTGCGGTGGGAGAAACTCGTATCGGTAGCAATACGGTTATTGATAATTTAGTGCAAATAGGACACGGTACAAAAGTCGGTTTTGGTTGTGCGATCGCCGGACAAACTGCTACAGCCGGAGGAGTACAAATAGGTAATCGCGTTATTATTGCTGGACAATCGGGAATTGCTAATCAAGTCAAAATTGGTGATGGTGCGATTGTTTCCGCAAAAGCCGGCGTTCATAGTAACGTTGCACCAGGAGAAATTGTCTCAGGAAACCCAGCCATACCTTACAAAATATATTTAAAATCCAATGCGATTATTCAAAAATTACCGGAAATTTATCAGTACATCAAAAAATTGCAGCGAAAACTGAAATAGCGATTCAATATCCGATAATAAAATACACAAATATTGTAGGGTGTGTGACCAGCCTACTGACTTTGATAGAATTTTGATGATTTTTGTTCATGCAAAGTAATCTTTATCTAAAAAGGCTTTCAGGAGTTGGGATAATCTCTTAACGTACAAATTTCCCGTTTTGGCACAGTCTCGACAATAATTGGGTGGTATTTATACTTAAAAGTCGCTTCAAAGTAATAACTTTATTACATAGCCCTCTACGATCACTTGGAGGTCGATTACTATGAAAACTTTATTTTTACATACGAATACTTAAAGATTTGATAAAAACGTAAATATTTTATTGAAATTACAATTTTTAATAAGTATAGTTTTTTACAGAGTAGAATTACTTAATTTCGTAGCTAACTGAATTTTACTCGTTGCATTAATAAAACTTAACAATTAGGGCTTGATAATGAAACTCAATAAGTTTAGTACAATCATCCTAGCACTGGCTGCTATAACGACCTTCGATCTAGTCAAGAACATCAAACCAGCGGCTGCTTTTGGTCTGGTTGGTCTAAGTGATACTAACGATTTAGTTCTCTTCGACTCCGACAATCCCGCTAATATTACCAATGTCTTAGTTACTGGGGTCGATGGTAGTTTGTTGGGTATTGACCGTCGTCCAGCTAACAATAAAATCTATGGTTTTACTGCCGACAAAATATACACCGTTAACCCGTTTACTGGCGCTGCTTCTTTTATAAGTAACCTCTCTATTCCCTTCACTGGAAACTTTATTTCCGGAGTGGACTTTAATCCAGTAGTCGATCGCCTACGGGTTGTCGGTGGGAATGACCAAAACTTCCGCATCAATGTAGATACTGGTGCAGTCATTGTTGATGGGGCATTAAACCCAGGAGATCCTAACGTCACTGCTGTAGCCTACCTCAATGCAGATAATAACCCGAACACTGGAACCATACTGTACGACATTGACTACATTACTGACACATTATCTATACAGATGCCTCCTAATGATGGGACTTTAGTACCAATAGGTTCTCTCGGTATCGACATCGACTCAATAGGAGGGTTCGACATCTTGACGCAGAATGGGGTAAATAAGGCGATCGCGGCTTTCACTCCAACCTCAGCATCTGGCTCCAATTTATACAACATCAACTTGAGTACGGGTGCTGCTACGTTTGTAGGTAACATTGGCGGTGGTAAAAAGCTCGTAGGTTTAACAACTCGTGTTCCCGAACCTAGTACTGCCCTTGGTTTGTTCGGTGCTGTTGCTGTTGGTTTATTGCATCGCTTCCGTCGTCACCGTGCTAATCTAAAGTCGATCAATTAGTCAAAAAAAGCCGTAAGCACAAATAATATTCGCCTCGAATAAAATACTGAGTATCTACCAGATATACACCATACTGACTAATGCCCCTCCTTACCGAGGGGTTTCTCATTTTAAATCAACCAGGTTTTAGCACAGTCTCGCCAATAACAACAGCCGCACGACTGCGGCGATGAGCGATTGCTCCCGCGATAGAGAGGGCGAGTTAGCTCCGCAGTAGGCGATCGCATAAACCTGAGTCACATACGTCTGAGCAAAGGTATGTCCTTTAACCTGGCTTTGGATTAATCATTTTTATGTCACATCACAGCCAGATTATGTTGCTTCAAATCTAGGAGCGAGTTTCGGATATTTGTTGATGTGGGGTGTTACATTCTTTTTCGCATTTGGAATTGCTCTAAGTATTTTGTTCGTGGACATATATAAAAAAATTAGATTCCGTAGATAAGAACTTAATTACGAAATGAGACGCGATATATCGCGTCTCTCAGTTAAAATATAATGCACGGAACTGATAATTTATCTAGTCTATGAATACCTTATTTGTAGAATCAAACGATTACCATTTGTTGGTAATTTTAATCTATGAATACAAGAAGGATCTTGGAAAAATCCAAATCCAGCATTCCCTATAATTGTAAGTTGCTCGGAACGATTATAGTAACGCCATACATCGGCTTCTTTCTGGATATTTGAGCGAAACAACATTTGTAATGGTTTACGATTGTGCGATTTTTCGATCATGATGTGAGGGCCAGTATTTTCGTCCACATCGGTAATAAAGAAACTAACGGTTACGAAATTAAATCCAGCCACATCGTAATGAAAATTGGTAGATGGATAAACTTTTTGAGTTTCAGCTTCATCTAAATCGCAAGCAAAACTCCAGGTTAGATGACGGGTAATTAAAGTTGGGTAATAACCAAGATATTTTCGAGCAATTTTAATTAACGTGGCATCGCGGACAATTTTATCTACACTGGGACATTTATCGATATTGCTAACTAACCCGCGCATTACCTGTCTATCTGTACCATTTAAGCGTCCGCTTTTGATATCTGAAGCAAAGAAAGAGTCATCATGTTTGGGTTCGGTGCAGATATTTAGATCGGCAAAAGAGCGAATTTGTTTTACATCTTCAGCATTCAATTGCAATCCTAGATGTACCCCTGTTTCCCGAACATTATCTACACATTTATTAACTTCAACGGGAGAAACAACTGAGACGGTGCTGATGTTTAATTGCTCTTGATAAAACTGGGGTTTAAAACGCTGTAAATGTTTTTGAAAAAGACTGTATCCACGGCGAACTATCTTAAATCTTCCTAAAGATTGCCAGCGCTTACTGCTACTAATTCTTTTAGCAAAATCATTACTTTCGTGAAGTTTATTTTTTTGCTGTGTTAACTGAATCAACGTACCAGTCATAAATGATTTTTTTCAAAAAAGTGAGTTTTTTCTGCATAAATTACGCAGCTATTCAGCTACCACTAAGAGAAAATCTTAGTTTAAATTTTTAATCGTTAATGGTGTCTGAGTAATTTCTACAGTGCCATATTTTTAATTGATTAGACAATTGTTGAATATGCCTATCTTTTTTGTGAAAATTCATTAAAACTGAATACAGTTCGTTATTCTTTTTATATAGTTATAGATTTAATAAAGTTATGTTCGCGATAGTTTAATTTAAAAAAGTCGATAAACAGCTTATTGGATTCCGGATTAAGAGTAAACTTAAATTCAGGAAGATAAACATGAATATTAATGATTAATATACAAATAATTTTACTAATAATTAGTAGGTATGATTCTGTAGCAATATTAAAATGTTTATAATAGTTAGAACTTACGCAATCGCAACAATAGGCTAGGCATTCCAGACGTTTAGATCCCCCCAACCCCCCGCTAATTTGGGGGGCTTTGCGTAAGTCCTAATAGTTGAAAAATTATGGAGACGCGATACTATGTGCTTTTCTACATTTTAAAATCCTAATTTTTCCAAAACTGGCTTTGTAGAAACAATATGTCTTTGTAAACCAAGTTCTTCGGGACTAACCCCCAAGGCTAAGGCGATTAATTGCGGTAAATGCAATACTGGTAAACCTAAATTACGTCCGATAACTTTTTCTACCTCTGGCTGACGAGAATCTAAATTGAGGTGACACAACGGACAAGGTGTAACCATACAATCCGCACCGGCTTCTATGGCTTCGGAGATATGTTTACCTGCCATTTGAAAAGATTGGGTAGTGGCATAGCTAGAAAGAGGCCATCCGCAACACTTAGTACGACCTTGATAATGAATAGGTGTTGCGCCTACCGTGCGAAACATATTTTCCATTGCTTCTGGTTTAAAAGGGTCATCGAAAGGCATATTTTGAGCGCGTAATAAATAGCAGCCATAAAAAGCCGCGCATTTAAGATTAGTTAATTTTTTTGTGACCCGTTTTTTGATTTCTTCTAAACCATAATCGCTAACTAAAGCATAAAGAAGATGTTTGACTTCGGTGCTGCCGCGATAGGGCGAACAGCTTTCTTTTTGCAACAAACTGTTAACTTTATTTAAGTAATCGGGATTATTTTGCCCGCAAGCTTTTAGACGTTCATCTACATGACCGATAACACCTTGACAAGTGCTGCAATGAGTTAGTAAAGGCAGATTCAATTCCTCTGCTAAAGAAATATTTCTAGCGTTGACTGTATCTTCTAATAGTTGTGAATCTTCCTTAAAAGTACCAGAACCACAACAAGCTGCTTTTTTGAGTTCAATCAGTTCAATGTTCAAAGCTTTGGAAAGGGCTACGGTAGAAGAATGTAGCTCTCGGCAAGCTCCTTGAGCAACACAACCTGGAAAATAAGCGTATTTAAGCATTTGGAATAGAATACAATTTGATAAGAATGGACAGTGAAAAAGTTGGGAGAGAAGATTTTCTTAACTCAAACTTTTGATCGACAGCACGGAACTATAAGTGACTTTGAGCGATATATACCAACCATTAGTAACATTCAAAAGAAAAAAAACCATAAAAATTCCTGTTATGGAAACATATATATCGTGTATGAGAACGCGCTTTCCGATAAGATGTATATGCTCAAAACGGTGACATCCATAAAGAGCGAAAATAAGCAACCTTCAGAGGTATTTTGATCGATGAGCCAAGCGGAAATTTTTGAGAAAGTCAAGAAAATCGTTGCCGAACAGTTAGGTGTTGAGGATGAAAAAATCACTCCTAACGCTAATTTCGCCAATGACTTAGGGGCTGATTCTTTGGATACGGTGGAACTTGTAATGGCTTTGGAAGAAGAATTTGATATTGAAATTCCCGACGAAGCAGCTGAAAAAATTACTACAGTTCAAGAGGCAGTTGACTACATCAATAGCAAGGTTGCCGCATCTGCCTAACATACGGAATAGATAAGAAATAATTGGGGATTGGGGAACGAGAACGGTTAAAAGTTAGTAGGAAATGTCTCGCTAACTATTACAATTTTCTTATCCCTAGTTCCCGTCTTTCCAATCCACTCTTTCCTATGTGTTGAACGGCAACTGCGTCGAGCCACCATAAATATCATCATGACAGAATATAAACGTAAGCGCGTTGTTGTAACTGGTGTTGGCGCGATTACACCGATTGGTAAAACACCAGAACAATATTGGGAAGGATTGGCGAGCGGTCGTAATGGTATTGGTCAAATTACTTTATTTGATGCTTCAAACCATGATTGCCGCATTGCTGGTGAAGTAAAAAATTTCGATCCTCATGATTACATGGATCGTAAAGAAGCTAAACGGATGGATCGATTCGCCCAGTTTGGCGTTTCGGCAGCAAAACAAGCTGTTGCGGACGCGCAATTAGTTATCAATGACCTGAATGCAGAACAAGTTGGTGTCATGCTAGGCTCCGGGGTGGGTGGCATTAAGGTGATGGAGGTTCAGCAAGAGATTTACCTCAACCGTGGTCCCGACCGCTGTAGCCCTTTTATGATCCCGATGATGATTGCTAATATGGCTGCTGGGTTAACAGCAATTCATGTTGGTGCTAAAGGTCCTAATTCCTGCCCGGTAACTGCCTGTGCTTCAGGTTCCAATGCTATCGGTGATGCTTTTCGGATCGTTCAAGACGGATATGCTCAAGCGATGATTTGTGGCGGATGTGAAGCTGCAATTACACCTTTATCTATTGCTGGTTTCGCTGCTGCAAGAACGCTTTCCACCCGTAATGATGACCCCGGAAAAGCCAGCCGTCCTTTTGACAAAGACCGCGATGGTTTTGTCATGGGTGAAGGTGCGGGTATTTTGATTCTGGAAGAGCTAGAACACGCCTTAAGTCGTGGGGCCAAGATTTACGCTGAAATGATTGGCTATGGTATGACTTGTGATGCTTATCATATGACTTCACCAGTACCCGGTGGAAAAGGAGCCGCAAGAGCCATGCAGTTAGCGCTCAAAGACGGCGGAATTACTCCGGAGATGGTTACTTATATAAACGCTCACGGTACCAGTACCCCGGTAAATGACCCCACCGAAACTGCTGCGATGAAAGAAGCCTTGGGGGAACACGCTTACAAAATAGCAATTAGTTCTACCAAATCCATGACTGGTCATCTTTTGGGCGGTTCTGGAGGAATCGAAGGTGTAGCGACAGTTTTGGCGATCGCCAATAATCGAGTTCCACCAACAATTAATTTGGATAATCCAGATTCCGAATGCGACTTGGATTATGTAGCGAATCAAAGCCGCGCTTTAGATATTCAGGTTGCGCTATCCAATTCCTTTGGTTTTGGCGGCCACAATGTCACGCTAGCCTTTAAGAAGTACGTTTAAGGAGATTTGGGCAGGGTGCATAAAGCACCTTGCCAGGGCAAATTAGTTTAATAAAAAAACTAACGGGACGGGATCGATCCTCTATACAATTAATCTCAAGTCCCTTCATCAAAATTCTTTTGCTGTGCGTCTTGTCCGTCAACAGCCAGCAATGGGATGATAAGAATATAGCTTCTGATAGGTAGGGAACAATTAAAATAACCCTTGCGAGCTACATAGAGCTATTAACAGAACCACTTCGTCATTAAAAACAATCGTATTATGACTGTTGCAACCCAAACTCAAACTCTCGAACAACTTTGTATCAACTCAATTCGCTTTTTAGCAGTTGATGCTGTAGAAAAAGCCAAGTCCGGACACCCCGGACTACCTATGGGCGCAGCGCCAATGGCGTTCGTGCTGTGGGATAAATTTATGCGGTTTAACCCCAAAAACCCCAAATGGTTCAATCGCGATCGCTTCGTTTTGTCTGCCGGACACGGTTCTATGTTGCAGTATGCTCTGCTTTATTTAGCAGGCTACGATAGCGTCAGCATAGAAGATATCAAGAATTTCCGTCAGTGGGAATCCAGCACTCCCGGACACCCCGAAAACTTCATGACATCAGGGGTAGAAATTACTACCGGACCTTTGGGTCAGGGAATCGGTAACGCAGTAGGTATCGCAATGGCAGAAGCACACCTGGCTGCGATGTACAACAAACCCGATGCTAAAGTTGTTGACCATTACACCTACTGTATTGTGGGTGACGGTTGCAACATGGAAGGCGTTGCTAGTGAAGCTTGTTCTTTTGCCGGACACCAAGGTTTAGGTAAATTAATCACTTTCTACGATGACAACCATATTTCCATTGATGGTTCTACTGACATCGCATTCACCGAAGATGTTTCCAAGCGCTTTGAAGCTTACGGCTGGCACGTTCTCCATGTCAAAGATGGTAACAATGATTTAGACGCGATCGCTAAAGCTATCGAAGAAGCTAAATCTGTCACCGACAAGCCCACCATGATTAAGGTGACAACTACCATCGGTTACGGTGCCCCCAACAAGCAAGATACAGCAGGTATTCACGGTGCTGCTCTTGGTGCTGACGAAGTTAAACTCACCCGCGAAAACTTGGATTGGAAGTACGAACCTTTTGAATTGCCAGAAGATGCTGTAAACCATATGCGTAAAGCAGTGGAACGCGGTGCTGGCTATGAAGAAGAGTGGAACAAAACTTTTGCTACCTACAAATCAAAATACGCCAAAGAAGCCGCAGAATTTGAGCGTTATTTAACAGGTGAACTTCCCAATGGTTGGGACAAAGTATTACCTACATTCACCCCCGAAGACAAAGGTTTAGCAACTCGTAAATACTCCGAAACTTGCCTAAATAAATTAGCATCAGTTTTACCTGAATTAATCGGTGGTTCGGCTGACTTAACCCACTCCAACCTCACCGAAATTAAAGAATCGGGCGATTTTGAGAAAGGTAATTACAAAAACCGTAACGTCCACTTCGGCGTGCGCGAACACGGTATGGGCGCAATTTGTAACGGTATGGCGCTGCACGATTCGGGCTTAGTTCCTTATGGTGCAACTTTCTTAATCTTTACCGACTATATGCGTGCTGCAATCCGCTTATCAGCACTGTCTCATACTGGAACGCTTTGGGTAATGACTCACGACTCCATCGGACAAGGTGAAGATGGTCCTACCCACCAACCGATTGAAACTTTGGCTTCATTGAGAGCTATTCCTAACTTAAACGTGATGCGTCCCGCAGATGGAAATGAAGTTTCTGGATGTTATAAGTTAGCGATCGAAAGAGCTAAGAAAAAAGACCCTACCTTATTAGCGTTTACTCGTCAAGGCGTACCTAACTTAAAGGGTACCTCTATAGAAAACGTAGCTAAAGGTGCTTATATTTTGGTAGATTGCGACGGAACACCAGATTTAATCTTGATGGGTACTGGTTCCGAAGTACAACTTTGTGTAGGTGCTGCCGAAAAACTTTCCGGCGAAGGTAAGAAAGTTCGCGTAGTTTCCATGCCTTGTTGGGAAATATTTGAAGAGCAGGATGACTCCTACAAAGAATCAGTTTTACCTAAAGCTGTTACCAAGCGTGTATCTGTAGAAGCTGCTGCAAGCTTTGGCTGGCACAAGTATGTTGGTAGTGAAGGCGCTTGTGTAAGCATCGATAGATTTGGTGCTTCTGCTCCTGGTGCAGTTGTTTTGGAGAAATTCGGTTTTACTGTAGACAACGTGGTAGCAACTGCCAAGAAATTGGGTTAATTTGTAGTTGAATAATTGAATAATTGAATAGTTTTGAGGTGGGTTTAATAGCCCGCCTTTTTTTTGTTTGTAGTAAGGGCTTTAGCTTTTTTAGAGTATGTGTTAAAAGTACCCGGCGGTTAAAACCGCTACTACACAGGGAAAGTCCACCTGCGTGGACTAGCTAATTTATAACCCGCCTGCGCGGGTTTTGCTTGTGTAGCCGCGATTTAAATCGCCAGGTACTTTTAAAACTGTAGAGGGCTAAAGCCCTTACTACGAACTAATTAATTTTAAATCAAACTGCGTTAACCTAGATAAATAAGTATTCTACAAAAATTTAAAATAGGAGTTGATTATGCAAGAAGTTAAAAAAGAAAATCCAGAGCTTGTTAATAGAATTGCGCCGATAGTAGAAAAACTAATAAAAGGAAATAGTCTCTATCAAGTAAAATTGAAGAAAGATGAAATGGTCAAAATGTTGGTAGATTTATTTTCAAGCTTTTCTGAGGAAGAATTTAAGGCTATCAAAGATAATGATTTAACAAAAAGAATTGATAGTATTCTGGTAGTAGAAGCAGTTTCGGGTACTTTAAATGATTTGACACCAGAGGAAATTGCAATTTTTGATGAAGCAGTAGAAGGAAGATAGATAGTTTGACTTATTTATTAGATACCAATATTGTTAGTTACATTTTGAAAAGAAGAAATTTAGCGGTAAATCGAAAATTAGAAGAAGTACGTCGTTTAGGGGAAGATGTATTTGTAAGCTGTATAACTTATTACGAGATTAAAAGAGGACTTTTAGCTTTAAATGCTACAAGACAGTTAGCCGATTTTAATTCTTTGTTCCAAATATATCCTATTTTATATTTAGACAATATAGAAATTATAGAAACAGCTTGTAGAATTCATGCCGATTTAAAGAAAAAAGGTACACCAATTCAAGATGCTGATGTTTTAATTGCTGCAACGGCGATTACACGCGGGTTGATTTTGATTTCTAATGATTCGGATATGGGTAGGGTTGAGGGGATTGAGTTGGAGAATTGGGTGGATGAAAGTTGAGATTTTCAAATTAAAATAATCCAAATAAGTTTTATAAAAATTATATATAAATTTGAATGCAAAATATATTATAGCAATAACTTATTCGACCATTTTTTTAGATTTATTTGTAGTGAAAGCGATCGGTGGGATGATGCAATCTTAAAAAGGTATAAAAATTTTGCTAAAGTCGTCACAGATAATTTAAGCGATATCACAATATTTAGACTAGGAGAAACACAGGTTCATGTGTATTTAGTCGGTCAAACAAGTAATGGTAATTGGATTGTTATTCATACTATTTCCATAGAAACTTAATATATTTTTGAATTTATTTTTAAGTAGAATCAAATTGAAAATGTTGGGTTAGGTTGCATATCAATACTTCATTAAGTATCAAAATTATTAGTGCGCCTAACCCAACCTACAAATTAATACAAATTACTAATTATTCATTAACTGGCATCACAACTTTCTTTGCTAATCCCAAACTTTGCAATACTTTAATTGCCCACCAAGTCATATCTATTTCATACCAGCGCAATCCGGCTTTTGCTACATTTGGATGAGCGTGGTGATTGTTGTGCCAGCCTTCACCGTAAGTTAAAATTGCTGCCCACCACAGATTGCGGGAATTATCTTCTGAGTCAAAAGTGCGATAGCCTCGGATATGGCTTGCAGAATTAATCAACCAGGTTGAATGCCAAAGCAATACTGCTCTGAGAAATACACCGTAGATTACAAAAGACCATCCACCCAAAACATACAGCAAAACGCCTACGGGAATTTGCAGTAATAAGAAGTAGCGATTTAACCAATTGTAAAATGGTTGGCGTACCAAATCGGGAGCAAATTTCTTGAACTTATCATATTCAAAAAACTCCGGACGTGGATAGAAAATCCACAGCATATGACTCCACCAAAAACCGCGTTTTGCAGAATAAGGATCTTTGACTTCATCCTCTGTATGAGCATGGTGTAACCTGTGTCCGGCTACCCAAAAGATTGGCCCTCCCTGCATTGCCATAGCTCCTAAAATCGCAATAATATATTCCAGCCATTTCGGTACTTGTAAACTGCGGTGGCTCAAAATTCGGTGATAGCCCAAGCAGATACCAATACTGCCAAATAGCCAATGTAAAAATATCATTACTCCCAAAGCAGACCAAGAAAAAAACCAGGGAGCCAATAAAGCCAAAGCGTGAAATGCACCGAAAAATGCCACATTTGTCCAACTCAGAGCAAGCTTTTCCTTACCCTCAGCAACAGCAGAGTGAGTAGTCATAATTATTTCCTTAGAGTGTGAGTATTTTTAATAAAACTAATTAGATGTATTTCCCACGACACCCAGATTTAAACCAAAGGCGGGCAAGAAATACTGCGGTTAAGTAGATTAGAATATGTAAGTGCCGCTTACATTTCTAAGTTAACAAAGATAAACTAAAAATGCAAGTAGTGCTTGCATGACTTTTGTCATATTTATGGGCTAATACTATTAAAAAAAATCTAGATACAAATCTAAATACGCGGAGACGTTGCACTGCAAGGTCTTTACACTGTTTGAATAAAATATAAAAACCTTTAATAATGTCCAATTCCGAAATAATTCCAACTCGACAGCGAATAATTAATGCAGCAGTAGAGCTATTTGCGGCTCAAGGAGTTACGGAAACTACTACCAAAGCAGTGGCGAAATCGGCGCAAGTTAATGAAGTGACATTGTTTCGACATTTCGGTAATAAACACGGGTTGCTTTTAGCGGTAATTTCTGAATCACCAGTGTTTCAAGATTTGAGCGAATATTTAAAAAATCAAGCTACTCAAACAACTAGCGTCTACCAAGCTTTAAAAAACTATTGTGAAGATCGGTTGCAGGCTTTAGAGCGATCGCCTGATTTAGTTCGCTCGGTAGTGGGAGAAGCGGGAAGTTATCCCTTAGAAAATCGTCAAGCACTGGGAAGAAGTTTGAAAGAAGCGAATCATTATGTTGCCGAATTTTTAGCAACAGTAATGGAAAGGGAGCAATTACACGCGCATTTACCACCTCAAAAGTTAGCAAGTTTGCTGAATATCATGCTGTTGGGGTATGCCGTAATTGAATTTACCAGTGAATTTCACGAATTTTGGCATGGTAAAGATGAATTTTTAGAGGATTTGGTAACTTTATTTTTGATGGGAGCTACTAATTCTACAAGTTTAGTTACTTCGTCGGAGTTAGTTGCTGTAGAAAAAGTAATTGATTTACCTTTCGTAACGGTTCAGTTAATTTTGCAGCGTGCTAAAAAATCTGGATTGCGAGATTATGCTTTAATTTATATTTTATTTGGAGCAGGTTTATCAACAGCAGAAATTACTAATTTAAAGCGAAATCATCAAATTTGTGACAGCAATCTACATTTATTACAGATAGTTAAAGGTAATACTCGTCAAGTTCCAGTTAATCAATGGATTATGGGAAAACGCTATGGTTCCTATACTAATAATCCTTTAACCAAATACTTGAAAAGTCGTAAAGACGAACATTCTGCATTAATACTTAATAATGATGGGGTGCCAGTTTCGGAAGTGGATATACAGGAATATTGGCAAAAACTAACCGAAGAATTATCAACACCAGAAGGAGAACAACCAGCAATCGAACAAGCTCAACATACCTGGTGCGTAGAAATGTTAATGAAAGGAATGAACTTAGAAGATATGAGTTTAATTACTGGTTGGGATTTGAGTAAATTGCAGCCTTATTCACGTAGAGCTAAAGAAAAATCGGCTTTAGAACAAGCGATTAAATTGGATAATAAATCATAAAAAAAATCCCCCTAATAAAAAGGAGAATTTTGATCGAAACTAATTTGAAAATTCAAACTTTTCTAAGTTTATTTGCGAGTTTATTTGCTACCTAAATTTAATAACTCTTTAGGAGATGCGAGCATATCAATTGCCACGAAGAAAATTTTGCCTTCGGGATTTACCAAGAATCTCCATGCAATATTCATTCCTACATTGGCTCCAAACCAAGGTGTTTCTACTACACCAGTGATTTTCAACTGTTTGGAACCATCATCGCGAGATTCAGAGATACCTTTTTTAGGCATCATGTTTAAACCTTGGGCTTCTTCGCGCATATACTTGGCGATCGCCTGTTTGCCAACGATTGGTTTGTGGAATGGTGGTTGTAATGCACCATCATCGGAAAATAAAGCTACAGCAGCATCAAAGTTATCCGAGTTCATAGCGTTGATATATTTAGTTACCGCAGGCTCGGTAACACCTTCAATCTGTACATCTTCTGGAGCACCATTGCTACGCTCGAACATTGGTTCTGCGGTAGGCTTGGAACTACTTGGCTTCATTTCAGAAGTATCAAATCCCATATCTACTACAGTATTACGCAACACTGTAATTTGCTGACCTGGATCGAGGTTTTGGGTAGTTTCTAATACTACTTTCACGCCTTCGGACATTTGATAGTTAGCTGGGATAGGAGCAACTACTCCCTGCTTCATCAATTCTCCTAATTCAAACCAGAAAGCTAGCTTGGTGTTAACGCTGAAGAAGCCATAGGAGCGGCTAATGGGTGTTTCAGCGCGGTTAGCCAAATCTCGCATTACCTTTGTCTGTTCTTCAGGAGACATCTGCTTGATTTGGGTAAGCAAACTTTCTGCTAACTGTAATCTTGCTGCTCCAGGTGCTGCGGGGGTAATTGTTTTACCCATTTCGGTATATGCATACCATAAATAGGCTAGTTTGTCATCTACACTCAGTTGATCGAATAGCGCGATGGTAGCCGGAATTTGGCTGGGAAGTTGAGTTCCCTTGAAAATATTTTGAGCAGAATCTAAAGTTAAAGCCATGATTTAAATTTCAATCTCCAATAAGTCTTTTTTCTTAGTTAGCTACCAAAGATTCTTAAAGCAGATACACCTTGACATACTAAATCTATCCCGAACAAATAGTATGCCCGAAGCTACAATCGCTACTTATTCGAGTTGCGACTGTTGAGTTTTTCTGCGTAGTTGATTCAGCCAGTTTCAGGTATATCTTGCAAATACATCTTCGGCTTAACGGCAAAGGCTTAAATTAACCTTTGATACTCAACAAAATAACTGCGTTAAGTCAAAAATCTTTCCTTTACCGATTTAGCTTTTCTGTAAATTAGCCTACCATTTTATTTAAACCTTTGTAAAGTTTATTTACGATATATATAGGATAAATATTTTTAATAATAGCTGTAATGCTTATATATCGGTATTTTTAATAGCTTAACAATTGGTTTTATTGTACTTGACGGTTTCCAATCTTTTATGCATATGGCGATATTTGCTCAGAATTTCGAGGATAATCTCTATGAACTACCCTGCCCATCTCTCTAAGATGGACGAGGTTTCTGACACTTCACTTTCGACAGTTGCCGCCAACCCACCGCAATGAGTAGAAGTAGAGCCGCCGAATCCGTGTTTATCGAGACTAGTTCCTAATCCCGTTGCCCAATTGAGCATAACCATAGCCGCAGCTACGTCTCGGTTACAACTGAATCCACATGAGCAATTGTGGACTCGCTCTGTTCAAAACAAGCAAAGAACAGCTTTACTTATATTCACATTTCGATATAAAAAACAATCTCCGGAAGTAATAAATTTACTTACAATAAAGAATAAATTTTGTTGTAGGTAAAGAGCATGGCGAAGAACATCCCAAACCCTTTTTCTGTTGTATGGTCAAAGTTATCAACCTTTAATCAACCTAAAATTAATACAGAGTCTGAATTAGAATATCAAGCAGAAGATTATCAAGCTTCGGCAAACTCGCAACAATATTTGCATCCTTATTTAATCGATAGAGTAGAGCCATCAGTTCAGCATATTATCTTTTCTTCGTATATTAGGTTTTAAAATAATTAACTTTTTAAATTAAATCTTTTGTCTATCCACTGCTTTGATTTTTTGATAGCTTCATTAGGAGTAGCAGCATAAGGTACGGCGATCGCGCAACCTGCATCGTGATTTACCCAAGCAGCATAAATATCTTGTTGATTAAATGTATCGCGTTCAATTTGAACTTTGCATTCGCGATAAGTAAAGGACATGATAATTTTTGGGTAATGAGGTTCTATCATTAATTTTGTTCTGCTATTACTTTTGTTTTTAAATTAAACATGGCTTGTACAGAAGATTCGCAAAAGATATCTCCTCGTTCTAACGAGTTGTTTAACAATCAGTGGACAACTTATCAAAAAATATTAAACAGTAATTACATGGGACACCGCGAAATTTACGATGTCCTCCACGAATTACTGGTGAGTTATCAAAAGCCTTTTAAAATGCTTGAATTGGGCTGTGGGGATGCAAGCTTTACAGCACAAGCTTTATTAAATACTTTTGTAGAGTCTTACAAAGGTATAGACCTTTCTGAAGCAGCCCTAAAGATTGCTAACTCTAATATGGCACCGATTAATTGTTCTAAAACCTTTACAGAAGGAGATTTTTCGGAATTAATTCCCCAATTAGTTGAAAATCAAAAGGATAGCTTTGATGTAATCCTAATATCTTTTGCTCTCCATCATCTGTTAGTTGAACAAAAGGACTATATTATTGGTCAGCTATTAAATCTCTTGACTACTAACGGTGTTTTTATTCTCATCGATGTTGTTCGCAAACCAGAAGAAAATCGAGAAACTTATATCAGACGTTATTTAGAAGAAGTACAAAAAAGCTGGTCTTTAGTTACTCCTCAAGAATATTCTATGGTTGAAAACCATATTTCGTCGAATGATTTTCCTGAAACCCAAGAGATTCTGTATTCTATCGCTAAAAAGCACGATTTTAGTCGAGTCGAGTGTCTTTATTGTGACCCGCTAGACATGACAAAATTATTATGCTTTTACCGATGAAGAACATTTCTAGTGGATTAGAATTGACTATTCCCCGTTATCAATTAATCGGGATTCTAAACTCATATAAAAAGACTTAAAATTGGGTGAGCTTTCACCCACCCAAGTTAATCAAAACTTAATCAAAAACTATGCTGCTGCCATATTTTGAGCAACAAAATCCCAATTAACTAACTTACCCAAAAAATCATCGATGTAAGCGGGACGTTTGTTTTGATAATCTAAATAATAAGCGTGTTCCCAGACATCCATTGTTAATAAAGGAGTTTGTCCGCTAGTTAAAGGATTATCAGCATTAAGTGTTTTTGTAACTTTTAAAGTACCGTTATCCAGCACCAACCAAGCCCAACCACTACCAAACTGAGTTGCTCCAGCAGACTTGAAAGCTTCCACAAATTTATCGAAACCGCCCAAATCAGCATCAATCTTTTTAGCTAAATCTCCTCCAGGAGTACCACCACCATTAGGCTTCATACATTGCCAATAAAAAGTATGATTCCAAGCTTGAGCAGCGTTGTTAAAAAGTCCCTGCTTTTCGGAATTTCCGGCAATTTCTTTGATTACTTCTTCAATTGATTTTTTATCTAATTCCGTTCCCTTGACTGCATCATTGTACTTACTTACATAAGCCGCATGATGCTTATCGTGATGAAATTCTAAAGTACTTTTAGAAATAGCAGGTTCTAAAGCCGTGTAGTCATAGGGAAGAGATGGTAATTCGTATCCCATTTTATTGTCCTCTCTTAATATCTCTCTTGGAACGCTTTAGAAGTTAAAGTTATTTATTCAAAACCTTAAAAGTAGTCAAAATTAAAACTACGATAACTTCCTTGCGTTCAGATAGTATCGCAATCTGGGTAAATACAAAATCCTCTCCCAGGGGATGGGAATTTTGTAGATATATAATTAGATTAATGAGTAAATATGTCTTAAGAATGAGGAATTATTTTTTACTATGTCATTAGTAATAGAAACTCCGCGTACCTTCGCGTTTACCTTTGCGCTCCTCTGCGTTTAAATCGGATAATTCTTCCTCAAAAACTCCTCCCCACTACCTTTATCCTCAACCTCCCCATCCAAAATAGCCGCCAATAAATCATCCAAAATTTGCTTAAATTGTGGCCCCGGTTTATATCCCAATTTCTTCAAATCATTACCATTCAAAGGTGCTTCTACATTTGATAACACCGCCAAATAATACCAAATTTGTTTTCTAATAATTCTCGGACTTTGCAATGCGATAAAAATCAACATTGGTAAGTCGTATTTTCGCAACAGCTTAACCACTTCCGAAGGCTTTTGACATCGATCTAAATTTTCTAAAACGTTCTTTTTCGCTGCGGCTAAATTCTCCAACCTTTTAATACTCTCATCTGGAAACTGTAGATTTTTCGCTACCTTCCCCCGATATTCCGGTTGTAAATGAGCAATTATCACTTCCAATCGCATCTGCCAATGGGTAAATCTTTGCTCGCCAGAATCAAATTTTTGCAAACAACGCTCCATTAAATGTAGCTGTCTGAGTAAATCTTCATCTATTTTCAAAGTTGAATGAATGCACACAGAAGCATTTAACTCACTCAACATTTGTAAAGCTGGTTTCCAATAGGAAGTTTGCAGAATATATTTTAATTCCGACTTCAAACGAGTTTGTAAAGCCGGTGTTTTGGAATTTTCTTTTGTTGTACGCTCGTAAACGCCGCTATCAATTGCGTAGCGAATATATTCTTCGGTTTGCTTTTCTAAATGGAAACCCAAACGCACCGCAAACCGCACGGCGCGGTAAATTCTTGTTGGATCTTCAATAAAGCTGTTAGCGTGTAAAACTCGAATTTGCTTAGCTTGTAAATCTAATAACCCGCCAAAAAAATCTAATAATTTCCCCGGATTTGGAGGAGTCAGCCGCAAAGCCAAAGCATTAATCGTAAAATCCCGGCGATATAAATCCTGACGAATCGAACTTGCTTCAACTACCGGATTCGCGGCTGGGTAAGGATAAAATTCCGTTCTTGCTGTAGCGATATCTATACATAAAGAATCTAACTTATCGTCATTGTGCCATAACAAAGCAGCAGTTTGAAAATCGCCGTGGACATCCAAACGCGCACCGGGGTAAATTTGCTGAATCGCCGAAGCCAACTCCACACCAGCACCAACATCAGCAGCATTATGAAAACCATCAACCACCATATCAATATCTGGAAGCAGCAACGGCTCCGAGGGATTGGCTAACAATAAATCTCGTACAGCGCCGCCAACTATATATAAATGCCAACCTCGCTGCTCTGCTTCCGAGGATACTTTTGTCAGAAATTCCCATAAAACTGGTTCTAATCGCGATCGCAATTCATCTAATGTCGGAGTTGCTAAATTCTCTCTTTCTCTGTGCTTTTCTTCATCTTCCTTTTCTTGATGCAATTCCCGTAAAACATCGGTACGAGTTACAATTCCTTGCAACTTGCCATTTTCCAAAACTGGTAAACGTCCGATATCATAAGTTACCATCAACGATTTAATTTCCGGTAATTCTGCATCCGGTGCAATCGTCTTGAGATTCTTTGACATATAGCCTTTCACCGGAGCATGAGCAAATCCGTGATGTAAAGCAATATCCAAATCGCGACGAGAAATTATTCCTACCAAATCCCCAGAAGCATCAACCACCGATAAACCAGAATGTCCGTAACGCAACAAAATCCGATGCGCTTCCTCGATGGTGGTATCTGGTGGAATAGTACGCACCGGAGAAGACATTAAATCTCGCGCTGTTGGTGGATAAGGAATCGATTTTTTCAATTCCTCAACAACTTGATTTAATATTTCTTGGGAATTCACATCTTTTAAACTTACAGATGCAGCTTTCGTATGACCACCACCTCCAAAAGGTGCCAAAATATCATTGAGATTAGTTTGGGGAATTTGGGAACGAGCTATTATCGACAAGCCATTACTATTTTTTTTCTGGTATTCGTGAGCCAATAACAAAGCGTCAATTTCCATCAATTGCAATAATTCTGACGCTAAAGCCGATAACCCATGAACAAATTCTTCAGTTTTAAGAATCACCCAAGCAACTTGATAACCGCGTACCTTCTCAGTTTCAATATCTTCCAAAGCAATTTTCAACAACTGTTGCAAATGAGGAGATAAACCCGGTTCAATATAGTCACTCACCACCGACAAACTAGCACCCTGCTGCATCAACCAAGCCAAAGCCAAAGCATCATCCGGTGTCGTATGCTCGAAGGTTAAAGAACCAGTGTCAACATGGATACCTAAAGCCATCACAGTAGCTTCCGTAGCAGTTAAAGAAATACCCTGCTTCTGTAATTCTTGTACAACCAAAGTCGTAGCCGCACCTACAGGATAAATATGAGCCTCAGTAGCTGGGATATCAAGGGTTTGTTCTAAATGATGGTCGTAAACAATAACCTTTTCTATATGAGGTAAATCGAACCATTCAGCAGCCTTGCCCAAACGGTTGCGCTGCTGAGTATCAACCACAGCCAAACAGCGAATATCTTCAGTAATTACCGCACGTCGTTCGATAATCGGATATTCATCTTTGTGTAGCGCTAAGAAATCCTTGACGGTGGGATGAGAGCCACCAGGTAAAACAATCAGGCTGCCTTCAAGCAACCGCGTCAACCCCACCGCAGCCCCCAGCGTATCAAAATCTGCTGTTGTGTGGCATAGAATTAAATTCATCTTATTAGTGTTTGGGAAGGGTTTTATTTATTTTAGAACTTATTCGGACGGGTGAAAGGAAGCCGAAGCCAACATTACGCGAATATTCATTCACCCTCAGACTAGAAGTCTGGGGCTACATAAGCAAAGCCCACCTTCGTGGGCTATTTAAGTTACTTCGTGGTAATTTAACATCATTAATAATCGATATCTTGAAATCTTTAATGTGTTTTATGAGTCAGCGTTATGGCTACTAGAAAAAGTGTAGAAGCTGAAGAGTTATTGCACCGTTATGCTTCGGGAGAAAGAGATTTTTCTAACATCAAGCTTGAGTATACTGATGAATTGTCTGGTGCTAATTTAAGTGGTGTTAATTTGAGTAATTCTTCTATTGATGAACTCTTTTTGGAAGGAATTAATTTGAATGGAGCTAATTTAAAAGAAACTGATTTTGGTCAGACTTGTTTGCGAAGTGCCAATTTGCGAGGTGCTGATTTGACTGGTGCCGATCTTAGCCATGCCAACCTTGATAGCGCCGATTTGACTGGTGCTAAGTTGACTAACGCTTATATCCGAACTACCAGTATGATTGGTGCAAACTTAACTGATGCCGATTTGACTGGAACCGAGTTCATTCCAGAAATGATTGAACGTTCTATTTTTTGTAGAACAATTATGCCGGATGGAAGTGTTTACGATGAAAATAGTTCGTAGGTTGGGTTAAGGAACGAAACCCAACGCCAACAATAGAAGAATTAAATATAGAATCAAATACAAAAATTCGTATAAAAATGTATTCGATATTGTTTCATAAAAATCAAAATTCGGATGTTGGGTTACGACGCATTTACATTTTTCGTTATCCATATAAATGATTTGTGCGTCTAACCCAACCTACAATGAACCCACGGAGGTGGGTTTCGCCTGTGTAGCCGTGAATTACATTCGCCAGGTATTATGATCAATGACAAATCTTCACTTAATCTATGGTTTCGCAGGAGCGGGTAAAACAACTTTTGCTCGAAAACTAGAAACAGAAATTTCAGCTATACGTTTTACTCACGATGAATCGATGGTAAAACTCTACGGTAATAATCCAGATGAAGAAAAATTCCCAGATTACTATGAGCGAATTTCCGATTTGATTTGGAATCTTACCATGCAACTTCTTCGCTTAGATCGAGATGTTATTTTAGATTTTGGTTTTTGGAGTCGAAAATCTCGCGATGAAGCACGTTGTAAAGCTAAAATTGCCAATGCACAAGTCAAATTATATTTTGTAACTTGCTCGGAAGTTGTTATGCGAAAGCGTGTAGCGATAAGGAACAATAATTTACCAAGTGATTCGCTATGGATTGATGAAAATGCTTTTGAGCTTTTTAAGCAAAGTTATGAAGCTTTAGGAGATGATGAAAATTATATTATTATTGAAACTGATGTTTAAATAATCTATTAAAAAACCAAAATGTAAATGTTGGGTTACGACGCATTTATATTTTTCGTTATCTATATAAATTACTCGTGCGTCTAACCCAACCTACAATTAACCCACGGAGGTGGGTTTTGCTTGTGTAGAAGCGGTTTCAACCGCCAGGTATTACCAATTCTTGTGGGGTAGGCATCCCTGCCTGCCCTAATTTCACCTTCAATAAAATCTACCCAACCCTCAACCCTAAAATCACCAACCCGCGCTCTACACCATCAAGCTCCGCAATCCCCGGCAAATGTCCCCAACGTTCAAAACCGAATTTTTCAAACAGTTTTAAACTCGCTTCATTATGTTCAAAAATAAATCCAATTAATGTATTTAAACCCAAATTAGGACTTTGACGAATCGCTTCTTTTAAAAGTCTATTTCCCAAACCGCGACGCTGATAGTTTGTAGCAATATAAATACTTACTTCGGCTGTTGCATGATAAGCTGGTCTTCCATAAAAAGGTTGAAAACTCAACCACCCTGCAATTACATCCCCAATTTCTATAACCCAAAGGGGATGTTTTACCGGAGAACGATTTTTAAACCAGTTGATCCGACTTTGTACAGATACTGGTTCTAAATCCGCTGTTGCCATACGGCTGGGAATTGAAGCGTTGTATATCGCCACGATCGCGGGTAAATCATTTTCAGTCGCATGACGGATAATCATTTCGAGTTTATGAACGACAATATGAAGAAATAATACAGAAATATTGATAGTATTTGTTATGCCTAGTGCAATTATTACAGGTGGTTCTCAAGGAATTGGTAAAGCAACGGCACTTTTATTTGCCCGCAAAGGATACGATTTGGTTTTGACTGCGCGATCGCCCGAAACTTTGGAAGCAACGGCGGCGGAAGTTCGGGCAATTGGAACAAAAGTACTGGCTGTACCTTGCGATGTTAGTCAGGAAGCAGAAGTAAATAACTTAATATCAAAGGCTTTAGAATATTTTGGCAGCATTGATGTTTTAATCAATAATGCTGGAGTTTGCATGAGTGGTCCAATTGAAAATACTTCTGTGGATGATTGGCATCGTATAATTGATGTAAATCTCTGGGGATATATTCACACAATTCACGCAATTTTACCGCATTTTATAGCTCGTGGTGCTGGAACAATTGTAAATGTAGGTTCTATCGGTGGTAAATTGCCTTTACCGGAAATGACTGTTTACTGTACCAGCAAGTACGCGATTACCGGGTTGACGGAAACTTTGCGTTTGGAATTAAAACCAAAAAATATTCATGTAGGTGCAGTACATCCCAGCGCTACAGACAGTAATTTTATGGAAAGAGCGCAGTTTCGCGGAAGTAGCGAGCAAGAAGCCGAAAAACGCCGTAATTCCATGAGTAGTTTATTAGAATCCCCAGCAGCCAGCAAACCAGAAGATGTCGCAGATGCAGTTTGGGATGCAGTCAAACATCAAAAAGATGAAGTCGTAGTTGGTGCGGGTTCCGTTATGTCAGCCGCTTATAAATTCTTCCCCGGCTTAGTTCAAATGGCGATGCAGACATCGAAATCAGTTAGTAGTTAGCAGTTAGCAGTTACCGAAATTTTATACAGTCCTCTTTAGAGGACTTTTGCTATGAGCCTGGGAATTTATTCCAAGGCGGATTCGATTATCAGTGATTATTTGCTCTAATACTCTTACTCCCTTCCTGCTCTAAGCTTACTTGTCAAATTATCTACCCCCTCTACCCCCTCTACCCCCTCTACCCCCTCTCCCTCCTGCCATTCCACTGCTAACTGAATTACTGTCTTTAGACTGATGTAATTTTTAAACTTTTCGACATATGTCAGACTATGGACATAAATGGTTAGAATGCGGTAAAAGTCAATATAATTTTACTAAAATAAACATATGTATCCTGATACCCTATATTTTTACTTGCTAATTAAGGAAAATAAATTTAATTTAATGCGGTTTATCTAGATGCTATTTACATATTTGTGTTTTTGCAGGGACACAAATAATCGCTTATTTAACTAATTTTATTTGTGCATCATACTAACATTTTTTTAGCAGTATAAGTTTATCCGATCAATTTGCATTCCTTAGATAAAACCCTTTTGCTCTGTTTAAGTAAATGGGTAGTTTTCGCTATGCCAACACGACAGTAATATCCTATGCAAGATAATATTACAACTACAAAATTGGTTGAGAATAAAAAGAGTAATAAAGTTAAAGAGATTGCTTTTCTTATCGGTAGAGTCAGAAGCGGAATCTGGCTGTTTGGTATTCCATCTTGGCTGTTTGGTATTGGCGACAGAAGTGTTGCTGCGTTTGCTGACGGTTATATATCTGTAATTGAAGTTATACAGTTATTTACAGCTTCTTTATTCTTTGCAAGCTGGCTGTTTTTAAGGCCTGAAAATTCACTAGAACAACGTGATGTCTTAGCTTTACAAAGAAATCTCTGTAATAATCTGGGCTTAAAGTCCGATTTGAAGCAAAGGTATATGATTAGTCAAGAGTATATATTACCTTTTCCTTATATTTGCCAAATTTATCATTTATTAAATTTAAAGCATTTAGAAAGCATTCACCATTTTAGTTTAAATAATCTGAAAGTTGTCAATATCAGTGATTTTCATCTGACAGAAAATGGTGGGGTTATTAAATTCCAAACTATGCTGGATTCTCCTTTTAATCCTCTAAGAATTTGGAGACAACCCACTGTAGAGGTAGATTTAATTTTGCACAATCCCTACACGGTAGAATTAAGTATTCCAGTTTACAACCAAAGAAGAATAACTGTAATCTTTCACGCCGTTCCTTTGAATGACAACGAGCATTATTTCTTTATTGATATTTACAGCGATTTACAATGGTTTAAGCCATTTTTACAGTTACTGCTGCATTTTGCTTCTTGTTTAACTTTATTTGAAGATTTACCTTACTTACGCAATCTCGCTGAAAAAAATCGAGATAGCTTGCTTAAGATAGGCAAAGTTTCTAACTGTAAAAGTATGTCGCTTTACAGAAGATTTGTTGAATTATATGGAGCGAGTTTGAATAATTATCCGATGCTTAATTAAGGGAATTGGGGCATGGGGCATGGGTAATTGATAATTGGTAATTGGTAATTGTTAGGAGTTATCTTCCCCTTGTCTCCCCATCTCCCCATCCCCCCATCCCTTCCCTAAGCTCTTGCTAACAAAGGCGCGGCGGCGAGCAGAGTTTTTGTATACGGATGCTGGGGATTACCGAAAATTTCTTGTGTGGCACCTAATTCGACGATTTTACCACCATGCATGACGGCGATTCTGTCGCATAGAAATCTTGCTAACCATAAGTCATGGGTGATGAATAAGTAAGTTAACTCGAATTCTTCTTTTAATTCCAGCATTAAATCTAAAACTTGCGACTGTACGCTGGCATCTAACATACTTACAGGCTCGTCGCAAATTACTAGTTTTGGACGGGTTATCAAAGCACGGGCGATCGCCACTCTTTGTTGTTGCCCGCCGGATAAGTCGGAGGGATACCGTTGATAGTACATTTCTGATGGATTTAAGCCGACTTTATCGAGCATCCACAATACTTCTTCTTTTGCTGCTCCTGCGTCGGCGAGATGATGAATGATTAACGGATCGGCTATGTTTTGCCCTACTGTCATTGTCGGATTTAAACAAGCGTGGGGATCTTGAAATATCATCTGCATTTGTCGTCTTTCGGAGCGTACTTGTTTGCGCGACAAACTGGTTAATTCTTTACCTAAAAATTCAACTTTACCGCCAGTAGGGCGAATTAATTGTAAAATTGTCCGCGATAAGGTGCTTTTTCCACAACCAGATTCGCCAACTAATCCGAGAATTTCTCCTTGATATAGTTCTAAGTCGATCCCGTCTACTGCTTTGATGGTTTGCCCTTGTCCTTTGAATATTCTTTCTATAAAGTTGGGTTCGATAGTATAATGCTGCTTTAATTCTTTGATTGCTAGCAACGGCGTGACATTAGATGAGTTTTTGTTGAGACTGGTTGATAATTCCCCTACTGTATCTGCGTTCTCCGAAGGGGAAAATGTTTGTATGTGCAATGCTGCCTGTAACAATGAACGGGTGTATTCGTGCTGCGGATTTTGAAATACTTCCTTAGATAAACCAGTTTCTACCATCTTTCCTTGGAACATTACCCCAATGCGATCGCAATATTCGGCAACCATTGCTAAGTCGTGGGATATTAACAGCAATCCCATGTTTTCTTCGGCGCACAATCTGGTTAATTCTTGCAAAATTTGGGCGGAAACGGTGACATCTAGGCTGGTTGTGGGTTCGTCAGCAATAATTAATTTAGGATTTAATAATAAAGCTAAAGCGATCGCAACTCTTTGACGCATTCCACCACTAAATTCGTGGGGATACTGACTCCATCTTTCGGGAGGAATGTTTACCTTTTGCAAAGTGGCGATCGCTTTTTCTTTTGCCTGTAAGTTGGAAAGTTGAGGTGAATGGGCTTTGAGAGTTTCTAAACAATGATTGCCGATTGTCATTAGCGGATCTAGGCGCGTCATCGGATCTTGAAAGATTAATGCTACCGCTTCCCCGCGAAATCTACGCAGTTGTTCGGCTGTCATCTCAAATACATTTCGTCCTTGAAAGATTACCTGCCCTTCTATGCGTGTAGAAGTAGGTAACAGTCGCATTCCAGCACGTCCCAAAGTGGATTTACCGCAACCAGATTCTCCTACCAATCCCATCCTCTCACCCGGTTGCAGAGTAAAAGATACATCATCAACTGCCCATTGTTCCTCTTCCGTGCTGCTCGTTGCATAACCTACACGGAGGTTTTCAATCGATAATAAAACATCACTCATAGTTATTAATTAGTCCTATTAGTTATTAGAAACAAAAAGAGCATATTGCACTTCCGTAACAAATCAATATTCGTGTTATTATTGTTCCTCTGTTCCCGTTTTCGGTTGCCTTTGTTTCTTAAAATTTTTTATACTTTAGCAGATTTGCTTTAGAAAGCTTGTTACTTCAATTGATCGACTTATGTAAATGTAATAGTGGTATTATCGATTACAGTTGACCGAACAAAATGAAAAATACCTTGCTCATGTAAATTCATTAGGGGTTGCGATCGTCAGATCGTAAAAAAACAAAAAATAGCGCCTCGATCTAATCCTATTAACCATTATCGGCAGAAATAACCGACTGACAACTAATTCTCAAGCCTATAATATAAAATACTTCTATATGAGTATGACTTATTTACCAAAAAGAAGAATAAAAATGTTAATATCTACTTGAAAGCTAAACACCACTCTCCAAGTAGAAGTGCTGAAAAAATATAGAAGCCAATACTAAACTTTTACAACGGTTTTCTTTTTTAAAATGGAAAATAAGCTGTAAGAGAATGCTATTGGTTGTTTTTCATTTTTTGATGCTTTCATTTTAATTTTTCATTGTCATCTGCTACTTTATCCATCTTAAGAATGGCATCGCAGTATCCAATCAGGGTTGTTAAACGTTCGCTTAGAGCATCTATTCTGCCTTTAATAGTGGAAGCTTGTCGCGCTCCTTGAAAAAACATTATATCTATTTGTAATAACCGTAACTGCTTGCTGATTTCGGTCTGATAGGACTGCTCTGTGGGATATTGAGTAGTTAAAGGTACGATATCGGCACGGAAAAAGCTTTGCAAAGATGCCATACCCTGGCGCAGTTCGGAGGCGTTGGTTAAATTAGAAGAGATATCGGCACGCAATTGCTCTAATAAAGTTTTAAATGCACGATATTTCTGCTTGTTGAGAGACATAGTAATAATTATTGAGATAGTATTAATGTCACGAATTTTATCTCATCCAATAATTTAATCTTTAAAAATTAATTTTTCCACAGCCGCCTCAAGTTAAGCATTGAGGCTTTATTTGCCGTTACCCTTTTTGAACAATTATCATGCGGAACACTTATTCGATGAAAAAAACATTGCTACTTGAAAACAAACCTTTTAAATTAGCTAATTTATCTTTAACAATGAAAGGGGCATCGCAAAAACAGCAATGTCGTTTGCGTCGTCCAACCCTCTTAGATAGTAAACCCCTCGGCTCATACATGAACACTACAGTTGTAGATTCTAAAATTAATATTCCTGTTCCGGAATGGTTAAAAGATTGTTTGGATTCAACATCCGCCCAAAACAAAGAAAATCAACAAAATGACCCAGATTATGCGGATAAAGATTTAATAAGTCGGGCATTTCAATTTGCTTATAACCTCCATGAAGGACAGATGCGAAAATCTGGGGAACCATACATTTGTCATCCCGTTGCTGTTGCGGGAATACTCAGGGATTTAGGAGGCAGCTCTGTTATGATAGCAGCTGGATTTTTGCATGATGTAGTTGAGGATACAGAAGTTACCATCGAACAAATAGAAGAACTGTTTGGGGAAGAGGTAAGACGCTTAGTTGAAGGGGTAACTAAGCTTTCCAAAATTAATTTTAAAAGTAAAACAGAAAGCCAAGCAGAGAACTTTCGCCGAATGTTTTTAGCTATGGCTCAGGATATTCGCGTCATCGTTGTAAAATTGGCAGATCGCTTGCATAATATGCGGACTTTGGAAGCGATGCCAGAACATAAGCGTCGCAGCAAAGCTTTAGAAACTAGAGAAATCTTTGCTCCTTTAGCCAATCGTCTGGGAATCTGGCACGTCAAATGGGAATTGGAAGATTTAGCCTTTAAGTATCTTGAAACCGATTCTTTCCGTCAAATGCAGCAGTTAGTTGCCGACAAACGAGAAGCGAGGGAACAGAGATTAAGTAAAGTAACCGAAACTGTACGTTCTCGTTTGAAAGAAGTCGGAATTCCCTGCAAGGAATTATCAGGTCGTCCCAAGCATCTATATAGTATTTATCAAAAGATGCACCGTCAAAATAAAGAATTTCACGAAATTTTTGATTTAGCAGCGCTGCGGATTATTGTAAATACCAACGAAGAATGCTATCGCGCTTTAGCATTGGTTCACGATTCTTTTCGTCCGATTCCTGGTAGATTCAAGGATTATATCGGACTTCCTAAGCCCAACCGCTATCAATCATTGCATACTGGCGTAATTGGTCCCTGGGGCCGTCCAATGGAAGTGCAAATCCGCACCTTAGAAATGCATCGGATTGCCGAGTATGGCATAGCAGCCCATTGGAAGTATAAGGAAACAGGTGGTTCTAATAACAATCAAATGACCGCAGCAGATGAGAAATTTACCTGGTTGCGACAGTTATTAGAATGGCAAAGCGACCTCAAAGACGCTCAAGAATATTTAGAAAGCATCAAAGATAATCTTTTTGAAGACGATATTTATGTATTTACGCCAAAAGGCGATTTAGTTGCCTTGAGTCCGAATTCTACCACGGTGGATTTTGCCTATCGCATTCATACCGAAGTAGGCAACCATTGCGCTGGAGCCAAAGTTAATGGAAGAATGGTACCGCTTTCTACCAATTTAGACAATGGCGATATTGTTGAAATTGTTACTCAAAAAAATTGTCATCCTAGTTTAGACTGGTTGAATTTTGCAGCTACTTCAGCGGCCAAAAATCGCATCAAGCAATGGTATAAGCGTTCGCGCCGAGAAGAAAATATTGCTAGGGGTAAAGAACTATTAGAAAAAGATTTGGGTAAAGCTGGTTTTGAAAGCTTACTTAAATCCCAACCAATGCAAGCAGTAGCAGACAAATGTAACTATCACAGCGTTGAAGACTTGCTTGCTGCTTTAGGTTACGGTGAAATCACCTTGAACTTAGTGTTAAATCGATGGAGAGAAATAGTTAAAGAGCAACAACCTATAGATACAGATTTGGATGAAGTTGTTTCTAATTTACCAACCTCCACACCAAAAGCATTACGAGAAGGAAACACTACTTCTCGCAAAAGCGATTCGCCAATCATTGGCGTAGAAGGATTAATGCATCATGTTGCAGGTTGCTGTACTCCCATTCCAGGAGAATCAATTATTGGTATAGTTACCCGAGGTAGGGGAATTTCGATTCATCGTCAAGGATGTTATAACTTGAAAAACACGGGTTGCGAGCGTTTAGTACCTGTTAGCTGGAATCACAGCGAAGAAATCAAGCATCGTCCTCAAAGTTACAGCGTCAACGTACAGATTGAAGCTTTAGATCGCGTTGGAGTTTTCAAAGATATTTTATCTCGGTTAAGCGACCAAGGAATCAACGTTTCTCATGCTAATGTAAAAACCGCCATCAATCAACCGGCATTAATAGATTTGGGAATAGAAGTTTCTGATAAAAAACAATTAGAGCAAGTCTTTAATCAAATCAAAAAAATGAGCGATATTCTAAATATCCATCGTCAAGGGCAAGTTGAGGAGTAAAAGATTTTGAATTTTGGATTTTGCGGAAAGTTGAGCCACTCTCGTGCGCGGTGAGAGCAGTCGCGTGCGGGGGTTCCCCCCGTTGAGCGAACTGCCGTTAGCGCAGCGTCTCCCCTTGGGAGATACCCGAAGGAAAACAAGCGCGTTGAGACAAGTGGCGTTGGGGTGTCGGTTTCTGTCCCCAAAAATAAGCATCGACGGATTTTGGATTTTGGATTTTGGTTGAAAATACATACAGCATTTTGCAGATAAATGAGGTAAGCCCTGCCTTCTCCTAAACTTGGGAGAGGGTGCATAGGGAGAGGGATATTCAAAACAAAACAAATGTTAAAATCCAAAATTGATTGATAATTTGCAAGGAGTGCAATATTCCTCGAAATAACTGAAGATACAGATACAGCACTTCCCGGTGTAATGAGGTACACCTTACTTTAAGGCAGAAGCCGTAAGTCAAAAACCAAGAAGATTGAACTGTACTTCATAACAGAGGGAACCGCTGTAACGATAAAAAGTTTGATGCCAAAAGTTACATTCGAGTTAATTTAGATAACCCCGGTATCGGTAAAGAAATTATTAGCAATGACTTAGAAGATCAAATCAAATCTTATATTGTGAAATAGTAAACAATTATCAATTAACAATTAACAATAAATATTATTTATAAATTTAAGTTAATTTAGTATTGTTTTTCTTCGATTTTCAATGCCCAATGCCCAATCCCCAATTACTCATTTACAGATACCGTCTTATCGCGACTGCGAAGAGTTAAGAAACCCGCACCAATAATAAACACAGCGCCTATAAGTGAGTTTACATCCCATAATTCTTTCCAAAACAACCAGCCAATTAAAGCACCAAATATAACTGAAGAATAAGAAAAAATTCCCACTTGAGAAGCAGGTGCGGATGCATAACCGCGAGTTGTCAACAATTGAACCACAGTACTGCAAATACCTAAAGCCATCAACAGTAGCCACTCGAAAGAAGTAGGAGTTTTCCAAGCCCAAGTTAAAGGTATAACCGATACCAAACTTGCAATAATTGCAAAATAGAAAACTGTACGGACAGCCGGTTCTGTAGCCGATAGCTTACGTATAGTTACCATCGAAACCGAAGCGAAAGCACTGCTAAATAAACCAATTAACATTATCCAATTGAAATCCGTACCAGGCTCCAAAATTAAGAATACACCGCAAAAACCAATGGCGATCGCCAAACGAGCCACAACTGAAATTCTTTCTTTTAACCAGCTAAAAGCAACCAAAGGAATAAATATAGGAATAGTCGCTTTGAGCAACATTGCATTCGCTAATTGAATATTTCCCAGCACGAAAAATAAAGAATACATAGCCGTTACACCGCATAATCCCCGCACCAAATGCAAATGTAGCTTTTGAGTATGTATAATTGCTATACCTTCGCGAGCAAAAATCGGCATCAAGCTTAATAAACCAAACGCATTTCTAAAGAAAACAATCATTTCATTTGGTAAACCATCCGAAGCTAACTTAATAATTACTCCATTCATAGTTAACACCAACTCCGCAGCAATAATAAATATCGCTCCACGGACAATACTTTGTTTATAACCCATGAAATAATTTTGGATTTTCGCTAACAGGATTTTGGATTTTGGAGTTAAGAGTGTAGAGACGTAGCAGTGCTACGTCTAGGAGTTAGTAATTTCAAATAATTTATTCTTCCCCTTATCTCCCCCTCTACCCCCTCTCCCCCATCTTCAAATAGACAAAACCCAATCTCGCAACAATGGATTCAACTGCAAAGGTACTTCATCATGGGGACAATGACCGGCTCTTAAATAGTATTCTGTTAATTGCGGATAATATTGACGATACTTTTGGGAACGTTCTTTCGCGTTCATCCAAGGATCGGCTTCTCCCCACAATAATAACAGCGGACAAGTTAACTGCTGCAAAAGTACGTCTACTTTCTCTCCTTGGGGAGTACTAAACACAGAGCAAAACACATCAAAAGCACCCTCATCACCAGATGGACGACGGATTTCTTCTATTAATTGCTCTGTGATTGCGCTTTTATCTAAATAGACTTTTTCTAAAGTTTGACGAATTACCCAACGTTGGCGAATGTATTGAAATAAAATAAATTGAGCCAAGGGTTGTTTAAAAATTAACTTTGCGAAATCGCCGAATAATTTTTGCAGTTTTTCATTTAACGGAGGCTCAATTTCCGATTGCAATGCTTCCGGCTCAACTGTCGGCTCATCCTTACTAAAGGGACCAGCACTATTAAGCAATACCAAACCCGCAGCAGAATCAGGACATTGCGCCGCTACAGATAAACTTGCATAACCACCGAGGGAATTACCAGCTAATACAGCTTTTTCACCAATTACTTCAGTAATAAAATCGCGTAGTTGATCGCGCCATAAGTCCCCACCGTACTGTAATTTAGGTTTTTCCGAACGTCCAAATCCTAACAGATCGATCGCATATACTTCAAAATCGTGCTGAAGCTCGGCGATATTTTTGCGCCAGTGGTCGGTAGAAGCACCGAAACCATGTACTAATAATAAAGGCGGACGTTGAGAATGCTTTTCTCCCGCTTTAACGAAATAAAGATCGTGTCCGCGCCATTGCCAATATTTACCGGGAATCGGAGTTGTAGAAGGAATTGTAGCTGCCTGCATTTTTTAAGATTTATTAAGCATATTCTAATTATTGTAAAACAGGTAGCAAAAATTATTCTCCTTCCGATGGAGTAAGCGTTAAGGATGAGAATTGAAAACGAAGAGGATATTTTGAACTCAATTCCTTATTCCTAATAGACATCTCCGAAAAAGAAAAAAGACCCCTCTCCAAACCTCTCCCCCACCCCTGAGAGGCTTTAAAACCCCACTTCCCTCATAGGGAAGGGGGGTTAGGTTTGCAAACTATATAAATGTTTTCCGGAGATGTCTAATGCCCAATGCCCTTCGGCCCAATGCCCCATTCCCTAAACCAAATAATCCCCCGATTTACCACCACTCTTGCTCACCAAATGTATTGCTTCAATTTGAATCGATTTTTCCAAGGCTTTCGCCATGTCGTACAAAGTCAATGCAGCAACAGAAACCGCCGTTAAAGCTTCCATTTCCACCCCGGTTTCAGCTTTGGTTTTGACTGTTGCTTGAATTTCATAACCTGGTAGCTCTGGTAAAGGAGTTATTTGCACGTTGATTTTTTGTAAGGGTAAAGGATGACATAAAGGAATTAAATTCGCTGTTTGTTTGGCAGCCATAATTCCAGCCAGTCTCGCTGTTGCCAACACATCACCTTTTGGAGCATTTCCCGATTGAATTGCAGCAAAGGTTTCTTGTTTCATCCGCACTTTTCCAGCAGCTACAGCTTGTCTAACAGTGGATGCTTTGGCAGATACATCCACCATTTGGGCTTCCCCACGATTATCTAAATGAGTTAAACCATTTTCAGATAAAGGATTCAGGGAATTTTGAAAATTATCTTGTGTCATATGACTGACATATGTTAATATTATTAAGTTGCAAGGGCGTGTAGCTCAGTGGACTAGAGCACGTGGCTACGGACCACGGTGTCGGGGGTTCAAATCCCTCCTCGCCCGTTTTTAAAAAGTTAGGTGTTTGGAGTGAGGAGTTAAGAGTTTTAACTTTTCGCTCTTATTTTTTTTTAGTATACGTTATAGGTTCGTAGTAAGGACTTTAGTCCTCGGATTTAGGGCTAAAGCCCTTACTACGAACCTATGAAAATTATTTACTTTCGGGATTACCAGTTTCCCCAACCATAATTCCCCGCCCAGTTAAAGCTGCATAAACTAAATTGGATTGTCGCATATCCCCTTCTAACCAAGTGATTCCAGGAAATTGCTGCACTTGTGGGTTGCTAATTTGCTTCCAAGTTTGACCCATGTTTTTGGAAATATACATGGCATCTTTGTTTGCACCAGCTACGCGCCCAAATATATAGACGAAGGGGTTTTTATCCGAATCACCTTTACCAAAAGTCATAAATTCGCAGGTGTCTACAGATGAAATTGCATTGAAGGTTTTTCCCCCATCCGTAGAGCGATACAGTTTATTTCCTTCAACATCTTCGGGGTTGCGAGCAAAACTCATCCACACATCATTTTGTTTTGTGGGGTTAGAAACTATCGCTGGACGTACTTTCCATGTAGGTAATTTACCGGCTGCTCCCTTCCTCCAGTTAGCGCCGCCATCGTTACTATAGTAAAACTTCCAACCGTCGTAATAGTAAAAAGTTTTACCTTGTGGATCTTGGCGATCGCTTGCCAAAATATACGTACTTAAATATGGATGTATGCTGTTAGCCCAGGATTTGGGTAATGCATCGTAGTGGGTGTGTTTGTCGTTATTAGGATCGAAAGGTTCGGGTTTCGGCTCGTGGTCTAGGTTACGCGCTATTTTCCAAGTTTTCCCACCGTCCATAGTATAGTGAGTATAAGGTCCCCAAGTCGGCGACCAAACCATATTAAGCGGATTGGTTGGGGACATCGCTATTTGCCCACCCATTGCCACAGTTTTCTCTCGCTTCGATTTCTCCTTTTTCCACATATTCTCGGTGGGTACGGACTCAAAAGCCTGCCAAGTTTTACCGTTATCTTTTGTTATCCCATGTATTGGATAAAACGCCTGCCATTGGTGAAAACCCACAAAAGCAGCATAGTTGGGTTTTTTGTAAGCATAATCCATTCCCGTTGCTCCCGCTACATGAGGAAAGGGTTTAGGATATTTTTTCCAATCGGGGTTAGCCCATTTAAAATCTGGATTAACATCAATGTTTGTGGGATTAATTTTCTTGTCGGGTACTTTGTAACGGTTGACATGACGAAAACCAATCATGTCCTGTACTGCGCTGATTAAATCTGCTCCTCCCTGAGATTTGGGAACGGGTGGAACTCTTACTAAATTCGCGTCAAGTTCCTCTAAGTTGTTCATCACCCATTTAAAATTCGGCTCTTTAGCTGTTATATCGTCGGTACGAGCTACACCCCAACCGTTTGTCCACCATACTTGTTTGGGATTTGCTGGATCAAAAACTACTACCGATGCACCAGTTCCAGCATAAGATTGATAATATTTGGGAGCAGTTGGATTTATTTTATCTTTGGGATAATTCGCATCGTAAGCGCCCATGTACATCGTGTGCTTTTTCCAAGTATTACCACCATCTTTGGAACGGTAAAGGTATTTGTCAGAAATTGCTATTACTTGATTAGGATTATTATTCTGTACTGCTACGGCTGAATAAACTCTTTTTGTACCGTCGGGAGTGATATCAGCCCATTTTTCGTTTTTATATTTACGAACTCCACCAGTTTTACTTTTAGCATAGGTTCCAAAACTGACATAAAGCGTACCGTCACAAGCAACCGTTCCGCGTAAGGGATCTTTCCCTCCGGCAATATTCCGCCACGATTTACCTGCATCGTTACTCTGCCATACACCTTTTCCGTGAACTCCTACATATATAGTTTGAGTTGATTGATTGGTTTTTCCAGTTCTTGCATCAAAAGCTACAAAGGTATAACCAGGTAAATCTTTGTTCTCTTTGCCATTAGATTTATTGTATTCCGGTAAATTTTTAGCAGATGGTAATCCTCCACCAACCAGCGTCCATTCTTGCTCTGGGTTCTTTTTCCACAATCCATCCCGACGAGAACCAAAGTAGATTATTTCGCTATTATTTGGATCTACCGCTAACCTTTCTCCTGTATCGGAACGGTATTCCTGGTTAGGTCCCATAAAGACATCTTTTTTACCCAATCCTGTTGGTTTCCAGGTATTTCCCCTGTCTTGGGAAACTATTACTTCACCAGAATATTTGTACTTTTTAGTGTCACCTTCAGTAATAATTGAACTTTTATGATTTACCGCAGCATATATATTTTGAGGCTTCTGCGGATCTACAGCAATGCTTTCAACACCTATACTCCCACCCGAAAAGTTGCTATTAAACATATCCATTAAAGGTAGCCACTTGTTGTTCTTGCGATCGAAGCGATAAGCACCACCAACATCCGTGCGGACGTACACATCGGTGGGTTTTACAGGTGCGATCGCCATTCCCGTAACGTAACCCATCCCCTGAATATTTACGTTATTCCATTTAAAGGATTGTGAGGTATTAGTTGGAGCCGATATTACGTTAAAGTTGTTCGACACTAAAAGCGCTACTGCTGTAGATATTAGCAGTATAAAAAAACTTAATTTTCGGAGTAAATGCGTGAAATGTAGTTTGCGGAGGATATTCATTGTGAAACCGCATATAAACAGCAAAATTTTTTCTACGTCTAACAATTCTTGTTTATGTTCTTTTTCCAATTTTCCGAAACAAATAGAAAGATTGCAAAATAAAAAGTACGAGAAGTTGATTCCTTTGTTTATCTAACTACAGACACGCCGAAAGATTCATTTAATTGATTTATATAAAGATAAACAATATTGATTCTTCATCGGAACTTTATAATTTAGCTTTGATTAAAATGTAAACTTATTTTCACCTTCAAAACTAACGAAACAGACGCGAAACCGAACAAGTAAAATTTGGAAGCAATGGCGAAGTTAACTCATCAGAACTGAATAAAGTTGCAACCAGTTTAAGCTGAGCTTTGTCACGCCTGTAAATTTCAACTTGCTGCGATACACCTCCGGTGTCACGCTTTGCGTATCGCCAATCTAAAATCCAATATTCTTGTACTCCTCTTAAACCGTATAATTTTAACTTCGCTTCTCGATCGCGACGTTGGTTTTCAACTCATAAAGGAAAGTACTTCAACAGCTAAATCTGGCGCTCCGGTTAGGTGTCCAGCGTCGTCAATCAAAGCGGAAAAACGATATGCACTTACCCAAACCACATCGGGAATTACGTTATCAGCATCAGTAAAAATAACTCCGGGAGTGGGAATCGCTTGTCCTGACTGGTTTTGTTCTGAGTAGTCATTTAAAACTGAGAAGACAGAGCCAATAACTTTTTGGTGTCTCCAATGTGGTACCTTAGTTACGAATAATTCCCCATCAATTATTTCGTAGCGATCGCCGTTATCGGGCAGTAATTCAATATCGGCTGTTGTCCAACGTACTCTATCTTCAATGCTTTGGCTCATGGGTTTTCACCTCCGGCAATATCAGTATTTTAACAAAACTGTTATTTATTCTTGATAACTTAAGGGTACATCCATTTTACTTATTCCAATTAACA
The DNA here is from genome assembly GCF_963920925.1 of Calothrix sp. CCY 0018. Classification (NCBI taxonomy): domain Bacteria; kingdom Bacillati; phylum Cyanobacteriota; class Cyanophyceae; order Nostocales; family Calotrichaceae; genus Calothrix; species Calothrix sp. CCY 0018. The sequence goes on along the minus strand of NZ_CAWUDI010000050.1, from coordinate 156 downwards.
CTCAATTCCATCACACTCGTAACCTCACCCCCTCCCCTCTCCTTAGTAAGGAGAGGGGTGCCGGAAGCCTTCAACCTTCTTACCTCTTCCCTTCTCCTTTATAAGGAGAGGGGTGCCGGAAGCCTTCAACCTTCTTACCTCTTCCCTTCTCCTTTA